>JASHSS010000086.1 GCA_030038565.1 Bryobacteraceae bacterium
GGCGCGCCGGGGTGAAGATCGTCCACCTGAAAGCGCTCGACGAAGCGGAGAGCGGCTACGTGAAAGTGGCGGTCACCGGGAGGGACGAGCCGGCGGTGGAGGGCCAACTCGACGCTTCCCCCGCCTGGGGGCACGAATTGCTGGTGAACCTGCGGGCGGCCGCGGAGCCCGAGCGGATCGGGGCGATCATGGCCCGCGCGGCGGCGGGGCTGCCGGGCAGGAAGAGCGGAGAGCGCATGGAGTGCTTCCGCCCGGCGCCGCCCAAGCCGGAGTTTCGGGCGCGCGCCACCGGCATGTGACGGCCGGCCAATCTCCACTCCGGATAGAAAAGTGCGAAATTAGTAGGGCGGTGAGAAAACACCTCTTCTGGAAACTGAAGAACCGTGAGATACAGCTTGGGGAGCGTACCGTTCTGATGGGCGTCCTCAACGTCACGCCGGATTCCTTTTCGGACGGCGGCAAGTACGCCGATCCGGATCGCGCCTTTGCGCGGGCCGTGGAACTGGAGGAACAGGGAGCCGATATTGTGGATATCGGCGCGGAGTCCACGCGGCCGGGTTCGTCGCGCATCTCGGCGGCCGAAGAAATGCGTCGCCTGATCCCGGTTCTGAAACGGCTGAAGGGGCGCCTGGGAGTTCCGGTTTCGGTGGATACGTACAAGGCCGAAGTCGCCGAGCGGGCACTGGACCTGGGGGCCGAGATCATCAACGATCCTTCCGGCCTGACCTTCGAGCCGCAACTGGCGCGCATGGTATCCAACCACGACGGCGGGCTGGTGATCAACCACATGCGCGGGCGGCCGGAAACCTGGGCGCGGCTCGGCCCGATGGCCGATCCCATGGCGGTGATCGCGCACGATCTGGAGGCGGCCATCAACCGCGTGCGCGGCGTGGGCATCGACAGGAGCCGCCTGGTGATCGATCCCGGTTTGGGCTTCGGCAAGCGCAAGGAGCAGAACTCGCTGATCATCGGCCGGCTGGGCGAACTGGCGCGCTTCGATCTGCCCATCCTGGTGGGTCCCTCGCGCAAGCACTTCCTGGCCCAGGAGAATCCCGAAGAGACGCGCTTCGCCACGGCCGCGGCGGTGGCCGCCAGCGTGCTTGCGGGCGCCCACATCGTGCGCGTTCACGACGTGCCGGAGATGCGCGCCACGGCGAATGTGGCGGACGAAATTCTGCGCAGCCGGGAAGGGTAGCGGCGCAGGGCCATCCGCGCAGCTATGTCCCCGACCGCATGATTCGTTGCCCTGAAGACGCGCCTGTCACACCACCAAGCGGAAGAACTAAATCACGCGGTCGAAGACCTAGACTAGCGCGGCTGCAAGATGCCGCCCCAGAACACCTGGTAGGCTTCCACCTGGTCCCAGATGTCCTTGCCGCCGCGGATGAAAACCCGCATGTTGGGCTTGAGCGCGGCGCTGTTCACGCTTTCGCCGTCGGCGACATACCGCGTATCGCCGCGCAGCAGGATGGGCTGGTCGCCATGGCGGGTGTGCAGCACCACGCGCTCTCCGGTGACGCGATACACGACTCCGGAAAAGGTCAGGTCGCCATCCGGCAGAGCCGGGAAAAAGCGGTCCAGCGGATCCAAACCGGTGACTAGCCGGGTGGGCAAGGCGATGCGCGGGCGCGCGGGGGGCGGGGCGCTGGAAACCACGTGCACGTCCCGCGCATAGCGCACCAGGGAGCCGGCCACGGCGTCCGAAATCACTTCCACATCTTCGCCCGGAGTCAAAGCCGGCACGGTGGTGAGGCGGCTGTCGCGCACCGCGTAAGTGCGGCTGTCGTACCGGTAGCGGTACACCTGGTTGTCATCGGCGCGAATGCTGAACTCGCCTTCGGCGGCGGGCGTATCGCGCTCCAGGAGAACGCCTTTGGTCAGGGTGGCGGCGGGCGGCGCCTGCGCGCTCGAAAGCAGCGGAAGGAGCGCGAGCATGGCGAACGCGCGCATCGGTATCACCTTCTACACGGTAGCATGCGCGGGAAGAACCGGAATGTGCGAAACGCCGTAATTCCACGGGCCCGGTATGGCCGGCTACGATTATACGGCCTGGGCCGTCAGGGGCGCGCTGGCGCGGTCCAGGTTTTCGATGGCGCGGGCGTCCAGGGTCAACTCGGCCGCTCCCGTCAGGTCGGCCAGATGTTCCACTCGGGTGGCGCTGGCGATGGCCGAAGTGATGCCGGGGCGGGCGATCAGCCACGCGAGGGCCACCCGCGCGGGGGTCGAGGACATCTCGGCGGCCATTACGTCGAGTGCCGCCAGAACGCCCAGCCCCTGTGGGTTCAGATACTTGCCGACAGAGCCGCCGCGCGCCCGGCCGTGCGTGTCTTCCGGCTTGCGATATTTGCCGGTCAGGAATCCGGAGGCCAGCGAGAAGTAGGGCAGCACGCCGATTCCGTATTCGGCCACCACCGGCGCCAGATCCGATTCGTAGGGTTCGCGCTCCACCAGGTTGTAGTGCGGCTGAAGGGCCCGGTAGGCCGGCAGGCCGGCGCGCCGCGCGGTTTCCATGGCTTCCCGCAGGCGCGGGCCCTGGTAATTGGACGCCCCGATGTACCGCACCTTGCCCTGTTGAATCAGCCGTTCATAAGCCCGCAGGGTTTCTTCGAGGGAGGTCCCGGCGTCATCCTGGTGGGATTGGTAGAGATCGATGTGATCGGTCTGGAGGCGGCGGAGCGAATCCTCCACGGCGCGCTCGATGTACGACGGGGCGAGGCCCACTTTGCCATCCCCCATATCCATTCCCACCTTGGTGGCCACGATCACGCGGTCGCGGTTGCCCCGCGAGTGAATCCATTTGCCGATGATGGTTTCGGATTCGCCGCCGGTTTGTCCCGGTACCCAGCGGGAATACAGGTCGGCGGTGTCGATGAAATTCAGCCCGGCATCGAGGGCGGCGTCCAACAGGCGGAGCGAATCGCTCTCCGGGAGCGTCCAGCCGAAGACGTTGCCGCCCAGGGTGACGACGGGCACTTCCAAGGGGGTATTGCCGAGGTTCCTTGTACGCATGACGATGGGATGCGCCGGGCAGGGGGGCGGATGCGGAGGAACCGCGGGCCTGGTGCTCCGTCAGACCACCCGGTCCAGTTCCAGGAACTCCCGGATGTGGGGGTGCTCGGATTTGGCCAGGTCCGCGGTGGGGCCGAAGTAAATCACCCCGCCCTCATAAAGGAAGACCACGCGATCGGCCACTTTGTACATCAGGTCCAAGTCGTGGGTGACCACCACGGAGGTCAGGCGCAGTTGGTTCTTGAGGCGCATCATCAGGTTGCCGAGGTGGTCGGACATGATGGGGTCCACCATGGTGGTGGGTTCATCATAGAGGATGCACTGCGGCTGGGCGGCCAGCGCGCGGGAAATGGCCACGGCGCGCTTGTAACCGGTGGAAAGATCGGCGGGATAGGCATCGCGGGCTTCGGCGATATCCACCATCCGAAGCAGGCCGTTGACCACGTCTTCCTTGTTCTTCTCGTCGTAGTCCTCGCGCAACTCCAGCGAAAACAGGACGTTTTCCGCCACGGTCATGGAATCGAAGAGGGCCCCGGATTGAAACACCATGGTCACTTTGCGGCGGATGCGGCGGAGTTCGGCTTCCGGAAAATCGGTGATGTCTTCGTGGGCCACGATGATGCGTCCGCTGTCCGGTTTCAGGAAGCCCATGATATGGGAGAGCGTTACGGATTTGCCGACGCCGCTGCGGCCGATGATGGCGACCGTCTCGCCGGGGTTGACGTGGAAGTTGGAATCGACTAAAACCGGACGGTCGAACGTCTTAAAGACATGCCGGAACTCGATGTAGTGGGGGAAGGGATCATTTTGTGGCATAGGGAGGCGCCCACGGGGCCCAATCCTCGGGGGTATTGACGTTTTGAAAGACATCGGCTTGGCCGGCCGGCCACAGGCATACGGCAATCCCGGCGTCTTCGAGCGCGGCCGTGATCTTGCGAACACCGCGGGCAAAGGCGCGGCCCAGGGGGACGCGCGCGCGGCGATGGTAGACCGCGCAGAGAGGTTCCGGGCGGCCGGAGGGGCCGACGGGCAGGAGCGCGGCGGCGTCCGACCGCGTGGCGGCATCCACCAGGCCGGCCAGAAACTCCGCGGAGAGGCCGGGCATGTCGCAGGCCACCACCAGGTTCCAGTCGGAGGTGGTGTGTTCGAGAGCCGTGAGAATGCCGCCCAGAGGGCCCTGGCCCGGGTAAAGATCGGGAATGGCCGGGTAGCCGGCCAGGGGCTCCAGTTGCGGATTGCCCACCAGCACGGCGCAACCGGCGGCGCGCTCGACCAGGCCGGCCAGTGCCCGGCTGAGCGGGATGCCGCCGAACGGCAGGAGGGCTTTGTCGCGGCCCATACGAGAGCTCCTTCCCCCCACCAGCAGGTACCCGGCGCAACTCACATAGAAATGATAACATTGGGTTTCGAAGCCGCCCCGCGTCCCCGGCCCGGAACCCCGCGGAGTGTGCCAGTCCGGCATCCGCGGGCTGGTGAATGGAAATTCGGCAGCGAGCAAACACTTTGATTCGATTTTGTTTTACACTGTTGGGGATGAGCGCGATGGCAGGGTATGCCGCGGACTCTCCCACGCCCTACGCCGGCGGAAGGCAGATCACTACGGTGGTCCGGCCGGACCAGCGGACCGGCAAACTGGTGCGCAGCGTGGTAGTGATGCCGCGCCCGGCGCCGGCGCCCAAAGCCGTGCCGGAGATTACTGTCAAACCGCGGGTGGTCAATCCCGTGGCGCCTGGAGCGCAGCCGGGAACCGCGGCGGGTGGCAGGCAGGATCGGGAAGCCACACCCGGCTCGTTCAATGCCACGGTTGCGCGGATCGCCGCCGATCAGCAGTTGCCGCCCGAACTGATCCATTCGGTCATCAAGGTGGAGAGCAACTACAATCCCAAGGCGGTCTCCCCGAAGGGCGCGCAGGGCCTGATGCAGTTGATTCCCGCCACTGCGCGGCGCTTCGGCGTGGTGGACGCTTTCGACCCGGTGGACAACATTCAAGGCGGCGCCCGTTATCTGAAATACCTGCTGGATCTGCACGGCGGCAACTATGCGCTGGCGCTGGCGGCTTACAACGCGGGCGAAGGGGCGGTGGCCAAATACGGCGACATTCCGCCTTATCCGGAAACCGTGAACTACGTACAATCGGTGGCCGAGCAGCTTCGCAAGAATCACGCCGCGGCCCAAGTGGGACCTGCCGCGGCGAAAACGGAGGGCGGACCGGCGGCTAAAAAATCCACCCGCATCGTGGAAATACACGAAGCCGACGGCTCGGTACGCTACGTCTCACAATGAAGAACGTGCCATGAAACGGATGGCGGCACTGGCGATGGCGATTCCCCTGCTGTGGGCGCAGGCGGACCGCGGCGGTGCGCGCACGATCACGGCGGTGCGGCACTGGTCGCTGGGCGATGTGACGCGCGTGGCGGTCGAGGTTTCGGGGGATTTCAAGTATCGCACCGACAGCCTGCACAATCCCGAGCGCGTGTATTTCGACATCCTGAATGCGCGCCCGCACATCGGCTCACACTCTTTGTTTTCCATATCCCTGGACGATGATGAGCGGGTGAAACGGCTGCGGGTGGCCGAGACCAGCCCGAGTGTCACGCGCATCGTGCTGGACCTGGCGGGTCCCTCGGAGGTGACCACCACGCAACTGGCCAATCCGGATCGTCTCATGATCGAGGTGCGTGCCGGCAAAGGACCCACGATACCGGTCACACCGCCCACGGCGACGGAGCCTGTGCCGGCACATCCGGAGCCGCCCACGCCCTTCGGTCCTGCCACGCGGCAGGTGAAGGCGATTGTCGCGCCGGGGGATCTGGCTTCGGCGGAGATGGTGGTGGCCGAGCCTTCCAAGAGTCAACTGGGTCCCGCGCCGGCGGCCAACTCTCCCGCCAATCCGGAGGAGGGTTTGAAAAACGGGTCGGCGCCCGATGGCTCCCATCGCGATCCGGGTTCCTCCGATTCCGGCGCCGCCGGTGGAGCGGGAGCGGGTACTTCGCGCCCGGCGGCGGGTTCCCCGGCTACGGAATCTGCCGAACCGGGAAAGGGGACGCGCCGCGATGCGCCATCGGCGGCGAGTGGACCGGCCCTGACGGAGAGCGCCAAGGCGCCGCGCCGCGATAGCACCGCCGGATCGCCGGGCTCGCCCATGGGGCCAGCGCTGACGGACATCGCCAAGACGCCGCGTCATGATAGCGGCGCCGGATCGTCGGCCCCGTCCGCGGAGTTTTCACCGGTCGAAAGCGGCAGGGTTTTGCGCTACGATTCCGCGCCGCCGTCCGAGCCGCCCGCGCCGTCCGCGGCATCGGCGCCCTCCGGACTGGCGATGGATGCCGACACCGGTAAAGCCGCGCGCCACACGGCGAACGGCGACAATTCACTGGTGCGGGAACTGGGTTTGAAGATTTCCCGGGTGGTCATCGATCCAGGCCACGGCGGGCACGACCAGGGCACCCAGGGTCCCAAGGGTCTGATGGAGAAGGAACTGGTGCTGGACGTGTCCAAACGGCTGGGCAAGCTGATCGAAGAAAAGATGGGCGCCGAGGTGATCTATACGCGCACCGACGACACCTTCATTCCGCTGGAACGGCGGACCGCCCTGGCCAACGAGAAGAAGGCCGACCTGTTCCTTTCCATCCACGCCAACGCTTCCCCGGTCACGCGGATCACCGGGGTGGAAACCTATTACCTGAACTTCGCCGACACCAAGGACGCCGCGGATGTAGCGTCGCGAGAAAACGCCAATGCGCATGCCTCGATTTTCGAACTGCGCGACATGGTGCAGAAGATCACGCTGCACGACAAGGCCGAAGAATCGAAGGATTTCGCCAGCCGGATTCAAAGCTCGCTGTACGCCGCATCGGTTCGCGAGATCCCCGGCACCCGCAACCGGGGCGTCAAGAAGGCTCCCTTCGTGGTGCTGATCGGGGCGCAGATGCCCTCGGTGCTGGCGGAAATCGGATTCCTCAGCAACCCGCGCGAGGAGGCTTTGCTCAAGCGGCCGGAGTACCGGCAGAAGCTGGCCGAGGCGTTATACCGCGGCGTGCAGCGCTACGCCGACAGCCTCAGCCATTTTCAGGTCGCCCAGACGCAGAACCCCTGAGGCACGTTTCGGCGTTCAACCTCGGCCGCCGGGCCGCGCGGTTCCCGCGGTGCGCGAACAGGCGGTGGGTCTCACCCCCGGGGCGTCAGACGGTCCACGCGGCGCAACGTAGGGAACATGCCTGCCCAGGCCGCTACCACCGCGATGGTGCCGAGGCCTCCGGCGATCACCGCGGGTACGGCGCCCCACCATTGCGCGGTGAGGCCCGATTCGAACTGGCCGACCTCGTTGGAAGCCCCGATGAACACCATGTTGACCGCGCTGACGCGGCCGCGCATTTCGTCCGGGGTGCCCAATTGGACCAGGGTATGGCGGACCACCACGCTGACCATATCGCAGGCGCCCACCAGCAGCAGCGCCGCCACGGTGAGCGGCAAACTGCGCGAGAGGCCGAAGACGATGGTGAACAGGCCGAATCCGCAGACGCACCACAGCATGGCCGCCCCGGCGCGGCGCCGCAGCGGGCGATAGGCCAGCAGCGTGGCCATCAGCACCGCGCCCGCGCCGGGCGAACTGCGCATCACTCCCAGGCCGATGGGGCCGACATGCAGGACCTGGTCCGCGAAGACCGGCAGCAGGGCCACCGCGCCGCCCAGCAGCACGGCGAAGAGGTCCAGGCTGATGGCGCCCAGGATCAACTGGTTGCGCCAGATGTAGCGGAGGCCCTCCAGGATGACCGTCACGCGGGCGGCGCCCGGCGGCCGCTGCGGCTTGGCCACGCGCAGTGCCGAAACCAGCACGCCGGCGGCCAGGTAACTTACCCCCGCCAGGGCATATACCGGGACGGGGCTGGCCGAAAAGCCATACAGCAGGCCGCCCGCCGCCGGTCCCAGCACGGTGGACGCCTGAAAGATGGAGGAACTCCACGCCACTGCATTGGGAAAATGGCGCTCTTCCACCAGCAGCGGCAGAAAAGCCTGGCCCGCCGGTCCGTTGAAGGCCCTGGTGACGCCGTTCAGCACCAGGACCCCATAAATCGGAAAGACCGACGTGACGCCGCGCAAGGCGAAGAGCAGCAGCAGCGCCGAGCAGGCGGCGAACCCGCCCAAACAGGCTTCCAGGATGCGCTGCCGCGGAAGGCGGTCGGCCGTCTGTCCGGCCACCAGGAAAAGCAACACGCCGGGAAGAAACTGCGCCAGGCCCACCAGGCCCAGGTCGAGCGGCCGGTGGGTCAGCCCGTAGATCTGCCAGGCCACCGCCACGGATTGCATCTCGGAGGACGCCGTGGCCAGGAAGCGCGCGGCCATGTAGGCTCGGAAATTCGGATAGGAGAAGGCGATGCGGCCGGAAGTCTGCATGCGGGACGGGCGGTCCAGTTCTCCATTGTAAGCGGCGGGTGAAGGATAGCTGGTTGCGGAGGGCAGCGGGCCGGCCTGCCGGAGGGGAGGGGGATTGCCGAAGGAACTTTTTTCGGCCGGAGAGCAACTACAGCCAGGGGCGACTCGATCGGCGAAAAACGGCGCCACGA
>JASHSS010000844.1 GCA_030038565.1 Bryobacteraceae bacterium
CGGCCGCGAGGACGCCGAGAAACAATGGTGGGGCGCCACCGGCCTCGGCTGGGCCTTCCGCCGCTCCACCTGGGACGACATGGGCGGCCTCTTCGATCAGGCCATCTTAGGCTCGGCCGACTGGATCATGGCCTACGGCATGGCCGGCCTGGCCGATGGTCTCGACCACATCCGCAACTGCGCGCCCTACTATCAGGCCGTCAAGCGCTGGCAGCAGGGCGCGCGCTCCATCCAGGCCAATATCGGCTACCTCGACAACACCATCACTCACTTCTGGCACGGCCCCAAGGGCAACCGCTTTTACCGTGAGCGCGAGCGCATCCTCACCGACAACGGCTTCGATCCCTACCTCGATCTGAAGCGCGATTGGCAGGGCCTCTGGCAGTTGTCCGGCAACAAGCCCAGGCTCCGCGACGACCTGCGCCACTATTTCCGCGCCCGCAACGAAATGGACCCCAACCTCGGTCCCAATTCGCGCCTGCTGGCCTGACCAAACGCACTTCCCTAAATCTTGTTCCAAAGGATATCCATGAATCGCACATCGAAAGCTCTCACCGTCTTCGCGCTGCTGGCTCTGCTGGTAGCGCAAACCGCCTGCACGGCCAACCAGATCGACGAGGTCATCGCCGATCTGCAAATCGGCGTGGACGCCGCTTCCGTCGCCGCCCCCCTGGTCCTGGCAGCCTTTGCCCCGGCCGTCGCCGCTCCGGTCAATGCCTATCTCGCCCTGGCCGACCAGGTCTTCGCCGAAATCGCCAAGGTCGCCGCCAGCCAGCTCACCAACCAGCAGAAGGCCGCTTCCATCGCCGATGCCATCGCAACCCTGGTCGGTCAGAATCCCAGCAGCGTGTTGCCGCCCAATGCGCCTCCTCAACTGGTCGCCGAAGTCGGCGCCGTGGCCAATGCCGCCCGCGCCGTGGCCGCGCTCTTCCCCTCCAGTTCAACCGCCTCGCGCGTCCATCTGGCCGCCGCCGGTTCCACCAGGCTTAAACTCTCCGCGGCAGAGGCCGCCCGTCTGGCGGCTCTCCAGGTGCAAGCCCAGGCGCAGGCCAACCAGTTCGCCCTGGCCGCGAGGTAGCTATGCTGGCAAATTGGAAAACCACCCTCGTCGGAGTGGTCGGCCTGCTGGTTGCCCTGGCCACCGTCTGGGCGCCGCCCCAGTACCAGGCCCGCATCATCGCCACCGGCGTGGCCATCACCAGCTCCGGCTTACTCGCCGCGAAGGACAACGATAGGTAACTTATGTGGACCTATAATCAGCTCACCGGCGCGCTCTCTCACGATGGACAGCCGGCCGGCGCCGGCTACTCCGGCATGGGGCCGGGCAAAAACAATCCGGCCCTCGATCAGGTCCACGATGTCGGGCCGATCCCTAAAGGCAAATGGCACATCGGTCCGCCCTACGATACCGCCACTCATGGCCCGCGCGTGATGGCCCTGACCCCGGAGCCGGACACCGTCACCTACGGCAGGTCCGGCTTCCTCATTCATGCCGATTCCATCTCCCATCCCGGCAAGGCATCCTGCGGCTGCATCGTGCTGTCGAACGCGCTCCGCAATCAGATTTCCGCGAGCGGCGACCATTCGCTCGAAGTAGTCTGAAATTCCTCGGCCGGGCAGCCCGCGCCGCCCGGCCCGCTTCCTCAGCTTCAAGCGCTCGCGCTTCCCTGAATCCCCTGCAAGCCCAATTCCCCCGCGCGCTCCTGCATCGCTTTCACGCAGAACGCGATGTGCTCTTCGAGCGGCACCCCCAATTCCTGAGCTCCCTCCACAATGTCCTGCCGGTTCACCGAGCGGGCGAAGGCTTTGTCCTTCATCTTCTTTTTCACCGAGACGACGTCCACTTCGAACACGCTGCGGTTGGGCTTGACGTAGGAAATCGCGGTGATGAATCCGGCCAGTTCATCGCACGCATAGAGGGTCTTCTGGAGCGCCGTCTCGCGCGGCACCCCGGTGTGGTTGGCATGCGAGAGAATCGCCCGCCGGATCTCCTCTTCCACCCCCCGCTCCGCCAGAATGGCCTCGCCCTTTTGCGGATGCTCCTCCAGCGTGGGGTGAATCTCCCAATCGAAATCGTGCAGCAGCGCGGTGAGAGACCACTTGGATTCGTCCTCGCCGAATTTCCGCGCGTACGCCGTCACGCAGGTCTCCACAGCCAGCGCATGCTTCCGCAATCCCTCCGACTTCGTAAACTCGCAAAGTATTTCCCAGGCTTGTTCCCGATTGAGCATGTTCCCCATCATATACCGCCCAGCGCATCGCCCCAACCCGCCTGCCGGGCTTCCCGAAACCGTTCGCGGTCGCGCTTCCGCACCTGCCGCTGCCCGAGGCCTTGCGCGGTACACACCTCCAGCACCACCAGCCCGGGCCGATGCTGCGGATGCCGGACGATCCGCGCCTCGGGCAGCGCCGCTGGCTCGCGCGCCAACGCCACGTAGCTGTACTTCTCGTCTTCATACCCCAGCGCGCCGCCCTTCAGCTTGCGATGCAGCGACGAGCGCTCCACGCGGGCCGCGAAGTGGCACCAATCGCTCCCCGCCATGGGACATTCCATCGCCCCCGGGCACGGCGCCAGCATGTGTCCGCCGGCCGCCAGCAAATCGCCGCGGACCTTGCGGATGAGGGCGAAGCCGCGCGGCGTGCCCGGCTCGATCGCCACCAGCGACACGCGCGCCGCGCGCCACATTCGCATCCACGCCGCGCTGCCCAACTCTCCCAGCGAATACGCCGCTATCACCAGGTCATGCGGCGGCAGTTCTTCCATGCGCGTCACGTCGCCCTCCAGCAAGGCCGCATCCGGCAGCCATTCGCGGGCTGCCGCGGCCATCCGGGCATCGCGCTCGATCAACGTGAGGCTCGCATTCGGGAACCACTGGCGCGCCGCCAGCGCCGCCGCTCCGCTGCCCGCCCCGATATCCAGCGCGCTGCCCACCGAACGCTCGCCCAGCGCCCGCCGCACTTCCGCCAGCACCGCGTGCGCCGCCGCGTACGTGGCGGGCATGCGCGTCGCCAGGTAGGCCGTCAGGCCCTCCACGTCCGTCGCGCGCGCCGCCCCTCCCGCGCGGTAAGCGCCCGAGAGCGCCGCCGCCGCCCGCGCTAGTTCGGGGAACCCCACCGCCTCAGCCCGTTCCTCGATGCTTCGCCTGACCCCATCCGGCAGTTGCACGTATCCATCATCTCCTTAATCCGCCGCCGCCGCGCCGGGCCCCGTTCGGCCCGCCCGCGTCGTGGCAGGGCCGTTTGGTTCGCGCCATCGGTGTCGCCCCGCTCCGGCGCAGCCAACCCCCTTCACGTTCGGTCGCCTTGGTCCGCGCGGCCCCCCTGGCGCGGCGGAACTTCTGTTCGATCCCGGTGTCTATTTGGGTGGAAGTTGGAAGCGCAATATCAACTTCCCAGACGCGCCCGCAACGGGCGGATTCCCCCTGTTTCCTCACTGGAGGAGTCGTGTGTCCGTGCGCGCGGTAGGAGCCTTATGTTCGAACCATCGACACTTCTCAATCATCCGCGGCGCTGGTGGGCTGCGTGCATGGGCTTCGGTCTCGAGGCTCTGCTGGTCACCGGCCTGGTGCTGGTCCCTCTCATCTGGCCGCAGGTGATTCCACGCGTGGCCTACATTACCGCGATATCCACGCCCGGTCCGCCGCCGGCGGCGCCTCACCGCGGCGACCGCGTGCATCCCCAGCATCATGCCACGGCTAGGATGTTCCGCACCGCCGGTTTCTTCGCGCCCGCTGCGGTTCCCACGCACGCCATCGCCATCGTCGATCCGCCGCCGCAGTTGGGCGGCTTCGGCGTGCCCGGCGGTTCGGAGACCGGAGTCGAAGGCGGTATGCCCGGTGTGCTCGGCAGTGTCGGTCCCGATCTTCGTCCACCGCCGCTGATCGAGCGGCCGCCCGAGCCCGTGCGCCCGCCGGCCCCGGCGACGCCGGCGCCCATCCCGCGCCTGACGGGCGGCAAGGTCCACCTAGCCGAACCGATCTTTCGCCCCGAGCCGCTCTATCCGCCGCTGGCGCGAAGTATGCGGATCTCCGGGGTGGTCGAACTGATTGCCGTGATCGGCACCGACGGCCGCATCAAGGAGTTACGCGTCAGCCGCGGGCATCCGCTGCTGGTGCGCGCGGCGATGGATGCGGTGGCCCGCTGGGTCTACCGCCCCACTACCCTCAACGGCGTGCCGGTGGAAGTGGAAGCGCCCATCACCGTGACGTTCAAGCTGAACTGAATCAGCCCGCGTGGGTCATGCCGATCAGCGCGTTGATCAGCACCGAAGCCATCCCTACCGGGATGGCGACCTTCCAGCCGATATTCATGAGCTGGTCGTAGCGGAAGCGCGGGAAGGTTCCGCGGAACCAGATCGTCAGGTAGATGAGGCACGATACCTTGAGAAGGAACCAGAACAGACCACTCACCGCGTGGGCGATCAGGGGAACCGCGAAGGCGGCGGCCATCACGAACAGCAGCAGGATGCAAGCCGCCAGCACCTTCTGCTGGATCGGGTCTTTGAGGCGCTTCACCAGAGGTATGGAGAGCACCCCCGATCCCGCGAAGAGCAATACCGGAAAGGCTATATTCAGGGGAATATCCAGCCACGCCACGCTGGGGAACGGGCGCAGCCATCCGCCCCAGAACAGGGTCACGGCCACCGAGGACACTACGAAAATGTTGGCGTATTCCGCCAGGAAGTAGAGCGCCCACCGAAAACCGCTGTACTCGGTGTGGAAACCGGCCACCAGCTCGGATTCCGCTTCGGGCAGATCGAAGGGCGCGCGGTTGGTCTCGGCGGTCGCGGCGATGATATACACGGCGAACGGCACGATCATGAAAAAGTAGTTGTCGAAGATGAACCAGATGCCGCGATCGGCCTGCGCTTTGACGATGCCCTGCATGCTGAGCGTGCCGGCGCACATGACCCCGGAGAGCAGGGCGAATGCCAGGGCCACTTCGTAGCTGACCAACTGGGCAGCGCTGCGCAGCGCGCCCAGCAGCGGGTAGTGGCTGTTGGAGGCCCAGCCGCCCAGGATGATGCCCAGGATTCCGACCGCCGACATGGCCGAGACCACCAGCAGGCCGACGTTGACGTCGCTGACGTAGATATTTTGAGCGAAGGGCAGCACGGCGAAGGCCGTCAGGCCGGTGAACGTGGAGATGACCGGGGCGAACCAGAAGATGGCCTTATCCGAGTTCGCCGGCACGATATCTTCCTTGAGAAGCAGCTTGAGGGCATCGGCGATGGGCTGGAGCAGACCGTGCGGCCCCACGCGCATCGGACCCAGGCGGACCTGAAAATCGGCCAGCACCTTGCGCTCCACGAGCACGATGTAACCGGCCACCAGCGGAAAGGCCGCCATGATCACCAGCATCACGACGATCGGGCGGAACCACGGATTGGAAAGGATGGCGTCCATATTTCCTTTAACGCATCAGAGAGGTCTGGGCCAGGCGCAGGAAGGGGTCGGGGTAGATCCCAATGGCCAGGGTCATGACGCCGGCGACGACCGCCGCGGCCCGCAAACCGAAGCTCGACTCCAGCGGCGCCTTTTCGGTGGATTCGCGAACGAACATGCTGCGCACAATCTTGAAATAGTAATAGATCGCGACCGCCACGTAGAGCGTGGCAATTACCGCCAGGGTGTAATGCCCGGTCTGGATCAGCGAGAGGAAGATGTAGTACTTACCCAGGAAGCCGGCGGTGGGAGGAATGCCGGCGAGCGAGAGCAGAAAGATCAGCATGAGGAAGGCGTAGCCGGGACTCTTGTGCACCAGGCCGGCGATATCGTCCAGATCTTCTCCGATGATGTTGGCGCGGCGCAGCGCCACCACCACCAGGAAGGCGCCCAGGTTCATGAAGGTGTAGACCATCACGTAGACCGCGATGCCGTTGATTCCGGTCTGATTGCCGGCTACCAGGCCCAGCAGCATGTACCCGGCGTGCGAAATCGAGCTGTAGGCGAGGAGGCGCTTGATGTTGGTCTGGTTGATGGCGGCCAGGTTGCCGAGGGTGAGGGTGATGACCGCGACGGCTGCGAGAATGGGCTCCCAGGTGGCCTGCGCGGGGTACAGCGGACCCAGGAAGATGCGCAGCAGGAAGGCGATGGACGCCGCCTTCGAGGCCACCGAAAGATACGCGGTGACGGTGGTGGGAGCGCCTTCGTAGGCATCCGGCGCCCACATGTGGAAGGGCGCGGCGGAGATCTTGAAGAGCAATCCCACGGCGGTGGTGGCCATCGCCAGGAAGACCAGCGGGTCCCAGGCGGGGCGCTGCTCGATGGCCGCGGCGATATCGGCCAGCTTGGTGGAGCGCGCCAGGCCGTACATGATCGAAAAACCGTAAGCCAGGAAGCCGGTGGAAAATGCGCCTAACAGAAGATATTTGAGGGCGGCTTCGTTGGAGCGCTTATCGGTGCGCAGAAAACCGACCATCACGTAGAAGCACAGGGCCATCAGCTCCAGGCCGATAAACAGGGTGATCAGGTCGGTGCCGGTGGCCAGAAAATACATGCCGCACTGGGCGAACAGGATGAGGGAGTAGTACTCGCCGTGGTGCTCGCCGGCGACCTCCAGGTACTGATACGAGATGACGGCCACGATCAGAGCCGCGATGAGGAAGATCCAGTTAAAGAAGATGCCGAAGCCATCCACGGTGACGGAGCCCTGGAACCCAGTCAGCTTGGTGATGCCCAGGCCGGCGAGATAGGACGACTGGCGGACGAGGCCGAAACCGGTGAAGCCCTCGCCCAGGGCCACGAACAGCAGCAGCCATTTCTTTTGGCGCGGATCGGGGAAGATCCAGAAATCGAAAATCAGGACGGCGCATCCGAACAGCGCCAGCATCACCGCGGGGATGATGGTGAAGTGATCGGTGGCTGTGTAGTACTGGCTCATTGGCCGCCTCCAGCCTGCGCGAGCGCGGGCGGTGCGGGCAGGTGGGCCAACTGCGGCCCTCCGCCGGAGAAGTAATTGGGCCTCACCCGCTCCACAATCTGCACCACCGGCTGGCGCAGTACGTCAAAGAAGGGTTGCGGGTAAATGCCGATCCAGAGAGCCCAGGCGATCAGCGGCACAAAGGTGGCGATTTCGCGGAAATTCATATCGGGGATGGTCAGGTTCTTTCCGTTGGTCACCTGGCCCAGCATGGTGCGCTGATAGAGCCACAGCAGGTAAGCGGCGCCCAGGATCACGCCGGTGACGGCGAAGGCGGCCCACACGCGACTGGCTTCAAAAGCGCCTTGCAGAATGGTGAATTCGCCGACGAAGCCATTCAACAGCGGCAGGCCCACGGAGCTGAGCATGGCGAAGGCGAAGATCTTGGCGAAGGTCGGCATGACGTGGGCGAGGCCGCCGTACTCGGCGATCTCGCGGGTGTGGCGGCGCTCGTAGATGACGCCGATCACCATGAAGAGCATACCGGTCGAGATGCCGTGATTGATCTGCTGGAGCACGCTGCCGGCGATGCCGTTGGGATTCAGGGAGAAAATCCCCAGGGTGCAGAAGCCCAGGTGACTTACCGAGGAATAAGCCACCAGCTTCTTCCAATCCGCCTGCATCAGGCTGACCAGCGCGCCGTAAATGATGCCGACGATGGAGAGGATGGCCAGAATCTGAACGATGGTCTGGTCGGCGGACGCCTTGGGCAGCAGCGGCAGAGAGAAGCGCAGGAAGCCGTAGGTGCCCATTTTCAGCAGGACGGCCGCCAGGATCACGGAGCCGGCGGTGGGGGCTTCGACGTGGGCATCGGGCAGCCAGGTGTGGAACGGGAACATGGGTACCTTGATGGCGAAGCCGATGAAGAAGGCCCAGAAGACCCACTGCTGGAGGCCCAGGGTGAGGTTGGTCTTCATCAATTCGGAGATCTCGAAGGTGTAGAAGTGGAACTGGCTGTAGTGCTGGAAGTAGAGGGTCAGGATGCCCAGCAGCATGAGCACCGAGCCGGCCAGGGTATAGAGGAAGAACTTGATGGCGGCGTAGAGTTTGCGCGGGCCGCCCCACACTCCGATGATGAAATACATGGGGACTAGCACGAGTTCCCAGAAGATATAGAAGAGGAAGAAATCGAGCGAGAGGAATACGCCGATCATGCCTGTCTGGAGGAGCAGGAACATGGCGTAGTATTCCTTGACGCGATCCTGAATGGCGCTCCAGGAGCACAACACGGCGATGAAGCCCATCAGGGTGGTGAGCATCACCAGCAGCAGGCTGATGCCATCGAGTCCCAGGTGGTAGTGGGCGCCCAGGGTGGGGATCCAATCGGCGTGCTCCTCGAACTGGAAGCCGCGCAGGGAGGGGGCCTGGACGGTCTGAAAGCGGGTGACCAGGGGAAGCGAAACCAGGAATCCGGCGAAGGCGGCGAGGTTGGCCCAGACGCGGATGAGGTCCTTATTCCGGGAGGGAATCAGGAGCAGGATGGCCAGGCCGGCCAGCGGGGTGAACAGGACGATGCTGAGTAAGTGCTGGTCCATATGGTTATCGCGCTACGTAGTATCCGAGGAAGGCCAACACGCCCACCAGCATGAAGAAAGCGTAGGCCTGCACGCGGCCGGTTTGCAGGATGCAGGCGGGATAAGAGAGCATTTTCACGAAAAAGGAGGTGAAGCGCACGGCGCCATCGACGATCCAGGTGTCCCACCAGCCGGAGATGGTGGCGCTGAGGCGGGTAAGCCAGCCGGCGCCGTTGACGCCGCCATCCACGATCGTCCGGTCGAAGGCGCCCGCCAGCCGGCCGCCGCCCTTACCCAAGCCGTTGACGAAGAGGAAATCGTAAATTTCGTCTACGTACCACTTGTTGTAGCACAGGCCGTGGAGCGGCTTGAGGGCCTTTTCGAGGGTATCGGCGACCTGCGGTTTGTGATGGTACGCGTAACGCGCCGCCACGATGCCGATGATGGCGAAGGCCACCGAGAAGCCCATGAGGATCCATTCGATGGATGCGCCGTGCTCGCCTTCCTTGGCAGCCTCCACGGCGGCCGAGGCGAAGGCGGGGGCGAGCCAGGTTTCGAAGGAGTGGAAATTTTCCCCCAGGTTCCAGAGGCGCGGGGTTCCCAGCCAGCCGCCGAGGGCGCTGCCGATGGCCAGGACGACCAGCGGCACGGTCATGGACGCGGGCGATTCGTGAATGTGGGCGGCAACTTCGGGCTTTACCCGCGACTTACCGTAGAAGGTCAGGTTCATGAGACGCCACATATAGAACGCAGTCATCAGGGCGGTCACCAGGCCGACGCCCCACAAGGCCCGGGAGCCCTGCGGGGAGCTATAGGCCTGCCATAGGATTTCGTCTTTAGAGAAAAAGCCGGCCAGGCCGGGGATGCCGGCGATGGCTACGGAAGCCACCCACATGGTCCAGTGGGTGATGGGGATCTTGTCTTTCAGCGCGCCCATGTGGCGCATATCCTGCTCGCCGCTCATGGCGTGAATCACGGAGCCGGAACCCAGGAAGAGGAGCGCCTTGAAGAAAGCGTGGGTGAATAAGTGGAAGATGGCCACCCAGTAAGCGCCCACGCCGAGAGCCAGGAACATATACCCAAGCTGGCTGACGGTGGAGTAAGCCAGGACGCGCTTGATATCGGTCTGGACCAAGGCGATGGAGGCGGCCAGGATCGCGGTGAAGGCGCCCACCGTGGCGACCACGGTGGAAGTGCTGGGAGTGAGCACGAACAGGGCCGAAGAGCGCGCCACCATATAGACGCCGGCGGTGACCATGGTAGCCGCATGGATGAGGGCGGAGACGGGAGTGGGGCCT
>JASHSS010000845.1 GCA_030038565.1 Bryobacteraceae bacterium
GGGCGAAAAAATCAGCGGCACGGTCCGCACATAGCGGTACGTGCCGTGCGGCTCAACCTGCTCCACTTCGCCGGTGATGCGGTTCCACCGGGTGACGCCGTTGCGCGCCGCGCCGTAGATAATATTGGCGTCGAGCGGATCGGGCGCGATGTAGGCGTACTCCTCGGCGCCCACCGGGTGCCAGTCGCGGAAGGTGATCTCGCCGTCGTTGCCGCGGCTGGCGATGCCCGCCGAACCGCTCTCCTGCTGGGCACCGTAGACCCAGTATGGGAACTGGTTGTCGGTGATCACGTGATAGAACTGCGCGGTGGGCTGGTTGTACCAGGAACTCCAGGTGGCGCCGGAATTGACGCTGATGGTAGCGCCCTGGTCGCAGGCCAGCAGGATGATGTTGGGATTCGCGGGATTGATCCAGATGGTGTGGTAATCGTCGCCGCCCGGCGCGCCTTTGATGGCGGTGAAGCTTTGGCCGGCATCGGTGGAGCGGTAGGTGGAAGTGTTGGCCACGTAGATTACGTCGCGGTTTTTGGGATCAACGCGCACGCAGGCGAAATCCGAGCCGCGGCCGTAGATGCGCTGCTCGCTGTTGACGCGATTCCACATGGCGCCGGCATCTTCGGAGCGGTACAGGCCGCCGGCTTCGCGCGACTCGACCAGGGCGTACATGCGGCGCGGATCGCCCGGTGCGATGGCGATGCCGATGCGTCCCAATCCCTGCGCGAACGTGGGCAGGCCGCCCGAGAGCGGAGTCCAATGATCGCCGCCATCGGTGGATTTGTAGAGGCCGCTCGCCGGGCCGGAGAACGCCCCGTTTTCCCAGGGGCCCTCCTGCGCCTGCCACAGCACGGCGTAGACAGTTTGCGCGTCGTGGGGATCGAAGGCCAAGTCTACGGCGCCGGTGTGCTCGTCTTTGTAGAGCACCTTTCGCCAGTTCGCGCCGCCATCGGTGGAGCGGAAGACGCCGCGCTCGGCATTCGGTCCATAAGGGTGGCCGAGGACGGCGACGAACAGGCGGTTGGGATTGCGCGGATCGACGATGATCTGGGGAATCTGCTGCCCATCGCGCAGGCCGAGATGGCGCCAGGTTTTGCCGGCATCGGTGGTTTTGTACATGCCGTCGCCCACGGAAAGGTCGGGGCGGTGCAATCCTTCGCCGCTGCCGACGTAGACCACGTTCGGGTCGGATGGCGCCACGGCGACCGCGCCGATGGAGCCGGTGGGCTGACCGTCGAAGATGGGATTCCAGGTGCGCCCGTAATCGTCGGTCTTCCACACGCCGCCGTTATTGACGCCGATGTAGAAAACGTTGGGTTGAGCGGGAATGCCGGCGGCGCCGACCGTGCGGCCACCGCGGAAGGGCCCGATCATCCGCCATTCGAGGCCGGAGTAAAGCTTCGGATCGAAGTTTTGAGAAAAGAGAAATGGGGTCAAAGTGGACAAAACCGTCAGCAAGCGGAACATGTTTTTCAAAGCATAGCACCCGGGAGCGAGCCGGCCTGGCTCACACCCACTCGGGCTCGGCCCGCCGGACGCGGATTTCCACGGTCTGCTTCCCGAGGTACTGGTGGCGGGCTTCGATCCGGATGGTTCCGGGCGCTTCTTTGGCCTTCACCCACACCGCGCCCGCACCGCCCGAGAGGGCGAACGGGTTCTCGCCGACGATCTCGCCCGGACCGGTGAGCGAAAGCTGGATCGCGCCGCTCGCAAACGGACGCAGGTTGCCGAACTGGTCGGTCACCGCGAGCACCAGGCGGGTGGCGTCGCGGCCGTCGCCATCGAGTTCCGCATCGTCGGGCTTCACCAGCAGGTGGTCGTCCGTGCCGCTGCCGGAAAGCGTGCGGGTAGCGGCCAGCTTGCCTTTTACGTAGCCTTCGATTTTCAAGTCCGCCCAGTTGTTGAACTGGAGCCGGTTCAGATTGACCATGAACGGCGGGTATTGGAGATGGGCATAGGTCTGGCGGTCGGGGTCGGCTTCCATGAGGAGGCGGTCGCCGTAGTAGATTTTGAGGTGGTCGCAATTGGAGCAGATGGGCACCAGCCCGGGTCCGTTTCCGCCCGGCTTATCGCCCCAGGAGTAGAAGAAGCCCGGCTCGATGACCACTTCCTCCTGGGGGTCGCATTGCGACCGGTAGAATCCGGCGGCGGGCTTGGGCAGGCGGAAAATGTCGCTCACGCCGTGATAGCAGATGCGGTCGCCCGACCCGAAGTACTTGTGGGAAGCGTAATCGAATGCGCACCAGGCGATGCCGCCGGAGTAGCGGTCGTCACCGGCAAGCTGGTCGTGGACGCGCACGTGGCGGATCACGTGTTCGGCCACGCGCTCGACGTTATCGAAGCGCTTGGTGGAATACATATGGCCGTTGAATTCGGTGTTCAGATAGGCGGGGTGGTTGGGCGGACGCAGCGGAAATCCGAAATCGTTCATGGTGAAGACGTCTTCGAGCAGTTCACTCGCGTAGTTGTTGCGGATGCCGCCGGTCTGGCGGGAATCGTCGAGCGCGTGGGCCTCCTGGTTGGTGCGGGTGTAGAAATCGTGGTTATCGGGGGATTCGTTGATGCGCACGCCCCACAGCACGATGGACGGGTGATTCCAATCCCGCCGCACCATGCGGGAGACGTTGTCCACGGCCAGGTCCTGCCATTGGAGGTCGCCGATGAACTGCCAGCCGGGGATCTCTTCCAGCACCAGCAGGCCAAGTTCGTCGCAGGCGTCCAGGAAGGCCGGCGATTGCGGGTAGTGCGAGGTGCGCACGATGTTGCACTTCAGCTCCTTGCGCAGCACCATGGCGTCGCGGGCCTGGACGCGCGCCGGCATGGCCCCGCCGGCGTAGGGGAACGTCTGGTGGCGGTTCAGCCCGCGCAGCTTGATGTGCCGGCCGTTGAGGAAAAAGCCGCGATCGGTGAAGCGCGCCTCGCGGAAACCGATGCGGGTGGAGTAGGAATCGGCGCCGGCGCCGCCGGTGGCATCTCCGGAACTCAGGCGGGCGGTCACCTGGTAAAGCTTGGGATGGGCCAGGTCCCAGAGTTCGATCTCGCCCAGGTTGGCGATAGTGAGGTCGTGATACTCCGCCGCAGCGCTGACGGTGGTGGAGGCGGTTGCCAGTAGCTTGCCGCCATCGTGCAACTCGGCAGTGATGGTGACCGGCCTGGCTACCGGACCATCCAGGTAGCACCGCACTGCCACGGTGCGGTCGCTCGAGAGAACGCGCACGGGCTTGGCGAAGACATTCGCCAGGTGGGTTTCCGGGACGACCCGCAATTCCACGTCGCGGTAGATGCCGCCGAAGGTGAGGTAGTCGATGCTGTGGCCGAAGGGCGGAATGGCGGCGCGTTCGGTGGAATCCAGGCGCACGGCAAGGATGTTCGGGCCGCCGAATTTCAGGTGCGGGGTGAGTTCGAAGGAAAACGGGGTGTATCCCCCGCGATACTCCTCGAAGGCATAGCCGTTGATGCTCACGGTGCTGGCGGTCATGGCGCCTGAGAAATCCACGAAGACGCGCTTTCCCTTCCAAGCCGCGGGAGCCTGAAAGTGACGGCGATAGACGGAGACGAACTCGTAAGACTTGTCGTCAAAGCTGTGCCAGGGCAGGACGATATTGGTGTGCGGCAGGGTAACGCGCTGGAATGCGGCGTCGTTGAAGGCGGGGGCTTCGGCGCCCTCGGGCGGCTTGGGGTGGAACAGCCAATTACGATTGAGCCCATACACGCGCCGGCTGGGGACGTTGGAAGACGGGGCCGGCGGGCGGGTGGTCTGCGCGCGGGCGGCTTCGACGGCCATGCCCGCCGCAGCGAGGAAGGAGCGGCGATTCAAGAAGACCTCCAGGTGCGCGGGGAGAGCGCAAGATACGATTATCTACCCTGAGGTTCGCGCTCCGCGCTACATGCCTTGCAGGAAGTAGTTGAAGTGCTTCTCGCGGCCGATGGTGGTGGTATCGCCGTGGCCCGGGATGACCACGGTGTGATCCGCCAGCGGCAGCAATTTGTCGTGGATGGACCGCAGAATCTGCCGCGAATCTCCGCCCGGCAAGTCCGTCCGGCCGATGCTGTCGCGGAATAGGGTATCGCCGGCCACAACCTTGCCCTCGGAAGGAATCCATAGACTGATGCTGCCCTGGGTGTGGCCCGGCGTGTGGAGCACGTGGAACTCCGTGGTCCCGACCATCAGGCGGTCGCCATCCTTCGGCGAGCCGTCGATCTTCACCGGTTCCACCGGCTCCATCCCCAGCCAGGCGGCCTGGGCATCCAACATCTTCTGGAGCGCGGCGTCGTTCTGGTTCAGGTAGACCGGCGCGCCGGTAGCCTGTTTGAGCTTTTGCGCGCCGCCGATATGGTCGATATGCGCGTGAGTGATCACAATGGCCTTCACGGTGAGCGAGTGCCGCGCGAGGATTTCGAGGATGCCGGCGATATTATCCCCCGGGTCCACCACCATGGCTTCGCGGGTCTGCTCGTCGCCGAAGATGGAGCAATTGCAAGCCAGCATTCCGACCGGCAGGATCTCGTGGATCATCACTGATATTGTAGGGCCCGACGCCTGTGCGATTGTATACTCAACCTATGGCCGAAGCCCTGAACGTGTTCATGCGGTGGCTACACATTTCTTCGGTGGCGACGTTGATCGGAGGCATGATTTTCGGGCGGCTGGTGATGACGCCCGCGGCGGCCGGCCTCTCCGCCGAAACGCGCGCGGCCCTGGGCGAACGGGCGGCGGCGGCTTTTCGCCCGCTGATGGCGGCAGCCGTGACCGGATTGCTCATCTCCGGCATTTACAATATCCTCAGCAACCCCGGGCATACCGTGAAGTACCACATGTTCCTGGGGATCAAGCTGCTGCTGGTGATGCACGTGTTCGCCGCGACGTGGCTGATCGTGCAGCCCAACAACCAGCGCCGCGCCCGGCAGATGCTGGGAGCGCTCATTTCGGGCCTTTGCATCATCCTGATTTCGGCTTACCTGCGGCGCATTTACTGAGGCGCGGCAGCCGCCGGCTTTACACTATAGATATGAGCGAAGGTTACGAGGCCCTGCGCGGTGTACTGGCGCAAAACCAGGCGGAACTGCGAAAGCTCATGGAAATGAGCCAGGGTTACAGTGCCCTGCACCATGGCGCCGCCTGGCTGGATTTGAGCGCGCGGGGACGCCTTGTGGCGCGCGGACGCGACCGTGTCCGCTTCCTGCACAACGTCTCGACCAACGAGGTGAAGAAGATGGTTCCGGGCGCGGGGTGCTACGCCTTTCTGCTCACCCCGCAGGGGCGCATTCAGGCGGATTTGTGCCTGTTTTGTTTCGCCGACCATTTTCTGATCGATACCGAGCCGGAGTTGCGCGAGAAGGCTCGCCAGCAGATTCTGCGCTACAAGGTGGCCGACCAGGTGGAAGTGGAAGATGTTACTGCCGGAACCGCCGCCATTGGGGTGGAGGGTCCCGGCGCGGCAGGCGTGCTGGAGTCGTTGGGAGCGCCGGTTCCGGCCGAGGCGTACGCTCACCTGGCGTGGAATGAGGCTACGATTGCCGGTGTCAGCGTCACCGGCCAGCCCGGCTTCCGGATTTACCTCTCTGCGGAGTCGATGGCCGGAACGGTTGGGCGCCTGGAGGCCGCCGGCGCGACGCCAGCGACCGAGGCCGACACCCGCCTGGTGCGGATTGAAAACGGCAAACCCCGCTACGGCGAGGATATCCGCGAGAACAGCCTTCCGCAGGAGACCCGCCAGATGCACGCCATCAGCTTCACCAAGGGATGCTACCTGGGGCAGGAGATCGTCGAGCGCATCCGCGCGCAGGGGCACGTAAACAAGCTGCTGGCGCGGCTGGAAATCGAAAGCGCGGAGCCGCCCGCGCCCGGCACGAAGGTAATGGCCGACGCCGCCGAAGCCGGTGACATCACTTCATCGGTCTATTCGCCGGAGGGCGGCAAGACGATCGCGATGGCGTACCTGCGGACTGCTTTCGCCGAGGCCGGCCGCGCGCTTACGGCCAACGGCGTGAAGGCGCGGGTGGTAGAGTAGGGCGGGCGGTGCGGGTCGTCCTCACACGGAGACACGGAGGGGAGAAAGCGGAGGTTCTGGAGAGTCCCCAGGGGCGCGGCGCAACCGGCAACATGAAGACTGGCGCGAGGGCGGCTCTCGCCAAGCCGCCAGGGCGCAAAGCATCGCCAAGGGGATTTTCGAGCGACACACGGAGGGCGGCGAGGAACCCGGAAAAAACGCGAAATGGGGAGGACGCGGGTTCAGGCCGCCTACTCGTGGCGCAAAGCGGCCATCGGCTCGACGCGGCTGGCGCGGCGCGCCGGAATGGCCGCGGCGGCGAGCGAAACCACGAGCATCGCCAGCGACGCCAGAAGGATCGTGACGGGATCGCGGGGCGCGACGCCGTACAACATCCCCGCCACCAGGCGCGACAGCGCCAGCGCTCCGAACACACCGGCGGCCATTCCGGCGGCGACCGGCCCCAGCGAATCGCGGATCACCATCCCGACGACATTCCCGCGTTGCGCCCCGAGCGCGATGCGCACGCCGATTTCCCTGGTGCGCCGGGTCACCGCGTAAGCCATCACGCCGTACAGCCCTACCGAGGCGAGGCCCAGGGCCAGCGCGCCGAAGACCGCGCACAGGTACGCGATCAGGCGCTCGCGCGCGAAGCTCGCGCCGACGTAGTCTTCGAGGCGGCGCACCCGCAGCACCGGCACATTGGCGTCCATCTCATGCACCTGCCGGCGGATGGCGGCGATGGCCGGGCCCGCGTCGCCGGCCACCCGCAGGCTGAGCATCCTGGCTTCGGCGCCTTTACTCCAGCTCGGGGTGTAGATGATGCCAGACAGATCGGGGCGGCGCACGCCCATGTGATGGACATCTTTCACCACGCCGACGATCTCCATGGCGGCCGCGGGATCGTACTTATCCTCAAAACTAAGGTGGCGGCCCAGGGGGTTGGCGGCGCCGAAGAAATGCCGCGCCAGAGATTCATTAATGATGCACACGCGAGAGGCGGGGGGCACGGTGTCGTTGAACCCTCCGCTCATGCGGCCCAGAGCGGCCAGCAGGTTGTGGCCGGGGGTTACGGCGGGTTCTTCCTCCGGCCGGAAGTCGCGGCCTAGCAGCATAGGGATGCCCAGCGTGGTGAAGTAGCCCTCGCTCACGGAATTGGCCAGGATGCCCATATATTCTCCAGGAGCCGGTTGATAACCCTCCGCGGAAATGCCGACCGAGAATGCCCACTCCCCCATGGGCGTCATCAGCGACAGCGCAGCAGAGCGTACGCCCTGCACGGTTCGCGCT
>JASHSS010000846.1 GCA_030038565.1 Bryobacteraceae bacterium
CCGCGGGCATCAATAAAGCGAATCGGGCTCATAAATAGTTTCGTCTTGGCGCAGACCCCGCCGCTTTCGCAAACTGGTATAGTTTCGGCGGAGGAAGCTTGCGGTTCGCCTCATACGATACCGAGGGATTTTACGACGAGATGTTCGAGGCCGGCGGCCGTCCGAGGCCGCACGCGCAATTGCTGCTCGAAACCATCGAATCGCTTTCCGAAGGCCAGCTTCTGCGCTACAAGACCGCCGCCGAGCAGGTGCTGCTGCAAATGGGCATCACCTTCAACGTGTATGGCGATTCGGCCGGCGCCGAACGCATCTTCCCGTTCGACCTGGTGCCGCGCATCGTCCCGGCGGATGAGTGGGATCACCTGGAGCGCGGTTTGCGGCAGCGCATCCACGCCTTGAACCTGTTCATCGACGATATCTATCACGACCAGAAAATCCTCAAGGACGGCGCGATTCCGCGCGAGGTGATCGAATCGGCGGCTTCTTACCGCCCGCAGTGCCACGGCCTCAATCCCCCGCGCGGGGTCTGGTGCCACATCACCGGCACGGACCTGGTGCGCGACCGCGATGGCTGCTACTACGTCCTGGAGGACAATTTGCGAGTGCCCTCGGGCGTCTCGTACGTGCTGGAAAACCGCGAAGTCCTGAAACGCATCTTCCCGAAAGTGTTCGAAGGGCTGCCGGTGCGGGCGGTGAACGAATACACCAGCAAGCTGCTGGAGATGCTGGAATCGATAGCGCCGGCGCGTTCGGCGGGCGGCAACGTGGTGGTGCTCACGCCGGGCATTTACAACTCGGCGTACTTCGAGCACAGCTTCCTGGCGCAGCAGATGGGGGTGCAGCTTGTGGAGGGGCGCGACCTGGTGGTCTCCCGCAAAGAGGTCTACATGCGGACCACCAAGGGCCTGGAGCGCGTGGACATCATCTACCGCCGCATCGACGACGATTTCCTCGACCCCGAAGCCTTCCGCGCGGATTCGCTGCTAGGCGTGAAGGGGCTGCTGGAGGCCTATCGCGAGGGGCGGGTGGCGCTGGCCAATGCGCCCGGCAACGGGGTGGCGGACGACAAAGTCATCTATGCGTACGTCCCGGACATGATCCGCTACTATGAGGGCGAAGATCCGATCCTGCCGAATGTGCCGACTTACTTGTGCTGGCGGGACGAGGACCGGCGCTACGTGCTCGAGCACCTGGAACTTCTGGTGGTGAAATCGGCCAACGAGTCGGGCGGATACGGAATGCTGGTGGGGCCGCATTCTACGGCCGCCGAGCGCCAGGAATTCGCGGCCAAGGTGAAGGCGCAGCCGCGCAACTACATCGCCCAGCCCACGCTGGCGCTCTCGCGCGTGCCCACCATCGTGGGCGACCGGTTCGAGGGCCGCCACGTGGATCTGCGCCCCTACGTGCTGTACGGCAAGGAGATCTACGTGCTGCCGGGAGGGCTGACGCGGGTGGCCATGCGGCAGGGATCGCTGGTGGTGAATTCGTCGCAGGGCGGCGGCAGCAAAGACACCTGGGTGCTGGCCGCGCAACCGGCGGCGTGGGGAGGAGCGCAGCAGTGACCACTGGACAGGCCAAGCCGTTGCTGAGCCGGGTGGCGGACTCGGTGTATTGGATGTCGCGCTACATCGAGCGCGCCGAAAACGTGGCGCGCTTTATGGACGTGAATCTGCACCTGGCGCTGGACGCCGGCATGAAAGGGCAGCCCGGCTACGACAACCAGTGGCAGCCGATTGTGGACACCAGCGGGGACCGCGCCGTCTTTCTGGAGCGCTACGGCGAGGCCAGCCGCGAGAACGTGATCCGCTTTCTGGCCTTCGACGAGCGGAATCCCAACTCGATCTGTTCGTGCGTGCGGGCGGCGCGGGAAAACGCGCGCTCGGTGCGCGAAACCATCTCCTCGGAAATGTGGGAGCAGGCCAACAGCCTGTACCTGCTGCTGACGCGCGCCGGCGGGCAGGTTTTGCCGGACGAGCTGCCCGATTTTTTCCGGGCCGTGCGGATGGGCTGCCACCTGTTCGAAGGCATCAGCGCCGCCACCATGAGCCACAACGAAGCATGGCACTTCAGCCGACTGGCGCGCAGCCTGGAGCGGGCCGATAAAACCACCCGCATCCTGGACGTGAAGTATTACGTGCTGCTGCCTTCGGTGAGCGACGTGGGCACCCCGTACGACGATATCCAGTGGGCGGCGGTGCTGAAATCGGTGAGCGGATTCGAAATGTACCGCAAGCGCCACGGGCGCATCCTGCCGGACACGATCGTGGATTTTCTGCTGCTGGACGCGGAATTCCCGCGCGCGGTGCGTTATTCGATCGGACGCGCCGACGAATCGCTGCACGCCATCAGCGGCACTCCCCTGGGCAGGTTCTCGTGCAGTTCCGAGCAGCGGCTCGGGCAGTTGCGCTCGGAGCTGGATTTCGCCGACGTCGCCTCCATCCTGCTGGACGGCCTGCACGAATTCCTCGACGGGCTGCAAACAAAAATGAATACAATTGATGAATGCGTGCTGGGAGACTTCTTCGTCCATGCGCCGGCGATGGGCGCGGCGGGATGACGGCGCAGGCGTCATGACTTTCTGCCTGGGGATCACGGTGGAGGAGGGCCTGGTGGGCATCGCCGATACGCGCGTGCTTTCGGGCAACGAATGCCTGGTGGCCCGCAAAACCGCCACTTACCAGGGGCCGGGATTCTCGTTTTTCGTGCTGAACTCGGGGCTGCGGTCGCTGCGCGACAAGATCCTGCTGTACTTCGAAGATGCCTTCGCGCGCGACACGCAGGCCCGCGACCGGCTGTTCAAGGTGGTCAACCTGTACGCCCAGCAGGTGCGCCGGGTAGCCCAGGAGGATGGCGCCGCGCTGCAGCAGGCGGATCTGTCGTTCAACGCCTTTTCCCTGATCGGCGGGCAGATGGCGCACGATTCGGCGCACCGCCTGTTCCTGGTCTATCCGGAGGGCAACTGGGTGGAAGTGGGGCCCGACACGCCCTACCAGATCATCGGGGCGACGGGCTTCGGCAAACCCATCCTGGAACGCTCGCTGACCCGCGCGGACTCCATGCTGTACGCCTTCAAGGTGGGGATTCTGGCGTTCGACGCCACGCGCCTGTGCGCCGCCGACGTGGATTTTCCGATGGATGTGCTGCTCTACGCGCGCGGCAGTTTCGAACTGGTGGAACACCGCTACCAGCGCGAGGACCTGCGCGAGATTTCCAACTGGTGGCAGGAGCGCATGCGGCGCAGCGTGGAAGACCTGCCTTCGGAGTGGGTGGAAGACGCCTTCTCGCGGCTCACCCGGCAGACGGCGGCGCTGTAGCCCGGATGCGCATCGCGGTCACGCATTCCACCCTTTACCGCTACGACCGCCCGGTCCACCTGGGGCCGCACACCATCCGCCTCTATCCTCGCCAGGACGGTGCGCAGCGCCTGCGGCAACAGCAGTTGAGTATAGCGCCCACGCCCGCCGGACAGGCGCAGCAGTTGGATGCGGAGGGTAACGTGGCGCTCGAAGCGTGGTTTGACGGGCCGTCCACGGAGCTTTCGGTGCTGAGTTCTTTTTCCGTCGAGACGCTGAGGGAGAATCCGTTCGATTTTCTGCTGCCCCCGGCGGCCGAACTGGCGCTGCCCATGCGATATCCGGTGGGGTTGGAGCAGGCGCTCGAACGCTACGCCGGCGGGTCCGCAGTGGATGGCGGAGTGCGGGCGTTTGCCGAAGCGCGATCGGCCGAATCCGGGCGGCAGGCCATGCCGTACCTGATGAACCTGACCGAGACGTTGTGGCGCGAATGGCAGCACACGGTGCGGCCTGAAGGCCCCAGCCGCCCGGCGGCCCGCACGCTGGAACTCCGCGAGGGTTCCTGCCGCGACCTGGCGGCGCTCTTCGCCGAAGCCTGCCGCGCCGTGGGACTGGCCGCCCGTTTCGTCAGCGGTTATGAGCGCGCGGCGGCGGTTGCGGAGCACGCCTACATGCACGCCTGGGCGGAGGTATACATTCCCGGCGGCGGCTGGCGCGGTTACGACCCTTCGCGCGGCGTGGCCGTCTCGACCGAGCACGTCGCGGTGGCCGCGGCGGCCGACCCGGAGATGGCCGCGCCAATTTCGGGGCGGTATGCGGGAGACGCGCGGGCGGAGATGCAGGTGGCGATTGCGATGCAGGTGGGGGGGTGAAGCGACGGGGCGAGACAGCTGTCACTGTTATACGTTGATGGTTGCGCCTGCCTCAGCGGCCTCCGCAAGCATGGCGTTCCTGGCCTGGGTGACGTCTGACCCGGCGGAAGCGCCCCAATCGAAAACCAGGGAGGGATCGGCCTTTGGCTTAGCGCCACCGGGATCGCACGAGATGAGCCGCCGCACGTACTCGGCCAGGGAGATTCCCAGATCGCTGGCCCGGCGGCGCGCACGGTGTTGCCTCTCAGGATAAAGAACGGTCTGCGTCCGTGCCATCATGATGGCACGTCATACCTCAGCCCTTACCCCACCACGCGCCCGCGGTACACCGTGACCGCCGATCCCTCTGCGACGAAGGCCGAATCGGGCGGGGCCTCGAAATTCTTCGCCAGTGCCTGGCCGTAGAGTCCCGCGGGCGAACCCTCGAAGGTGGCCGTGGTGGCCTTCCAGATGCGCCAGGGGTCGTGGGCCACTTCGTATTCCAGGCAGGACTTGTCCGGCTGCGCGGCGTAGCCCCAATAATGCTCGGTGATGAACTGCTCGAGCGACCCTTCAGCCGGGCGCGCGGGCTTGCCTTCGCATTCCACCCGGATGGTGTTCCAGGCGCCCGAGTGCTGCCAGCGGTACTCCGCCTGCACGCGCCCGTGCTCGGAAACCGGCTCGACAATCCGGTGCCACATCGGCAGCGCCACGTAATTCTCGTGGAACATCAGCCGCGCCACCTTGGCAACGGCGTATCGCGGAACCACCTCCTTGATGAAGACCACGCCGCGGCGGGTCTCGCCACCCTCGCGGCGCTTCACGTAGAACCGCAGGTTGACTTCATCGAAATCCGAGTGCAGCGGAATCCAGATGCCGCGTACGCGGGTGTGCAGGAAGCGGAAGCCGACCAGGCTGATGTAAGTCTTGCCGCCGAACTGGTCGAGTTCCGTCCCGGGGGGAACCCAGGCGGCCAGCGCCGAGGGCGCCACCACGTAGTTCAGCATGGCCAGATTGCGCCATTCGGCGGTCAGGAACTCGCGCCGTTCGACCGGTATTGTGGGCTGCGCCATCGCCTTATGGGGGGCCTGATCGGGGGCCGTGTCGCGGCGTTATTGGGCCGCAAATCCGCCGCGTCCGCCGCCGGCCGGCTGGTGTAACTGGTAGCCTTCGGGCGGCTCGGCGCCCATCAGGTAGCGGACAAAGTAATCCCAGCGGCGCCGCGTCATGTAGTTGGTATCGGGGCCGTAGCCGTGGGCCTGGTTGGGAAGCAGCAACAGGTCGAAATCCTTGTTGGCTTTAATCAGCTCGTTTACCACTAACAGGGTGTTATAGGGCGGCACATTGTTATCCATGGTGCCGTGCGCCAGCAGCAGGTGGCCTTTCAGGTTTTTGGCCTGGAGCTGGTTGGCCTGGTTGTCGTAATTGGTGGTGCCATCGGCATTGCGCACCAGCAGCCCCTGCCATTTCTCGGCCCAATCGTCTTCGTACTCGCGGTTGTCGTGGTTGCCGGATTCGGCAATTCCGACCTTGAAGAAATCGGGATAGCGGAACATGGCGTCGGCGGTGGCATACCCGCCGCCCGAGTGGCCGTAAATGCCCGCGTGGTCGATATCGATCCACGGGTAGCGCCTGGCCAGTTCCTTCATCCCGGCCACCTGGTCGGGCAGGGTGTTGTCACCCATATTGCCGAAGTACGCCTCGTGAAATTTCTTGGAGCGCCACGGCGTGCCCATGCCGTCGATCTCCACCACCACGAAGCCCAACTCCGCCAGCGCCTGGCAATCGCCGCGGGCGGCTGAGAAGTTGCGGCTGCCCACGCTGCCGGTCTGCGGGCCGGGATAGATGTGATTGATGATGGGGTACTTCCTGCGCGGATCCAGGTTCACCGGCTTAAACATCAGGCCGTAGAGGTCGGTGACGCCGTCGCGCGCCTTCACCACGATCGGCTGCGGCGGCTTCCATCCGGTAGCCAGTAATTTGGAAATATCGGCTTTCTCCAGGTTGGCCCTGAGGTTGCCCTCCGCGTCCCGCACAACGGCCACCGGCGGCGTATCCGGAGTGGAGAAGCTATCCACGAAATAATCGCCCGCGGGCGAAAGGGTGATGTCGTGATTGGCGTTTTCCGGGGTGAGCAGCTTTTGTCCCGTGCCGTCCAGGTTCACCCGGTAGAGGTGCGAGTAATACGGGTCGTGGCCCTTCTCCTTGCCCACCCCGAGGAACCACGCCACGCGGTTGCGTTCATCCACACGCAGCAGTTGGGTAACGTTGCCTTCGCCCGAGGTAATCTGGTTTTTCAATTGGCCGGTGGTCAGATCGTAGAGGTACAACTGGCCCCAGTTGTCGCGCTCGGAAAACCAGATCACTTCCTTCGAAGCCGGCATGTAAAACCAGTTCACCTTGCCGTTGCCCGATTCGAAAAACGTGCTGACCTTCTCCTGAAACACATCGCGCACTTTGCCGGTGGCGGCATCGGCGATGCGCAGGGTCTCCTGTTTGTGATCGCGCGAGGTGGACACGAAGGCCAGGGTGGTTCCGCCGGCATCCCACTGCACGTCGTCCCAGGCGCCGCCGCGGCAGGTCACATCGTCGCAGAGCGTCGAGCGGTGCTGGTCGGGTGGCAGATCCAGCCGCACCACGTGAGGATCGTCCACGTCGATCACCACCCGCTGGATGGTGGTGACCACCGCGTCGCCCGGCAGCGGATATTTCCATTCGCGCAAGGTGGGATGGCCCACCTGCGTGCTCACCAGGTACATTTCGCCCACGCCGCGCTGATCCTGCTGGAAGGTGGCCACTTTGCGCGAATCGGGCGACCATGCCACGATGGGCCGGTCGCTGCTGGTCCAGCCGGCGTTGTCGGTGGCGTAGCCGAAATCCTTGACGCCGTCCTTGGTGAGCTGGGTGAGCTTGCCAGTGGCGATTTCGCGCACCCATAGATTCTCGTCGCGGATGAAGACCGACTTTTTGCCGTCTGGGGAAAGCGATTCCGCGCGGCCGCCTCCGCCACGGCCGCCACGCCCCCCGCCGCGGCCGCCGCGCCC
>JASHSS010000847.1 GCA_030038565.1 Bryobacteraceae bacterium
CGGCCTGCGAGGACCGGTGCGCCTCGCATAGCCGAATCGTCTCCAAGACCTGGGCATAATTGCGCGGGCCGCCTACGTACTCCTTCACCTTGTCCTCGAACAGAGCGGCGAGTTCCAGCCGCGAAGGCTCGTCGCAGAAGGCCCTGCCCACCAAAGGCAGAAAGGCCCGGTAATCCGCCGTGGCGCCGCTGGGGAAGCGTTTCACCACGGCATCGTAATTGTCTTTGAGAAATTCGAACGGGAGTTCCTCGGTCTGACGTTCTCCCATGCCCTGGAAGAGCAGGACAAAAGTCTCACGCACATCCAGGGCCGGATCGAGCACCAGGGCCAGGGATCGCCGCAGGATCGTCGGATCGCGGAAGGCTGCCAGGGTACTCACGATGATCTGGCGCTGCTGTGGATCGCTGGTTTCCTTGAGGGCATGGAGCAAGGCGTCAAACAAATCCTGCCCGCCGGACGCCGCGGCGGTGACCAACACCGAACGCAGCATATCGGCATCCACGCCTTTGCGGTCTTTCAGCCAGCCGCCGGCCAGGAGGCGCGCTTCGGATACCAGCGCGGCATCGTCGCCCCGGAGGGCCACAAACGGAACCACCGACGCGCGGAGCAGGCGGGTATCGTCGTCGTCCCCGGGCTTGGCCGACCATCCCAAGGCCTCCGCCCGCGCGGCGAACAACTTACGCACGTAGCGCGCGTAGTTGGGCGTTAGCTCGGGGGGCAAGGAATTGCGGACGCCCGCCAGCAGCGACCGTACCTGGTCGGTGATCTGCCGCTCGGGGGCGTCCGCGAAGGGCTCCGCCACTTCCAGCGCGGTGCTGATTTTGGCGTGGCCTGTATCGGCCACCGCGATCAGATCGTGCAGGAGAGTCACTCGCTCGGCGGTGCTCAACGAGCTTGCCTGTGCCGTCAGTTTGGAGAGCAGGTCGCCCTGGTATGCGGTCACGTAATAGCCGGTGGCGTTGTCGTTGGCTTCGAGGTAAGCCGGGCAGGAGTTGACCTTGGACAACTTGAATTCCGCCGAGGCCTTATCCAGCAGGAAGCACTCGCTCTGCGGCCCGGAAGCGGCCGGGTAGCGCACGCAAACCGGCGTCTGCCAAGTCTGTGTCTGGGTGCCGGTAGAACCGATCGGACGGTAGCGCGTCTGGCTTAACTCCACGCGCGGAGCGCCATCGCATTTGAGTTCCACCGAGATCTCGGGGAACCCGGGCTGCTCCAGAAACGTGGTGAATGCGCGCGTCAATTGCGGCCGGCCGGCGCTCGCCACGGAGTCCAGAAAGTCGTTCACGCGGGCGCTTTTGTAGGAGTAGCGCGTCAAATAGGCCTTCACGCCTTGTTGAAACTGGCGCTCCCCCATCCAGCTTTCGAACATGCGGATGACCGCCGATCCCTTCTCGTAGGTGATGCCGTCGAAGGCGTTGGCGATATCGTTCATGGACTCGATAGGCTGGCGGATCTGGCGCGCCGTAACCAGGCTGTCGTTGCCCATGGCGCCGAACTTGGCATTCAGATCGCTTACCCGGGTCTTCCACTCGGGCTCCCAGCCGGCCAGGATTTTGGACGAGGTCCAAGTGGCGAAGGCTTCGTTGAGCCAGATGTCGTCCCACCAGGCCGTGGTCACCAGGTCTCCGAACCACTGATGCGCCAGTTCGTGAGCCGCCACGCTGGCGTAACTACGCTGGCGGCCGATGCTGTCGATGGCGGGATCGCACAGGATGATGTTCTGATCGTAAGTCACCATGCCTGCGTTTTCCATGGCAAACCCGGCATTCACGGCGATCGCCACGTTGTCGATTTTTTCGTAGGGGAACGGAATCTGGAAGTAATCCTCCAGCCGCTGGACGATGCCGGCGGTCACCTCGGCCGCGTATTTTGCCCACCCGGCTTTGCCCTTCGGCACGATGATCCGGACAGGCACCCGGTTCCGTCCGGCGGTTCCCGCATCCACCACCTCGAAGGGTCCCACGGCGGCGGCCACCAGGTAACTGGGCAGCGGCCGGGTTTGGGCGAATGCCACGCGCTTCATCCCGTTGGCCTCGGCGGTCTCCGAGAGTTGCGGCGTATTGCTGAAGGCCCGGTCCGCCTGGCGGATATGCAACGTGAGCTGCCAGGGAGTCTTGAACTCGGGCTGATCGAAGCACGGAAAAGTACGGCGGGCGTCCGTGGATTCGAACTGGGTATATAAATAGGTTTCGCCGCCGTCCTTTCCCTGGAAGACTCCCTGGCTATTCTTGGGGGTGATTTTCCCGCGGTAACGGATGTGAATGGCGGCGGACCCGGCGGGGATCTCCTGCGGCACGCGCAGACCAATGAAATCGTCGTTGCCGGGTTCGACGGCGGCGGCCTGGCTGCGGCCCCCGCTGGTGACGGTGGCTTGCCCGATCGAAAGCTCCGTGGCATTCAACCAGATCAGGTCGGCAGGCCTGGCCAGCGAAACATCGATATCGATCCGCCCGTCGAAGGTGGTCGCACCAGGGACCAGGGTCAGATCGGCGGCGTATTTGACGGGCCGGATCTCAGTACCTAAACGAAGGGTCGGGGGTTCGGCCGCTATCAGGGCCGAACACAATAAGGCTGGCAGCCCCAGGCCTGGGAGAATTCGCATAGTGCTATAAATGGTAGTCGCCGGATAGATCTGGCGTCAACGCCGTCGTAACAAACCGGATAGCGATTCGCGATGTCTCCCGTCGTTCCGGGCACTCAGCTCGATCATTACCGCATCGACCGGGTGGTGGCGCGCAGCGGTATGGCCACCATCTTTCGGGGCGTAGATTTGCGCAACGGCCGCGACGTGGCGATCAAGGTTCCGCACCCGGAAATCGAAGCCGACCCGGCCTTCTTCGACCGCTTCCGCCGCGAGGCCGAGATCGGCGCGGCGCTGGACCATCCCGGAGTAATGAAGGTCTACCAGGATCCCGACCGCAGCCGCGTGTACCTGGTGATGGAATGGGTGGAGGGGCGGCTGCTGCGCGAAATCCTGGCGGAAGAAGGCAAAATGCCCGCCGAGCGCGCCATCCGCATCGCCCTGGCCCTCTGCGACGTGCTGCAGTACATTCACCAGCACGGCGTGGTACACCGCGACCTGAAACCGGAAAACATCATGGTGGACGAACGCGACCGCGTGAAGCTGATCGATTTCGGAATCGCCGCCCAGGCGGGTTCGCGGCGGCTCACCTTCACCAAGCTCTCGCAGGTGATGGGCACCCCGGAATACATCTCGCCCGAACAGGTGAAGGGTAAGCGCGGCGACGGCCGGAGCGACCTCTACGCCCTGGGCGTGATGCTGTACGAAATGCTGACCGGGAAGACTCCGTTTTCCGGGCCCAATGCCTTCGCCATCATGAACGACCGGCTGCTGAACCATCCCCTGCCGCCGAGCGAGGCAGACCCGTCCATCCGCCCCGAATTGCAGGAGGTGATTTACCGCGCCCTGGAGCGCGAACCCAAAGCGCGCTACTCCTCGGCCAGTGAATTCGCCTGGGACCTGCAGCATCTCGACCAGGTGGGCGTGAGCGAGCGCGTGGAACTGCGCGACTGGCGCAAGCGCCGGACGTCGCTGGGCCGCGCGGTGGCGTTCTACGTGGGAATGGCGCTGATTCCGGTGGCGGTTTTCGCTTTGCTGCTGTACGTGGCGCGGCACGGTTAGCGGGCGGGTTGCCGGGCCGGCGCAGCGGGCGTCGGGTGGGTTCCCAGGCCTCGGCCGCAGGCAGCAAATTCACACGGAGCGCCGGGCCGGGCAGCCCCGTGCGAGCCTATTTCCGCAGCCTGCCGGTGGGCGATACTGAGGTGTGGATTTCTCGAACGTGGCCGACAATTTGCGGGAGTCGTTTCGCGTGATTGCAGCCAGCCGCCCGGCCGGGGAGGTCCGCGAGTTGCCGGGCGTCAGCGTGGCTTCCTCCGGCGTCACTTTTCAGATGTTCAACGCCGCCTTTCTCTCCGCTCCGGTGAACGGCGACGGCGATCTGGCGCGGCGCATCCTGGTGCCGGCCATGCACTTCAACTCGCGCCGGCTCGAATGGGCCTACTGGGTTTGCGAGGACTGGATGAACCCGCGCGCGCGGCGTAGCGCCCGCCGCGTCTTCGAACGCTACGGTCTGCACCACTCGGTGGACCTGCCGGGGATGGTGGCCGAAGAGGTCCTTCCGCCGGTGAAGCCGCCGGCCGTGCTGGAGGTGAGGCGCGTTTCGGACGGCCCCACGCGCGACGCATTCTGCGCCATCGGTTCGGTCTGTTTCCACGTCCCGCTGGTGTGGTTCCAGGAGGTTTTCGAAAGCCCCTCGGTTTGGGAGAATTTCGCCGCCTACGTAGGATACGCCGATCAGGAACCCGTGGCGACCTCCGCCATCGTAGTGGGCGGCGGAGCGCTGGGGGTGTACAACGTGGCGACCATGCCCGGCCGCCAGCGCCAGGGCTTCGGCGAAACCGTAATGCGCTATGCGCTCGAAGACGCCCGCGGCCGTCTCGGCATCCGCCGCTCGATCCTGCAATCCACCCCCGCCGGCCTGCACCTGTACGAACGGATGGGCTACCGCAAGGTGACCACGGTGGCGGTCTACGCTTCGTAGGCCGCAGCGAACCGCAAGCTGAACCGGGGCTTGATCCCGCGCCTACTGCTCCAGAATGTCGTGCCAGGCGTTGATGGCGACCCGGCGCGGTTTCACCGGCAGCGGTAACTGGACATCCACCGAGCGGTTACCCACAATGCGCACGAGACCAATGTGCCGCATCTGGCCCTCGATCTCGCCATAGACCGGCACCAGCATCGCATAGTCGTCCGTCACTTCGCTCTGGGTCAGCTTGCCGCGGACCATCCACTTACCGTCCGCCTCGGCGGTTACCGTGTAATCGAACTTATACCTGGGCAGCGCCGTGCCGTACACCCATTCGTTGAAGAACCAATCCAGCTTACCGTCGCCCTTCACGTTCATATACCTGGGCATGTACTCTTCGGCGATGCGCTGGAAATCGGCCGTGGAGGCGGCCCGGTTCAGGTTCCTGCGGACAAATTCGTGCATCATCTCGATGAACGGCCGGTCGCCCAGCCGGGCGTCGAACATCAGGCAGCGCAGGGTGTGCAGCACGTAGCCGCCTTTTCGGTAGACCACCGCATTGTAGCCGCCCTGGTTCCTGAAGGTCGCCAGACGCAGCCCCATCCACAGCGGGCCGGCATCGTTGGCCCGCCGCCCGTAGGGGTTCTTCTCGAGCACCAGCTCGCGGGCGTGGTCCCAGTACTTCAAATACGGGTCGGGGCTCTTGCGGCTGAGCTGCAAAAACAAACCCGCGGAGAAAAAGGCAAAGCCCTCCGAGAGCCATTGGTCGTGGTAACTTTGCCAGCCCACCATGTGGCCCCACCATTGGTGCGAGACTTCGTGTGGAGTAACCTCCTCCACGAATTCCGTCAGCCGGTTATTAATATGGCCCATCAGCTGCCAGCGCTGGGTGTCGTCCAGATAGGCGCTCATGGGCAGGTAAACCAGGGTGGGCCACGATTGGCCGAAGTTGAATTGCGGTTGCTGGGTAATGGCGATGCGGCCGAATTCGTTTTTCCCGAACCAGGCGGTGAAGATGCGGATGGCGTTCTCGGCGTCCACCAGCGTCCCATCCATGAGCCGGCTCGGCGAGAGGGCGCCCATGGCCGGGCCTTGCTCCTGCGCCCGGCTCAGATAATCCGGCACGTCGGATGCCGCGTAACCTTCAATCTTCGTCCCGGTATCGGGGTCGTCCAGTTCCTTCTTCTTGAACAGCCCGTAATTGAAGCCGGCCACCGCCAGGGGCGTTTCGGAGACCCACTCGGTGCAGGCGAAATCCTGTTCCGTCCAGCCGCTCGCCAGTTTGCCCACTCCCACCAGGGTGTATTGTTTGGGAACCTTGAAAATCAGGTCGTAGCGGGCGTAATCGCGAAACGTATTCACCACCGGGTACCAGCTTTCGCGCGCGCCCACGCTGAAATTGCCGCCGCCGGCCTTGTATACCACCCGGTCGCCCATGTATTCGATCAGGAGATCGTGCTCCTCGCTCGCGTGCATCGGCGCCGGCATGACCGCGTAAAAGCTGCCGTCTTCGCGGCGCTCCTCCTGGATGAACGGGATGTTCCTGCCGCCCGTCGAAACGCGCGTCACGCGCAGGCTGGGCACGAGGCCGAATTTGATGACGCGGTCGCCTTCGCTCACCACGCGAAAGCGCAGGGCGGCCGCGCCGGTGAAGTGGTCGTTTTTGCCGATGACGGTTTCAATGCGGTAACTTTCGGCGCGCACCGTGCGGTGCTCCTCGCCGGCCAATCCCTTGACCGCGGTCAACTCATCCTTCAGGTGGCTCAGATACAGGATGCCTTCCTGCTCCCCCTGGGGATCCAGGTTGATGAGGCCCACTTCTTCCGCCGATAAATCGGGCAGCACGCCGCGGGGCTTGACGTGAAAACGCAAATCGGCATGGCGGCTTCCGTGCAGGTAGGCGCTGAAAAAGCCCGGTTGCGCGGGGTTGTAGAGGTCCGTCAGAATGTCCGCCTCCACATTGTCCATGCTCTCGGAGTGCAGCAGAGAGTCGGTCAGCGACCGCGGCGAATCGGGCCGGCTTCGCAGGCGCCGCCGGTATTCCTTCAGGATATCGGCCAGCCGCGGTTGCTCGGGGCCGGGTTTCGTCTGGCGCCGGATTTCGTCCCCTGTGTGGTCGGTGAAACACAACAGCGCCCGGTCGAAAGTCTCGTCGAGCGACTCCTCGCCGGTGATCGATTTCAGGTAATCCTTCTCCATCGCCGGGACCGGATCGAAGACCAGCTCGCCTTCTCCCGAGAAGACCGCCACGGTATCGCGGCCCATCACGGGGGCAGTGAACGCCAGGGCGCCGCTCTTCAGCCGGAGCGTGGCGCTATCGCGATGAAGCACCACGTTCTCGACCACCACCGTGACCGCCGGCGGCGCGTCGCGCATGGCGAGGTAGACCGGATCGGCGTGCGCCGCGGCCCCTCCCCTCACCTCGATGCTCTGGCGCCCGGTGGATAACTCCAGCCGGATTTCAAGCGCGGCGCCGCCGGACGCGCCCAGGACTACCTCGCGCTCCAGGGGCGCGAATCCGGGCTGCGCGATGCGAATGCGATACCGCCCGGGCGCCAGGCCTTCGAAGCGAAACCCGCCGGACGCATCGGCGGCCGCGGTCTTCGAAGTGCCGGAGGGTGGCACGGCTTCCAGTTCGACCTTCGCACCGCCGACCGGAGCTCCCGACGGATCTTTCACCGTGCCGGCAATCTCCGCGGCCCAAGCCTCCGGCGCCAGCACGGCCACCGCCAGCCACAGAACTCCGGCTGCTATCGGAAGGCGTTTGTTACAGGAGGCCATCTTCACATGGTAGCGGCGTCCGGCGAAGTGTGGGAAACCGCCTACCGCAGATACGTTTTCAGGGCGTCGATGAGGTCCTGCGCCGCCTGCGTCTGTTCGTCGGTGGGGTCCCGTTTGGGGTCCAGCACGTGAAAGCGGATATGGCCCTCAATCACTTCCGCCATTAGTGAATCCATCGCGCCTCGGCACACCGAGATGGCGTGCAGCGTGTCGGAGCACTCCACTTCCTGATCCAGCGCGCGCTCGATCGCATCCACCTGGCCGCGAATTCTACGCACGCGATTGAGCAGTCTTTTCTTCTCTTCAGTTGTGTGGGCCATGGCGAATTCCCCTTTACAAGTATACCCCGGAGGGTATAACCTGGGAGGGTTGGAAGCGCCTCCCGGATTACGATTCCATGAAGATTCGAGCCCGCACCTGGATACTGCTCGCGATGGCCGCGCCGGCCCTGGCCCAGACGGCGCAGGACACTTCCAGCCAGGCGCCCGCCGCGCAGCCCGTCGATCCACAGCCCGCCGCGGAACGCTGGAACCTCTACTACCAGGCCACTTCCATCGGGGACGAGCACGGCGCTTTCCGATCCCCTTATAGCGGCCCGTTCAGCCTGCAGGACTATCCCGAGCACGACGCTTCGCTGACCGCGACCTTATTCCTGGGGTTTCAACTTTTCTCCAACACGCAGATCTATGTGGACCCGGAAGTGGCCGGGGGCCGCGGTTTCAGCGGCGTAGACGGCCTGGCCGACTCTCCCAACGGCGAACTGCCGCGGGTGGCTTCTGCCACTCCCAAGCCCTACCTGGCGCGCGCTTATATCACCCAGGATTTCGGTTTTGGCGACGCGCGCGAGGATTTCGACAGCGACGCCAACCAGTTGGGCGGCTCGCGCCCGATGACCCGCTACAGCATCTCGGTGGGGCGGTTTTCGGTGACCGATTTCTTCGACGACAACGCATTCTCGCACGACCCGCGCACGCAATTCATGGGCTGGGCCGTGATGTACAACGGCGCCTGGGATTACCCCGCAGACACGCGCGGCTACACCTGGGGCTGGGTCCATGAGTTTCACACCCGCAACTGGTCGGTGCGCTACGGCAGCGCCGCCGAGCCGAAAACGGCCAACGGCCTGCGCTTCGACCGCCGGCTGTTCCGCGACCGCGGCGATATGTTCGAAGGCCAGCGGGATTTCTCTTTTCACGGCCACAAGGGCGCCGTGCGCCTGCTGGGCTTCCTGTTGCACACCGATTCCGGCAGCTACGCGGAAGCCCTGGCCCTGGCCCGCGCGACCGGCACGACCCCGGATGTAACCGCGACCCGTGAGGTGGGCCGGTTGAAATACGGCACAGGCATCAGCGCCGACCAGGAAATCACCAAGGATGTGGGGGCCTTCGTCCGCCTGGGATGGAATGACGGCAAGACCGAGAGCTTTGCCTTCACGGCCATGGACCGCCTGGCCGAGGGCGGCATCCAGATCACCGGCAGGCGCTGGAAGCGTCCCGGCGATACCGTAGCCACTGCCTACATCGCCGGCGGCATCTCCGGCGTGCACGCCTCCTACCTGGCGGCCGGCGGATACGATTTCCTGATCGGCGACGGCCGCCTGAATTACGGCCCGGAGCTAGTCTGGGAAAGCTACTACAGTGCGAAAGTGAACCGGCAACTTTACGTCAGCGTCGATCTGCAATACGATACCAACCCGGCTTACAACCGCGACCGCGGACCGGTATGGATCGAGAGCCTCCGGGTACACCTGGAGGGAGCGGTCAAAAAGTAGGCGCGCGCGGCGCGCCCTACACCTTCTCCGGCACCACGAAGGGCTTGCGGTAATTCCGCGTCAGCAGCTTATTGGCTTCGGAGTCGCCGGTGCAGGCCATGGTCTTCGAATCGAAATGGATGGTGCGGCCCACGCGGTAGGAAATATTGGCCAGGTGCACCAGCACGGTGGAAGCCGCGCCTTCTTCGATCTCCGCGTTGAGGGTTTCGCGCTTGCGGCTGCGCACGGCTTCGATGAAGTTCAGGAAATGGTCGCCGCCCTGGTTGGCCTTGGGACCTTCGGTCTGATCGTAGCCCAGCCACGTCTTATAAGAACTGTAGCTGTCCACCGCCATGAAACCCTTTGAGCCGTAGAACAGGTTGCCGATGGCGTTGTTTCCGCGTTCGTGCACGGTGGCTTCGCCGTTGGTCATCCAGTGGCGCACTTCGAATTCCAGCATCTGGTGTTTGCCGTTGTCGTTGAACTCGAAGGCGCAGTTCAGCGTGTTGGGGGTCTCCTGGTCGTCGTCAAACATGAAGTGGCCGCCGATGGCGCTCACCTTCACGGGATACTTCACGCCCAAGCCCCAGCGGGCCACATCCATCTCGTGAATTCCCTGGTTGCCCAGATCGCCGTTGCCGGTATCCCAGAACCAGTGCCAGTTGTAGTGGAAGCGGTTCATGGTGAACTGGTGCATAGGCGAAGGGCCGGTCCACAGGTCGTAATCCACGCCATCGGGCACCGGGACCACCGGTTTCCGCCCGATGGTGTCGCGCTTCTTGAAGCACAATCCGCGGGCCATGTAGACGTCGCCGATCAGGCCATCGCGCATCTGCTGGACGCCTTCCTGTACCGCCTTGGAAGAGCGGATCTGGCTGCCCTGCTGCACCATGCGGTTGTACTTGCGGGCCGCCGCCACAATCTGCTGAGCTTCGAAAATATTGTGCGAGCAGGGCTTCTCCACGTACACATCCTTGCCCGCCTGGCATCCCCACACGGTCATCAGAGTGTGCCAGTGGTTGGGCGTGGCGATGGAAATGGCGTCGATGGACTTGTCCTCGATCAGCTTGCGCACGTCTTTATAGGTCTGGGGCTTGGGCTTGCCCAACTTGTCCAATATCCCCAGGCCCTTGGCAATATGGGCATCGTCGATATCGCAGATCGCCACGATTTCGACATTCTCCAGTTTGCTGTAGCCGTTCAAATGGCTGGGGCCTCGTCCGCCGATACCCAGTACGGCGATGCGCACCCGGTCATTGGCTTCGCCGAAAACGCTCTGCGCGGCCCCCAAGGCAGCCGCCGAACCCATCAGGAAACTCCGTCGATCCATGGAAACCTCCTCGCTGAATTCGTCCCTTGCGGGGCGGTGACTTTATCGCTAATGGCTTCACCGTATCACATTTTTCGGCGCGCCTGCCAGAAAGGCGGTGAGGTTCTCCACGGCCACATTCATCAGGCGCTGGCGCGCTTCCTTGGTGGCCCAGGCCATATGCGGCGTCACCAGGCAATTGCGAGCCGAAAGCAGCGGATTGTCTTCGGCCGGCGGCTCCAGTGAGAGCACATCCAGGCCCGCGCCCGCCAGGCGCCCGGCGTTCAGCGCCTCGGCCAGATCCTGATCCACCACCAGTGGGCCGCGCGAGGTGTTGATCAGGAACGCCGTGGGCTTCATCAACCGCAGGCTGTGGGCGTTGATCATGCCGCGGGTTTCGGGGAACAGCGGCGCGTGCAGGCTGACGGCGTCGGATTCCCGCAGCACCTCCTCCACCGATCCCCAGCGGAAACCGGGCAGGCCGGGGTCTTCGCCGTGATAGGTGTCGCTGGCCATCACCCGCATCCCCAGCGCGTCGGCGATCCGCGCAGTGTGCCGGCCAATGCGGCCAAAGCCCACGATCCCCATGGTCTTGCCGGCCAGTTCCACCAGCGGCGTTTTCCAGAAGCTCCAGTCCGGCGAGCGCGTCCACTCCCCCGCCCGCGTGGCGTCGGCATGCAACTTCACGTGGTGGCACAGTTCCAGCAGCAGCGCTAAAACGAACTGCGCCACCGACGCCGTTCCGTAAGTCGGAATGTTGGTCACCACGACGTTCCGGCGGTGCGCGGCCTCCACGTCCACGATGTTATAACCCGTGGCCAGCACGCCGATGTAACGGAGGGCGGGAAGCTGTTCCAGCGTCTCGGCGTCCAGGGGAGTCTTATTGGTGAAGACGATTTGGGCGCCCGCCGCGCGCTCCACCACCTGCTCCGGCCGGGTGCGGTCGAATACCTCCAGTTCGCCGATCTCGCGCAGCGCGTCCCAGGAGAGGTCTCCGGGGTTCAGACAGTATCCATCCAGCACCGTAATCTTCATCCGGCTCCCTCAAAAGGAATGGATCGTGATGCGCGTTCCAGCCGCTGCCACCGCCGCCGCCGCGGCGTATTCCGCGCCGCCATCCACCCCGGCGCCGATTTCCGCGATGCTCCAGTCCCCCGACAGTTCTTCACCGATGCCATACAGACCCACACCGCGAGCCTTCAGGATAGCTTCGATGCGGGTCCAGCGGTGGAAAAAATCGCGCTCGCGGTCGGGCGCCGGGATGGCGGCGAACGCGGCTGCCTCGCTGGGCGGAAAAAAACGCTCGGCCACCGACAGACAATCGGACATCGGCCGGAACCTCTCCACATCCACACCAATTTCGACCTCCCGCGCCACACCCACCAGCGCCCGTTCGTGGGAATGCGAGAGATTGAAGCGGACTTCGGGCGCCCCCGGCAGATAGGGCTTGCCGTGCTCCGCGACAGCAAAATCGAGGGGCGCCGCGGTATACCGCCCGAGCACCGCGCGCAGGGCGCCGTGCGACCTTAGGTAGCGGCGGCGGAGCGTCTCGTTTACGAAGCGCGCCGCGCGGGCGGCTTCCTCCGGGGTGGGCGCGGGAAGGCAGTCTTGTGCCAATTCATCAAGCCGCACGATCCAGACGTGAGCCTCGCCGGGGATCATCTCAGGCTTCCTCCGCACGCATGGCTCCGCCCACACACGTCGCTGCGGAGGGTCTGGTTGACGAAGCGCGCCGCGCGGGCTGTTTCTTCCGCGCTGGCCGCAGGAAGTCGGTCGTCGGGCAGTTGTCGAGACGCGCAGCTCATTCCAGATCCTGCTCCAACGCCGCAAGGAACTCCGCCCCGCACCCCTGGTAGTAAAAATGCCCTCCCGGAAACAGGCGGCAGCGGAAACCGGCGGTGGTCTGCTGGCTCCACCTCTCAAGGTGCTCGCGGTGGACGTTGGGGTCGTCCACGCCGCCGTAGGCGCGGATGGGAAAGGGCAGCGGGTCGTCTTCGGCGTATACGTAGCGCCGGTAGAGGCGCGTGTCGGCCTCCAGCGCCGGCAGCAATGCGCCCATCAGCTTGGGACTCTCCAGCACCGCCGCGGGACTGCCTCCCAGGCGGCGCAGATCCTCCAGCAATTCTTCGGCGCCATAGTCCGGGCCCGGTACGTGGCCGCGCCGGAACTGCGGGGCGCGCGCCGCCGAAGCAATCAGCACGCCCGGCAGCGGCAACCCGCGCCGCCGCAGCAGGCGGGCCAGTTCAAAGCCAATCGCGGCGCCCATGCTGTGGCCGAAAAAAGCGAAAGGCCGGTCGAGGTACGATTCGATAGCCACCGCTAGCGCTTCCACCAGCCGACCCATGGATTCAAACGGCGCCTCGGCCATCCGCGATTCTCTTCCCGGCAGGCGCACCGGGCAGACCACCGCCCGATCGAGCTTGATGCCCTGGGCCGCCGTCGCGCCGCCGCCCGCATGCGGAAACCAGAACAGGCGCAGCGCCGCGGTGCGCTCCGCCGCCTCGAGATTCGGAAACCAGGCCGCTGGCGCGGCTTGTTTGCGCAGCCGCAATGCCAGCAGACGGCGCTTTTCCGGGGAGAGATCGCCTGGCGATGCCGCCCCGGTACGCCGCGTCGCCGCCTGGCGGTCGCCGGTTCGGCGGGTTTCGGCCAGCAGCCGTTCGAAGGGTTCCACGCTCAGGTGCGCGGCGTAATCCAGCGCGGCGGCGCGCGACGCCCGCGCGATTTCCTCATAATGCGGCTGGTCGGAAACCAGCCTGCCCAACGCCTCGCGCCACGGCCCGATATCCTGCTGCGGCACTTCGGCCACCGGCACCATCTGCTCATCCACCCGCGCCTGGTAGCGGGTGATCGGGTTGACCGGCAGCAGGTAGGGCACGCCCATCTTGGCCTCCGGGATGCCGCCGACGTTGGCGGCCATCACCGGCACTCCGCGCAGCATGGCCTCCAGCACCATGCGCGATCGCGC
>JASHSS010000848.1 GCA_030038565.1 Bryobacteraceae bacterium
CACCCCGCCGAAGCCCTCGGCTACTTCCAGCGGGTCCGGAAGCTCACCGACGACCCGATTCCGATCTTCAACTGCGCGATTCTCTATCGCGATGTGGGCCAGTGGCAGAAGGCCGCCGAGACGATGGATGAGTTTCTGGAAGCCACCGGGTCCTCTCGCGACCTGAAAATTCAGAAGCTGCGCCTGTCCGCCGAGACCTTCCGCGCGGCTACTCACGCCCGGGCTTTGACGGAGAGGCGCGCCGCTTCGCCGCCCGCGGCCACGCCCAAGCCTGCCGCACCGGAAGCTCAAGCGGCGCCGCCCAAACCCGAGGAAGCCCCGCCGCCGCGCGCCGCGGTGCGTTTTCTGCCCGCCGCTACGCCGGGGTTCGAGAGCCGCGGCACGCTGGCGGATTATTTCCTGCGGCGCCGCTGGATGGCCCTGCGCCTGGAACAGAATTTCGAGGATCTGCTGTGCCTGCCTTCGCTCCAGGGCGTGGACGCCTACCTCTACCAGCAGGAGACCGTGCGCAAAGTGCTGCGCCATTTCAAGGGCCGCGCGCTCCTGGCCGATGAGGTCGGGCTGGGCAAGACCATCGAAGCCTGCATGGTGTTGAAGGAATACTGGATGCGCGGCCTGGTGCGCAAGGCGCTGGTGCTGGCGCCGCCTTCGCTGGTGTCGCAGTGGAAGGGCGAGCTGGTGGAGAAGTTCGGCCTGGCGCCAGTCTCTCCCGATACGCCCGAATTCCGGCGTAACCCGGCGCAGTTCTGGAAGGACGAGGCCCTGGTGGTGGCCTCGATCGCCATGGGCCGGATGGAGGCGCACGCGCCGGCCATCGCGGCGGTCTCCTGGGACATGGTGATCGTGGATGAAGCCCACGGCCTGAAGAATCGCTCCAGCGCCAACTGGCGGCTGGTGGATTCGCTGCAAAAGAAGTTCATCCTGATGCTCACCGCCACGCCGGTGGAAAACAACCTGCTGGAGCTGTATAACCTGATCACCCTGCTGAAACCCGGACTGCTGGCCACCGAGGCCGACTTCCGCAAGACGTACATGACCGCGGCCAAACCGAAGACGCCCAAAAACGCCGACCAGTTGCGCAGCATGCTGGGCGATGTGATGATCCGCAATACCCGCGCCGCCGCCGATGTGCAGCTTCCGCGCCGCATCGCCGCGACGGTCGCGGTGCCGCCGTCGGCAGCCGAGGCCGAGGTCTACCGGATGGTGTCGAAGTTCGTGGGCGGGCGCTACCGCGCAGACGGCCAGCGGGCCCCGTGGATGGCGCTCGACCTGATGCAGCGGCAGGCCGGCAGCAGCCCCATGGCGCTGCGCCACTCGGTGGCGCGCGCGCTGGCCGGGGAGACCTGGGTCAAGGCCGGCGACCGGCGCGAGCTGGATGCCATCCTGGAACTGGTGTCCGGCCTGGGCGAGAGCGCCAAGGCGGCGCAGTTGGGCCGCATGCTGGCGAGCCACGGCGGCAAGGCCGTGGTATTCACGGAATTTCTTCCCACGCTGGATTACCTGCGGCGCGTGACGGAGGCGGCCGGTATTTCCTGCGCAGTGTTCAGCGGCGACATGCCGCGCGCGGAAAAGGACGCCGCCATCGCCCGCTTTCGCGATCACAGCCGGGTGCTGCTCTCGACCGGCGCGGGCGGCGAAGGGCGCAACCTGCAATTCGCCGACACGGTGATCAACTTCGACCTGCCCTGGAACCCCATGCGCATCGAGCAGCGGGTGGGGCGCGTTCACCGCATCGGCCAGACCCACGACGTGTTCGTTTTCAATTTCTGCCAGGAAGGCACGGTGGAAGAGCAGTTGCTGCGCGTGCTGCACGACAAGATCAACATGTTCGAGCTGGTGGTGGGGGAGATGGATGCGATTCTGGGCGCACTGGACGACGCGCGGGATTTTGCCGAGATCGTCATGGACCTGTGGATCTCCGGGCAGGAATCCGGGAAGGTGGAGCAGGCATTCGAAGAGCTGGCGCACCGCCTGCTGGAGGCCAAGAAGCTGCACTTGAAGGTGCAGGAGCTGGACGAATCGCTGTTCGCGCACGATTTCGAGGTATAGGCGATGGCGGGGATTTTCGAGTGGGCCAGGGATCTGCTGGTGAGCCGGGGCGCGCTGGTGGAAGCCGGAGAGGCGGGGTCGCTGAGCGCCATGCTGCCTTCCGAGGTGGCCGCCGCGCTGTCTGCCGCGGATTGGCTTTCGCTGCGCTTCGGGGCCGGCGCGGGATCGGACGATGAGGGCGATTGGCTGGAGCGGTTGGGCCGCCTGTTGCCGCCCGGCCCGCGGGTGAGCGGCGCGCGGGTGCGCATTCCGCGCGCGTTGCGGCCGATCGACGCGGCCGCCATCCTGGACCGCGAGCTGGTGATTCAAAACGGCATCTACCGCCTGCCGGAGGAGGGGCCGTCGAGCGCCCGCTACTACTTTTTCACGTTCCAGTACAGCATCGAATCGGACGAGACCAGCCTGGGGCTGTGGACCACCTGCCTGAACGCCACGGCGCGTTCCGTGGTTCCCCGGCCGGAGCTGCTGTTGAATACTCTGGGCGCGGATCTGGAGGAGGACCCTGAAGCGGAGGTTCCGCGCGAGGAACTGACGCGGCTCTTCGCCGTGGCGCTGGCCCAGGCGCGGCCGGATGTACGGCTGGCGGCTCGCCCGGCGGAACAGAACGCCAACCGGCGGATGGCGCGCGACAGCGAGCGCATCCACGGCTATTACCGTGATTTGCAGCGCCAGATTGAGAAACGCATCGCCCGCCACAGCGACGATCCGGCGGCCGCCGAAAAGGAGCGCAGCCGCGCCGCGGCCACCGAACTGGATCGCGCGGCCAAGCTGGGCGACCTGGAGCGCCGCTATTCGCTGAAGATCCGCATCGAGCCTTGCGACGTGCTGGCGGTGACCCTTCCGGTGCGCGAGATTCAGGCGCGCGTGATCCGCAAGAAAGCCGAGCGGGCGGCCCGGTTTCATTGGAATCCCGCGCTGGGAGCGCTGGAATTTCCGTGGTGCGAGGGTTGCGGCGTACCCGCGCACCCCGTATATCTGTGCGACGACCGGGTGCATTTCGTCTGCCAGGCGTGCCTGGCGCCGTGCGCCGCCTGCGGGAAAATCTACTGCCGGGCCTGCCAGCCGAAGTGCCGCTGCGGCGCCGAAAACAGCCGGGCCGCCGAAATGCCATAATAGTCCCGAATCTCTCTTGCAAAGGATATTTATGAAACTCTTCGCCACTACGCTGCTGCTCACCGCGGCGGCCTTCGCCCAGGACAGCATTTCCAACCCGCTGACTACGGTTTCGAAGAATATTTACGCCATCGCCAAGAACGACATCCTGCGTTCGGCGGAAAAGGTCCCCGAGAACCTGTGGTCCTTCCAGCCGACCAAGGAGGTGCGCACTTTCGGCCAGTTGTTCGCCCATGTGGCCGATGGCCAGTACGAATTCTGCGGCGCCGCCCAGGGCGAGCATGTCTCGAAGGACGTCGAGAAGACCGCCAAGACCAAAGCCGAGATCGTTCCCGCGCTGATGGAGGCCTTCGCCTATTGCGACGCGGCCTACGCCAAAATGACCGATGCCAACGCCCCGCAACTGGTAAGCTTCTTCAACATGCGGATCACCAAGCTGGGCGCCATGGACTTCAATACCGCCCACACCATGGAGCATTACGGCAACCTGGTGACCTACATGCGGCTGAAGGGCATCGTGCCGCCTTCGAGCGAGCCGCGCCAGCCCGCCGCGACGAAGAAGTAGCGCAGGATTTGTCCTGCTTCCCGGACGCCTCCAGGTCCACGACCGCATGATTCGCTTCCCTGAAGACGCGCCTGTCAGACCATGATGCTTGAGGCATTGGTGGGACAGGCCTTCAGCCTGTCCAGGGCAGGCTGAAGGCCCGCCCCACCGGTCGATTACCCGTCGTCTGCGGTGGATCAAACGGGCGGCTCGAGTTTTTCGCAGGGATCGCCGGCCCGGTGAAATAGGCGTGGCGCACAAGCTCTTGCCGGAAAACAGGAGGCGATATCGTCCGTGCTGTTGCCGCGGATTTCCGGCGTG
>JASHSS010000087.1 GCA_030038565.1 Bryobacteraceae bacterium
GCGAGTGTTCCACCACCCGCGCCGGTTAGAGCGGCTGCCTCAAATAGCGAACAGCCAATCGTCAATGGCAATGGTAGCAAACCCAATGGGAATGGTTCGTCGCAGAACGGGCGCCCGCCCGAACACAGTTTCCACCAGAACTGGGCGCAGGTCCTGCTCAGCCAGACCAGTTCGCTGATCGACGTGTACGCCGCAGCCCTCGCCTACGCCAGGACGAAGCACGGCATCGCTGTCAAGCCTGAGGACGTGAAGACGCTGCTCACGACCGCCTTCATCAACCTCTCCAAACAGGGAGGCGCCCATGTCGCCTAGCTTCCCGGTCCATATCCAAACGGAGCCGCGGGTCATCGCCGCGGCTTCTCCCGATCCAGCGCCGCTGAACGATCTGGGCGCGGTGCTCTCACCGTCGCAGGTGCGCACCTTCCGCGACTGTGGTGCACGGTGGTATTTCAAATACGCACTGGGCCTGCCCGACCCGCCCAACGGATCACTGGTCCGCGGTCGTGTAGTGCATCAAATGGCGGAGGCGTTCTTCCGCGCGAGGTTGGCGGGGGCCACGCCGGATGTCGACGATCTGCAAGCATCGTTCGAGGAGGCATGGGATACAGCGTCTGCAGGCGCCGCGTTCGGTGCCGACGAAGACGTAGACCTGCTCAAGCGCCAGGCTGCGACGCTCACGCGGAAATACCTGGACGAAGCAGCCCCTGAAATCGTGCCGGCCGCCGTAGAACTGCCCATTCAGGGAACCATCGCCGGCGTCAGAGTGCGCGGGTGCATCGACTTGTTGGACACGCAGGGCCGAATCATCGACCTGAAGACGGCCGCGCGAAAACCCACCGGCGTGAGCGCCGACTACGCCTTCCAGGTAGCCACCTATCGCCAGCTTTGCCCAGGAGCCAGTGGTAAAGCCCGCGTGGACACCCTGGTGGCCACTAAGAGTCCGCAAGTGGTCACACAGGAGTACACGGTTTTGCCCGCCGACCTGAAGATGACAGAGAAGTTGTATCCGTTGGTGGCGGAGGCCATGCGGGAGGGGATCTACCTGCCTAACCGGTCATCGAACCTGTGCAGCTACAAGCATTGCACATTCGCCGCGACGTGCGAGGCGGAGTTCGGCGGACGCGTCAGGGGGAACGACGAGGAATGACGTCGAAGGGCCGGCCGACGGCGGGCGTGGTGGACGCTATCGGCCCGCCCGCGCGTCAATCTATACCGTCGCACGCGCGCGCGCCAAGGAAAACACGCGAGTTAAGGTCGGTGGGGGTCCCCGTCGGCCCGCGGCAAGGCACGGAAGGGCCGCCGCGGGCCTGCGCCGCCGATATAGCGCCATTTCAGGCGGCCCTCGGCATCCATGTGGCTCGTGATGTCCACCACCGTTGCCGGGTCGATCTCCGAACCCGTAGGCGCGCTGTCCGACGTGCTCTGCGCCCCTTCGCCGGCGGAGGTGGCGCACATGCCAGCCGGCGCCATGTTCGACTTGCGTACCCAATTCGTATTGCGAGCCGCCGCGCAAAGCTCCACCTGCGCGATGCGAATGGGGCGTGGAGCCGACAGCCGGAAGTAACGGGCGCGCATCGGAGCGAAATTGCCGTGAACGGCGTTTCGATGCTGCCGACACGCGGGGAGCGCCGGCCAGATCGACGACCTTCCGAAAATGAACGCCATCGTCGGACGCCTCGAGCGAAAGCGTGTTGGCCGGTCCGCCGCCGAAGCTACCCCCGCCGCCCGCGGGCGCGGCCGACGCCGCGGTATAGACGATTGCCGCCCGTGCTGCGTAGGGTTCCGCGAACTCCATCAGCAGGACACCGGCTGTCCCTGTTCGGCGGCGCAAGTCCACAGCGCTCGCCAGATCGAAGTCCGTCAGCACCGCCATGTCCACCGGGCCCGTGCCGGTGCTCATAGCCTTCAGCCGTTCGCGCATCGAGTGCGTTTCGCCGGCGCCGCGCCACGTGGCGTGCGCGGCGGGCCCCACGGGCATGCGACGCTTCGCCGCGGAGTGTTCGCTGGCAGCTCCTATCTGCGGTCCTCCGGCCGTGGCTTTAGAGGCTTCCGCTCAGTACGTCGCAGTACTGCAGGATGCGCTCCACACTAGCGCCGCGCACACCGTCCCATTTGCCCTGGTAATCAGGGCCGAAGCCGCGCCTCCCGGCATGGAAAGACACCTGTCCGCAAGGAAGATCCGCGTAAAAGAGCCGCGTGGGGCCTCGATTCTCGAAAGCGTCAGCATCATCCTTCCCCCGCCGGAGTAGTGCCTCCCGCCGTTTTACATCGGCATCGCGCGCCCAGCCCCAAGTGATGCCGAGGGCGTCAGCATGTTCGGTGAGTGCCCGCGCCAACTTCGCCAAGGCGTCGGCTTTGGCGGCATAACGGCGTCGGCTGCCGGCACCACCCGGCCGCCAAAGCTTCGCCTCACTCGAAGATCGCTGCGCCTGGAACAGCAGGGCAGCCACCTCGCCAGCCGGACCACGACTACGAAGTTCGCTCAGGTACGCACGCAATGCGGCGGGGTCAGACAAATTCGTGAACGCACGGACGGCCGGAGAAGAGTTGGGAGACGGCGCAGTGGCGAGCTGTCCGCTGTGCGTGTTAACCGCGCACCCCGCTCGGCTGGCCACACAATGCGATAGCTACTACCCTTCGGTCCGAAGCGACGCTCGTGGTCGAGCACACCGAGGTCTACCGCTTCGTGGATTGCGCGAACCACCGAGGCTTTGGGTAGGCCGGTGCGCTCGGTGAGTCGCCGCAGGCTGAAAGACTGAGCCTGCTGGGTCTGCCTGTGCTTGCGCAACTGTTCTACGGCAATCGCCGAAACGACTTTCCACGCGTTCGAGGTGAGGCGTGCCAGGTCGTAATGCACCAGGCCGCGCAGGAGGTACGCGACCCGAGTGCCGTACTCCGGATCGAGGTGCAGGGGGTGTCTGCGGCGCATAGCTGTCTCACCATGATACACATGAACTGTCTCACAGGGAGACAGTTCGCTGCCTGCTGGAGTCCGCGTCGGCCAGACGAACCGAAGCCGCGCGTACGAATAATAACCTGCACGCGCATTTTGGGCTCGGATGGCACAAAGGCGAGCACCAGGCGCGACACAGAAGTGAGATCAATCAAGCAGGCTGCAGGCCGAACGTGCGAGCAACGATTTTCCAAACCTGCCATTCTCCGGCACGGGTGGGACGCCCACTAGCCGCGACGCGGGCTACCGCCTTCTCCCGGCCGACGCCGACCGCGCTTGTTGGCGCGTCACGGTCTCGGCCGCCGACCTGAAGATGACAGAGAAGTTGTATCCGTTGGTGGCGGAGGCCATGCGGGAGGGGATCTACCTGCCGAACCGGTCATCGAACCTGTGCAGCTACAAACATTGCGCATTCGCCGCGACGTGCGAGGCGGAGTTCGGCGGACGCGTCAAGGGGAACGACGAGGAATGACGTTGAAGGGCCGGCCGACGGCGGGCGTGGTGGACGCTATCGGCCCGCCCGCGCGTGGCCGCGTCCTCCGCGGCGTGGGCGGGACGCCGGGCGGGGCCGCCACGGGCGATCCGATTTTTGACCAAGTATACGGGCGCTGCGTACCGAGACGGTCATCTGTAATACCGGTGACTTCGACATCGGGCGCCGCGTCTGTGCGCAGAACTGGAATGCCCTTCGTGTTGTTGGCGAATCCGCCAACCGGAGTCTCTGTGACGCCGAAGCGGCAGACGCGCAGCCCGCCCCCGATGTGGCCACCTTGTGCCAGGTGACCCGACCGTCCACTACTGACGATGGTCTTTATGCCGCAGGGCTTAGGTTCGGCGAACAGCGAGTCCGGTGTAGGTCGATGATCCAGCCTGGGGTCTGGCGCGCCCCCTGCTCGCGGCTCCCCCCACAAGAGGGCTGCTGCCCCCCTTGTGCATCCCCCCGGCTGGGTTTCCCGGCGGCGATGTACTTTACGACGCAAACCGGACAGATCACTTGCTACTAAAACCGGACAACTTGACGTGCTACCAACAGAGCTATAACCTAAAGGGGATCCGACCCTCCTCGCATCAGATTGACAAATTCGGAACCGAGGCCGCATATCGAGTTGCGGACCGCGTTGGACGGTTTGACGAAACTCCCATCTGACGCGCGGGATCGAATTCGCGCAGCCGTAGAAGACGCGATAGATCTTCTGACGAAGGGATTGAGCGCAGCGTGGCGCCCTCTCAGTACGATTCGACATCCGAGGCATAGCGAGTTCCTAGCTGTACTGAGATCCTCGTTGCATGCCTGCCGAGATGTAAAGATCAAGGCGGTGATCCGGGTGTTCGGCGCCGTGGCTGCCGAATATCTTCCGATCGATCGTGACCCCGAGGTTTTCTTCGAACGACTCATGCAGACTGCGCTTCCATTCGTCCAAAGGGTTTTGCCCCTAGAAAACAACGACGACAAATTTGTGCATGCGGCGCTCCTGACGGAAGCGTGGTCTTGGGAGACGCGAAGTCGTGGGCCATCTCAGAATCCTCTGCCATTTTCAGCGTTTACAGCCGGCTTCTCGCGAGGCACCCCAGCCCAGGTCATTGACCAACTAAGGAGGGAGAAGGGCTGGACTTTGGAAGACCTCGCATATCATGCAGACGTGGGTGTAAAGCAAGTCTACCGAGTCAAAAACGGTGACCGCGTAAAGAGCGATACGATCAGCAAACTGGCCCAGGTCCTTGAATGTAGCCCCAGTGATCTGTTCCCGCTCGTACCCGTCTCTCCCAAACGGCGACCCTGATTATCAATTTCTGCGGATTTCGGTCTCTGGGGACAGTTTCACTACCCGGATAGGCCAGTGACATCGAGCAGACGACGCCGTACTATCGGGATGTCACATACACCAACAACAACTTCGATTAAGGAGATCATGAAACTTAACCGGATTGCTCCAAAGGATTTGGCCCGAAGAAGGGTCTGCACTCTGAAATACATCTATGACTTGCTCACCGCCGGGCGGATCCCGGGTGCCAAGAAACTCGGTAAGCAGTGGTCGATTCCTGCGGAGGCGCTCAAGCAACCTGGTGGGGGTAGGCCGATCGCCTCCGCAGTACCCCTGCGCAGATCGAGCTTGGCGAACTGACACACCAGGGCGAATAGGGACTTCGACTCGCCGCGCGGCCTGGCCGTGAGCGGGAGGTTAACATCCGGATGGCTACCGACTATCTTCGAACCGGCAGCAAACAACGAACGTCCGCCGCGAGGGGGCCGGTGGTCGCTGCCGTCAGATTCGGATCAATCCTTTAATGGCGGAAAGGGCCCGGACTGAGCGCCTCAGAATTGTC
>JASHSS010000849.1 GCA_030038565.1 Bryobacteraceae bacterium
TCCGCAAATCCCTCACCAGAATCCTGCTCGATCGCCTTCCGGCCCTATTCGGGTTTACGGCCTTGCGCTGCCGGAGTTGCCGCCACCGGTTCTATCGCCGGCTGAGCGCCCGCCCCGGTCCATTACAATAGGAAAAGCATGTTCCGATCGCTGTGCCTTTCGCTCACCGCCGCCGTGCTTTTCGCCGCGGCCGGTTCCGCCCAATCCGCCAAAAAGAACGCCCTCGACAAGGCCACCCTGGAAGCCTATGTGCGCCATCTGTTCGTGCTCGATTCGCGCGTCAGCATCCAGGTTTCCGACCCCAAGCCCTCCACTACCCTGGCGGGTTTTTACGATGTCACGGTGCACGCCTCGGCCGGGCCGCAATCCCAGGACTTCCGCTTCCTGGTCTCGCACGACGGCTCCAAGATCCTCCAGGGCAACGTTTACGACATCGCCCAGAACCCCTTCAAGCCCGAACTGGACAAGCTCAACACCGAGTTCGCCCCCAGCATGGGCGCCGCCGGAGCGCCGGTGGTGCTGGTGGAATTCAGCGATTTCGAATGCCCGTACTGTAAGCAGGAAGCCACCATGCTGCGCCAGAACCTGCTCTCCGCCTATCCCAAGCAGGTGCGGTTGTACTTTAAGGAGTTTCCGCTGGAGTCGATCCATCCGTGGTCGCGAGCCGGCGCCATCGCCGGGCGCTGCGTCTACCAGCAGAACGCCAATACTTTCTGGGATTACCACGATTGGGCTTTCGCCCACCAGGCCGAGATCACCCCGGACAACTTCAAGGACAAGGTGATGGAGTGGGCCAAGGGCCAGAAGAGCATCGACATTCTGCAACTGGGCAATTGCCTGGACACCAAAGCCACCAACTCAGAAGTGGATAAGACCCTCGCCGAGGGGCACGCCCTGGAGGTCGGCGGCACACCGACCCTGTTCGTGAACGGGCGGCGCATTCCCAACTCGGTGGATTGGCCGACGCTGCGCGCCATCATCGACTACGAGATCGAGTACCAGAAAACCGCCAAAAACGCGGGCGAGGATTGCGGCTGCGACATGAAACTCACCTTGCCCGGCATGGATGCGCAGAAGACCGTCCCGCTGGTTCCCCCCAAGAAGAATTGAGCAGGCGATGAATCCTCCGAAGCGCGTGCGCGCGGTCCTGGCCGCCGTTCTGTTGTATGCCGTGTGCGGCCGGGCGCCCGCCTGGGCCGCCGCGGAGATCGACCCGAAGGTCTACCTGGGCGACATCAAGTACCTGGCTTCCGACGAGCTGAAGGGCCGGCTCACGGGCAGCCCGGAACTCCAGAAGGCGGCCGCTTTCATCGCCGCGAAGTTCCGCGAGTTCGGACTTCAGCCGCTCAACGGCAAGAGCTACTATCAGCCCTTCCCGGCGGTCACCGCCGCGCGCCTGGGCGCCGGCAACCGCCTGCGTTTCCACCTGGAAGGCCATTCGACCGCGCTCGCCTGCCCGCAGAGTTTTATCCCCCTGTATTTCTCCTCCGCGGCCGGATATTCGGGCGGCGTGGTGTTTGCCGGCTACGGCATCACCGCCGCCAACCTGGGTTACGACGATTACGCCGGCCTGGATGTGAAAGGCAAGCTGGTCCTGATTTTGCGGCACGAACCCCAGGAATCCGATGAGCACAGCGTCTTCGATGGCACAAAGCTCACCAGCCACGCCCTGTTCTCCAGCAAGGCTTCCAACGCCAAGATGCACGGCGCCGCCGGGGTGATCCTGATCGACGACACCCCCAACCATCCGGGCGAAGCCGACGATCTGCCCAAGTTCGAGGGCGAAGACGGTCCCGAAGATGCCGGCATTCCGTTCGTGCAGGTGAAGGCCGCGGCGGTCCAGCCCTGGTTCGCCGCCGCGAGCCGCACCCTGGATCAGGTTTCCGCCGCGATCGATAAGACTCTGAAACCGCAATCGTTCGCCTTCCCGGCGTCCCTGCGGGTCGATCTGCAGGTGGATGTGGAACGCGTGGTGAAGACCGTGGATAACGTGGTGGGCTACCTGCCGGGCGAAACCAATGAATACGTGGTGGTGGGGGCGCATTACGACCACCTGGGCTTAGGCGGCGCGCACTCGCTGGCCCCGAGCATGACCGGGACCATCCATCCGGGCGCCGACGACAACGCTTCGGGCACCGCCGGGGTGATCGAGCTGGCGCGCTGGTTCGCCAAACAGCCCAAACAAAAACGGGGCATTCTGTTTATGACCTTCGCGGGCGAGGAAGAGGGCCTGCTCGGCTCCGCCTGGTACGTGGGACATCCCGACCTGCCGCTCGACCAGGCCGTGGCCATGATCAACATGGACATGATCGGACGGGTGCGCGACGGCAAGATCTACATTGGCGGCTCGGACACCGGAACGACCCTGCGGCCGCTGCTCGACCAGGTGGTTCCGAAATACAACCTGCACGTGGATTATTCCGACGCCTCGGGCTATGGATCGAGCGACCACACTTCCTTCACCATCGGCAAGGTGCCGGTGCTGTTCTTTTTTTCCGGATTGCATTCGGACTACCACAAGCCCAGCGATACCTGGGATAAGATCGACGCGCCCGACGCCGCGACGGTGCTCGACCTGGTCGCCGAAGTGACCGATGATCTGCGCGAGAGTCCGGGCCGGCCGCAATTCCTGCGGGTCGCCCCGCCGGTGGGCCATGGCGCGGGCGATGCCGGACCGGTGACGTCCTCTTCCGGCGGCGGTTACGGCCCCAGTTTCGGCTCCATCCCGGATTTCGGCGAGGGCGTCAAAGGCGTGAAGTTCGCGGATATCCGCGAAGGCACTCCCGCCGCCAAAGCGGGCCTGAAAGCCGGCGACATCCTGGTGGAGTTCGATGGCCAGGCGATTGGAAATCTGTACGATTTCACCTACGCCCTGCGGGCCAAAAAGCCGGGCGATGTGGTGAAGGTCAAGGTGCTGCGCAACGGCCAGCCTCTGGAAGTCAGCGTGGTGTTGGCCAAGCGCGAATAGCCAAATCGGCGGAATGGGGACGCACGGCCACTTGGATTGGGGGCAGGGACTGATCTGCCTCTGGCCGTTGAACAAGGATT
>JASHSS010000850.1 GCA_030038565.1 Bryobacteraceae bacterium
TTTTCGGTGGGCCGGTTGACCCGCAAACCATCGGCATCGCGCCCGGCCTTCAGGCAGATGGCATCGTCGTTGCACTCGATGTCGCAGTGCTCCACGGTGACTTCCGAGGAGGAGTCGATATCGACGCCGTCGGTGGAGGGGCCGCGCGCCTCGGGGGTGTTGTTGCGGATGATCGCGCCGTTCACGGTGACCTTGCGCGAGTAGCAGATGTGCACCGTCCAGAAGCCGGAGCGCTTGAGGGTCAGCCCTTCGAGCGAGACATCCGAGGATTGGTAGATCTGGATGAGGCGCGGGCGCCGGCAATCGTAATCCACGGCCCAGCGCAGGCCTTTGGGCTCGTACTCCTCGCGCCGCATCTTCCAATATTTGTCCCACCAGATTTTGCCATCGCCATCGACCACGCCCTGGCCGGAAATTTTCACATCCGATTGCTGGTAGACGTTCAGCAGCGCGGCGGGCCAGCTCATCTCAATGCCGGCCACGCGCGTGGGCATGACGGGATAAGCCGCCAAATCCTGGACGCCTCGCAGTTCGACGCCCTGGTCTACGCGGAATTGGATGCCCGATTTGAGGAACAGCGCGCCGGTCAGGTAGACTCCGGGGCGGAAAACCACGGTGCCGTGGCCGGCTTTGGCCGCCGCGTCGATGGCCTTCTGGATGGCGGCCGTGTCTACGGTTTGGCCGTCGCCCCGGGCGCCGTAATCGCCGGCGGGAAACTCGGCGGCCTGCGCGGCCAGCGCCGCGACCGCCAGAAACGAAACCAAACCGGGGCGCATGTTCATCTCCCTTCGATGGCGAGCGGCTCGGAGGCCAGGCCCTCGGCCGAGGCGCTGACGAGCATGCGGCCCTCGCGGCGGGCCCGCACCAGCGCCACGCACCAGCCGTGATAGGCCCGCCTCTCGGACGCCCGGAACGGTTCGTGGCTGGTGTTATCCGCGCTATCCACGGCCGCAACCACTCCCGGCCCTTCCACCTTAAAGGCAATCACCGGATCGGCCGCCGGCACGGTCACGCCGTTTTCGTCCACCACCGTGGCGGTAACGAAGGAAACCTCGTCCCATCCCGGAGGCAGCGGATTGCGATCCGCCGAGAGCAGGATTTTGGCGGCCTTCCCGGCGGTGCGCAGCTCGTAAGCCGGCCCGGGCTTGCCCGCCTCGCCCGGGCAGGCGGCGCGCAGCGTTCCGGGTTCGAAGGCCACCTGCCAGGTGCGCGCCGAGGCATCCGCCGGGAGCGCCTGCGATCCCAGCGGCCGGCCGTTGAGCGAGAGTTCCACCTGCGCGCAATTGCTATAGACTTCCACGGTTTCCTGGTGCGGAGAGAAGTCCGCGGGGGTCCAATCGTCGAACAGCGTTTCGGGCGGAATGGGCCGGCGGCCCTCATAGCCCGGATCGGTGGGGCTGGCCTGGCGGGGCGCTACCCGCCGCACCATGTGGACCATGGGCTTCTCCGACCACCAGCTTTCCCGTTCCCAGGCGATGGGCTTCATGGCGCCGGTCTTGTCCAGGAGCCCGGAATAGGAAGCCACGGCGGGCCAGCCCGGCGACTCGCCCAGGTAATCGATGCCCGCCCACAGGAACTGTCCGGAGAAGGCGGGGTTGTCGCGCATGGCCAGCCAGGCGCGCCGGTCGTGGGTGGTTTCGGCGCCGACGATCTTGCGCGTGGGTTTGGCCTGGTGGGCGGCCAGAAGCTCGTTTTCGCGGTAGTTCTGTCCGACCACATCCAGCAGGTCGGCCAGGCCGTTGTCGTAATCGTGGCTGACGTTGGGGCGGAAAAGCGCCTGGGTGACCGGCCGGGTGGGGTCGTTCGAGTGGAACACCTCCACCAGCCCTTGCAGAATTTCGTGCGCCAGATCGGCTTTAGGGGTGTCGCGAATCTCGTTGCCGGCGCTATACAGAACGACGCTGGGGTGGTTGCGGTCGCGGCGCACGGTGTCGCGCGTGTCGATGTGCGACCATTCGCGAAAATACAAGTGGTAATCGTAGGGGTTCTTGGCCACGGTCCAGCAATCGAACATTTCGTCCATCACCAGGAAGCCCATGCGGTCGCAGAGGTCCAGGAATTCCGGGGCGGGCGGATTGTGCGCCACGCGAATGGCGTTCACGCCGATCCGCCGCAACTGCTCCAGGCGCCGGGCCCACACGCGCAGCGGCACAGCCGTGCCCACGGCGCCGGCTTCGGGGTGCAGGCAGACGCCCTTGAGCTTGAAATTGCGGCCGTTGAGCCAGAATCCGGTGGCGGCGTCGAAGTGGAACTCGCGGATACCGAAGGGCGCGACGTCGTCATCGAGGGTATCTTTCCCCGCCCGCACTTTGACCAGCGCGCCGTAGAGCGCGGGGTGGTCCAGGTCCCACAGTTCCGGCTTCTGGATGACCACGTCCTGTTGGAAATCGGCGGATGCCGCCGGCGGTATCAGCAGCGTTCGCGGGTCGGAGGTTTTGACGGTCTTGCCGTTGGGTCCCAGAATGGCAACCTCGATCGAGACCGTGCGCGGCGCGTCGGATTGGTTCACCACGCTCCCCGCGACGTGCACGGTGGCCTGCGCGGTTTCGATCCTGGGGGTGGTCACGAAGAGAGAATCCGGCTCGATATGGACGGGGTCGGCCAGCACCAGCCGGACGTGCCGGTAGATCCCCGCGCCGGCGTACCAGCGCGATGCCGGCTGCTGGGAATTGTCGGCGCGCACCGCGAGCAGGTTGGCTTCCCTGCCGGGGCTCAGGTGGCCGGTCAGGTCGTAGCGGAAGCTGACGTAGCCGTAGGGGCGCCGGCCCAGGTGGAAACCGTTGATCCATACGTCGCTGTTGGCCATCACGCCATCGAATTCGACCCATACGCGGCGGCGCGCCTGGTCCGGGGTGAGGGTGAAGCGCTTGCGGTACCAGCCGATTCCGGCGGGAAGGAAGGCCCCCGCGCCGCGCGTGGGATTCTGGCGATCGAAGGGGCCTTCGATGCTCCAATCGTGCGGCAGGTTGAGGGTGCGCCAGCCGGCGTCCGCGAAGTCCGGCTTTTCGGCGCCCGGAGCATCGGCTTTCAGGAAGCGCCAATCGGCATCGAAGGCCAGGGTCATGCGCGAAGCCGCCGGCAGGGCCGCCGCCCCTAAAAGAAACAGTAGCCCGCGGATCGCCAGCCTGCGCACGTGGAAGCCTCCCGGATCTCAGCGCTTGAAATCCGATTATGGCATGTTGGCATTGGGCGGGCGCGCTTGGCGCGCGGGCAGCCAACTTAGCCCAGGCACCGGCCAGGTCCCCGACCGCAGGATTCGCTTCCCGGAAGATGCGCCTGTCACGACATGATGCGTGAGGCATTGGTGGGACAGGCCTTCAGCCTGTCCAGGGCAGGCTGAAGGCCCGCCCCACCAAGCGGAAGAACTAAATCACGCGGTCGAAGACCTAGCCGTGGCGGATCACCAGC
>JASHSS010000088.1 GCA_030038565.1 Bryobacteraceae bacterium
TTCCATCGACAAGCCAAGCGGTTGCTCTGATGGTAGCGACCAGCAAGGCGGCGCAAGAATTTCTGGGGCACACTCGGGCGGAGCAGCGCCGCTTGCTGCAGTTGGTGGTGAAGGAGGCGTCCTGGAAGGGCGGCGAGTTGCGGATGTCGCTTCTGGAGCCCTTTGAGAAATTACGACTTTCGAACTCGGCAAGTACAACAAACTACAATAAGTTACACGCCAAAACACCGAGTTTTGATAACTGGCGGAGGAAGAGGGATTCGAACCCCCGAGCGAGTCACCCCGCTAACGGTTTTCAAGACCGCCGCCTTCAACCGCTCGGCCATTCCTCCGCTCCTTCGATTATACCCGGCAGGTTTCACTCCTGGCCGCGCATTTGCGCCAGCACTTCCAGGCGGGCCCGCAACTCGCCCAGCGCTTTCATCACCTCCTGGTGCTGCACCTTTTCCTCCGCCGGCAACTTGCGCTGGATGTAAAACGTTCCGCCCGGCTCCAGGACGCAGCGGTCCACTTCGTGCAGGCCATCGAATCCCTGGCGATGCAACACGGTCATCAGCTCGGAGCGGCTCAACAACTCCTTAGCCAGCGCATTCTTGACGATATGGCCGTGCTCCACCAATATCGCGGGGCGGCCTTCGAACAACTGGTCCAGCCGGCGGTGGCGAAACAGAAATCGCACCACCATGTAGTTGATCCCCAGCAGCGTGAAGGCGCCCACCAGCCCGCCGGTCAGCGAATTATCGTTGCCGATGATGGCGTTCTGCACGGTATTGGAAAGGGACAGCAACACCACCAGGTCGAAGGGATTGAGCTGCGCCAGTTCGCGCTTCCCGAAGACCCGCAGGACGAACACCAGAAACACATACACCGCCGCCGGGCGCAGGATCTTCTCCAGCAGCGGAACTCCCAGCGCGAAGATTTCTTTCCACATTCCGCTCGAAACCACCCAATCGGGCATTGGCAACCTCCACCTGCCGATTATCGGCGATTCCACAAGCGGTAGCAGCCGCCAGGGGCGGAATTGGGGATTGGGGCGGAGCGGACCGCAGCGCTCAGCCCGCGTGGCTTGCCCCAACGGGCGCGGGAAACCGCCGGCAGACCAGCGCGCAGGCCGCCGCGATGGCCTCGCTACGCCGCTTCACGGCGCCGCCCGTCACGTGCTCGCGCCGCCGGCCACCTTCTTGCGCGCCTCCACCCAGGCGGGAAAGACCCCCGGCGTTTCCAGCCAGACTAACATCCAGGCGGCCATCTCCTCCTTCTGTGCTTTTTTCTCCGCGCTGGTCTTGGGGCTCAGGGCCAGAAATCGCGCCCGGTCCTTGGCGGCGATCACCTGCCGCCGGCAGTACCGCGCGCGGTCGCGGTCGCCCGTTTTCGACGCCCGTTCATAGGCGGCCAGCATCTCCCTCAGGGACTGCTCCAGTTCCTGGAAGCTGTGCTGGCGGATTCCGGCCCAGGGTTGTTCGAAGGGCAGGCCGGTCTCGCGCAGCAGGTCGCGCAGGTAGCTCTCCGACACCGGCGCCAGGCGCGCCAGCAGTTCCCGCCACACCCCGCCCGTAATCACCGGCGGACGCTCCGCCGCCAGGTACTCGCGCAACTCCTGCTTGACGCTCTTACTTCTCGGCGCCACGGCGGTACCTGGCAACCGCGGCGCTATGCTCCGCGAGGCTGTTCGAAAATTGATGGCTACCGGAGCCGTCGGGCCGCAGCACGAAGTATAGCGCCGCCGAATCGGCCGGCTCGAGCACGGCGCGAATGGCGGCCAGCCCGGGGTTGGCAATCGGACCCGGCGGCAGGCCGGCGTGCCGATAGGTGTTGTAGGGGCTGTCGCTCTCCAGGTCCGAGCGGTAGACCGTACCGCGATAGCGGTCCTCCAGCATGGCGGCATAGATGGTGGTGGGGTCGCAATCCAGCTTCATGCCGATGCGCAGGCGGTTGGAAAAGACCGCCGCTACCATGGGACGCTCCCCCGCCAGTTTGCTCTCCTTTTCCACCAGCGAGGCCAGCGTCACCGTGCGGTGCACCGGCTCGCTGGTGTGGAGCGCGCGCCACTCGGCGCGAAACTTGTCCGTCATGACGCGGCAAAGGGCCTCGGGCGTGGTCTGGCGGCTAAGCCGGTAGGTGTTGGGGAAGAGGTAGCCCTCCAGGCTGGGGGCTTGCGGGTCCAGGTCGCGAATCGATGCGGGGTTGCGCGCGGCGGCCAGAAACTGCGCCGCGGGGAACAGGCCAAGCTGCTCCGCCAAAGCCGCAATGTCGAACACGTTTTTGCCCTCCGGCACCACCAGTTCGTAATAGAAGATGTCGCCGCGCGCAATCCGGTCGTACACCTCGATGGCCGATGCAGGACGATTGAACCGGTACTCCCCGGCTTGTAGAATGCTGCCCCGGCCGGCCATCCGCGCCGCCAGGAAGTCCCACCGGCTGCGGACGATCCCGGCTCGCGCCAGCCTTTCGGCTAAGGCCTCACTGGAAGTGCCCCGGGGGAACTCCACAAACACCTCGCCCCGAAATCCCTGGTAGGGTTCCACCAGCCGCCACCAGCCCAGGCCCCCCGCCGCCAGCGCAGCCAGCGCCAGCCACCCCAGGAGGCGAGCGGTCCGCATCCGTCTCATGCACCCGCCTCGCCGGAGTCCGGACCACTACCCCATTCGAACGACGTCCCCAGCGAATCCAGGTAACTCTGCAGCAGGATGACCGCCGACAACCGGTCCACCGCGGCGGCGCGCTTTTCGATGCTGATGCCGCTCGACCGCAGCACCCGCCCCGCCTCCACGGAGGTGAGCCGCTCATCCCACAGTTTCACCGGCAGCCGCGTATAGGCCTCCAGGGCGGCCGCGAATTCGCGCACCCAGCCCGACTGGCGTCCTTCGCGGCCACCCATCCCGATCGGATTGCCCATCAGGATCAAACCCACTTCGCGTGCCGCCGCGAGCGAGCCCAGGGCGGCCAGATCGGCGCGCTTGTTGCTTCGGTCCAGATTGGGCAGGCCCTGGGCGGTGATGCCGAGTGGATCGCTGATGGCGAGGCCAATGCGTTTTTTGCCCAGGTCCAAAGCCAGAATGCGGGAGGGTGCGGGCTTCAACTCAATTTCATTATAGACGGGCGCATGTTACATTCGAGACAGGGTCTTCTTCGTTTCGTGGCGCTCGTCACCCAGCCTACGGAAACTGCCGCGAAAGCCGTGCGGGAAGCGCGGCACCTGGCACTGCCCGTGATCGCCATCGGGGTAGTCATCGCGGTTCTGTACCTGGGACGTGTGTTCTTCATCACCTCGATCACCGCGGTGATCATCGCCTTCATCCTGGAACCCTTCGTAACGCTGCTGATGCGTGTTCGGCTTCCGCGCAGCGTGGCCAGCCTGGTGGTCTGCAGCGTGGCGCTGATGCTGCTTTATTTTATCGGCATGGGCGCGGTTTCGCAGCTTTCGGCCATCTATGGCGACCTGCCCAAGTACGGCCAGCGCATCGGCGATATTGTGGACAATGTTCGCCAGAAGGTCCAGGGGATGGAGGATCGCACGCTGCAAATGGTGGTTCCGGCCCGCCAGCGCCGCCAGGACGAGGAACGCCTGAAGGCCCAGCAGGCCCAGCAGCAGGCCGAGCAGGCGCGCCGGCGCAACAACCGGAAGCAGGAGCCTCCGCCGCAGCCGGCGACGGTTCCCCCGGGCACGATTCCGGAAGTGCGGATTCACGAAGACACCCCCATTGGCGATTACATTTTCGCCCGCCTCAGTTCCTTCTACCAGATTCTGCTGATGTTATCGTTCATCCCGTTTCTGGTGTATTTCATGCTGAGCTGGAGCGAGCACATGAACCGCAGCTTCCTGCAATTTTTCCATGGCGAAGACCGCCTGGTGGCAGCGCGCAGTTTGCAGGGCATCGCGTCCATGGCGCGGGCCTTCGTGGTGGGGAATTTCCTGCTGGGAATGTTCATGGCGTTGCTCAGTTCGGTGATCTTCTGGGTGATGCACTTGCCGTTCCCGCTGTTGGTGGGCCCGTTGAGCGGGTTTATGAGCCTGTTGCCGTATGTCGGCCTCCCTCTGGCAATGCTGCCGCCTCTGTTTTCGGCGCTGGCCCTGAACACCGTTCCAGCCTACGTGCTGGTGGTGGCATCGGTGGCCCTGCTACATCTGGTCGCCATGAACCTCCTCTATCCCAAGATCGTCGGCTCGCGGGTGCACCTGAATCCGTTGGTGGTGACCTTCTCCCTGATGCTGTGGGGGTTTCTGTGGGACGCGCCCGGGCTGCTGCTGGCCATCCCCCTGACGGCCGGATTGAAAGCCGTCTGCGATAACGTAAAAGGCCTGCGCCCGATCGGCAAGTTCCTGGGAGATTGACCACGGGTATAGCGCCTCTCGCACCCTCCCTGTTACCTGCTAGACTCAGAATTTCCCGAACATGGCCGCCATTCCGGAATCCGCGGCGCGCTTCATGGCCGGCGTCATCGAACGCGCCCGCAAGTTGAAGAAGACCCTCGCCTTTCCCGAGGGAGACGATCCTCGCGTGCTGGAAGCGGCCGCCCGCCTGGCGCGCGAGGGCGTGGTCAAGCCCGTGCTGGTGGCCAAAGCGCCCGCCCGGCCGCCCGAGGGCGTGCGCTTCATCGACCCGGCCACCTCCCCGCTGGCCTCGAAATACACGGCCCTGTATTATGAGCGGCGGCGCTCCCGGGGGATCACCCAGATGGAGGCGGCCGCGATCGCCCGCCAGCCGCTCTACTTCGCGTCGCTGATGGTGGCCGCCGGGGATGCCGATGGCAGCGTGGGCGGGGCCGTCAACAGCACCGCCGAAACCGTTCGGGCGGCCCTGCATTCGGTGGGCCCCGATCCCCGCGCCCGCCTGGTGTCGAGCGTGTTCCTCATGGCCTTTGCGGACCGGTCGCTGGGCCACGAGGGATTGATCGGCTTCGCTGATTGCGCCGTGAACATCGACCCCACTCCCAGCGAGCTTGCCGATATCGCCATTGCCTCCGCTCAAAGCATCCGCACACTGTTGAATACCGAGCCGTTGGTGGCCCTGCTGAGTTTTTCCACCAAGGGGAGCGGGAAACATCGGGAGGTGGACAAGGTGGTGGAAGCGCTGCGCGTGGTCCAGGCCCGCGCGCCGGAATTGAAAGTAGATGGCGAACTGCAAGCCGATGCCGCCATTTCCGCCGTTGTGGCTGCCTCCAAGGCGCCCGGGTCGCCGGTGGCCGGGCGCGCCAACACCCTGATCTTCCCCAACCTGTCCTCCGCCAACATCGGCCAGAAGTTGGTCGAGCGGCTGGGCGGAGCCACGGCCATCGGACCGTTCCTGCAAGGGCTGGCCAAGCCGGCCAACGATCTTTCGCGGGGATGCTCGGCCGACGATATCTTCAACGCCGCCGCCGTAACCGCCATGCAGTCGGAGCGCGGCTGATGCTGCCCTTCCCGATCGTCTATTCGGAACGCTACGACCTGCACCTGGGCGAGCACGTCTTCCCCTCCAAGAAGTACAAGTGGCTGCACGACCGCATGATCCGCACGCGCTTCGCCGCCCCAGCCGATTTTGTGGAGCCGCAGCCCGCCTCCGACGAAGACATCCTGCTGGTCCACGAGCCCGGCTGGGTGAAGCGCCTGCTCACCGGTACGCTCAGCTACCAGGAGATTCTGCAACTGGAGATCCCCTACTCGCGCCAGATGGTGGAGGCCTTCTGGCTGGCCGCCGGCGGCACCATTCTGGCGGCCCGCCAGGCGCTCCAAAACGGCGTGGGCTTCAATCTCGGCGGAGGGTTCCACCACGCCTTTCCCGGACATGGGGAAGGCTTCTGCGCCATCAACGACATCGCCGTGGCGGTGCGCCGGCTGCAGAAGGACGGCGCCATCCAGCGGGCCATGGTAGTGGATTGCGACGTCCACCACGGCAACGGCACGGCGGCGATTTTTGCGGGCGATCTTTCGGTCTTCACCCTCTCGATTCACCAGTTCAACAATTACCCTTCCGAGAAGCCGCCTTCCAGTCTGGATATTCACCTGGCCGACGGCATCGGCGACGCCGAATACCTGCACCGGCTGGGCAACGGGTATCGCGCCGCGCTGGCAATGTTCCAGCCGCAACTGGCGATCTACCTGGCGGGGGCCGATCCCTTCTGCGAGGATCAATTGGGCGGCCTCTCCCTGACCTTCGAGGGTCTGAAGGAACGCGACCGCCTGGTGATCTGGGGAGCCCTGGAGCACGGGATCCCGGTGGCCATCGTGCTGGCTGGCGGCTATGCCATCAGCGTCGAGGACACCGTCACCATCCACGCCAACACCGCGGCGGTGGCCAGGGAGATTCTCGAAAAGCGGGCCATCGCGCGGTAGCCGCCCCACCGCCTGCGGTAGAATCCCCTTATATGAAGGGCAACCCGAAAGTCATCGCCTCGCTGAACGAGGCTCTCAAGGAAGAGTTGACGGCGATCAACCAATACTTCCTGCACGCCGAGATGTGCGAGAACTGGCACTACGAGAAACTCGGCAGTTACATCAAGAAACAGTCCATCGATGAAATGAAGCATGCCGAGATGCTTATCGAACGAATCCTCTTCCTGGATGGAACTCCCAGCATGACGGAGTTGATGCAGCTTACCGTCGGCAGGAACGTGCGCGAGCAGATCCAGAGCGATCTGAAGCTCGAAATCGACGCCGTGGCCTTGTACAACGGCGCCATCAAGCTGGCCCGAGAGGAGGGCGATAACGCCTCGCGCGAACTTTTCGAACGGCTGCTCAAAGACGAGGAAGAGCACGTGGACTGGCTGGAAGCTCAGGTGCACCAGATCGAAGAGTTGGGTTACGAGCGCTACCTCTCCCAACAGGTTGGCGAAGGCAAGTAGCGTAGGACCCGGAAGGAATGACCGGTCAATCGCTCCCTGGCGGCCGAGGCCCCGAAAGCCGCGCAGAGCCGGGCCGGGAGGCGCCCGGGAGCGAGCATCCTTCGTGAACCGGCGGTTATCTGATGAGGGCCAGGGGCCCGGCGTCCGGCTTTCCGCTGCCGGTTGCCTGGTTCTTCTACCGGCGCCCTAAGCCGAGGGGCTGATGGGGCAGGCCCGCGGGCCTATTGCCGGACGTCCGTCGGCTTCGGCTCGGTGATTCCCAAATCGGTGAGCACCTTGGGGTTGGCTTCGTCCATGGCCAGGATGTTGTGGCAGGCGCTGCAATCCTGGGTAATGGCGCTGCCGTCCTTGGCGCTGTGCCCGCCGTCGTGGCAGCGGAAACAGCCTGGGAAATCGGTGTGGCCCACGTTTACCGGATATTTGCCCCAGGTGATGTTCATGTCCGGGAAAATATTGCGGTCCCAGATGGCCAGCACTTCTTTGGCGGCAGCCTCGACCTCCGCCTGGCGCGCGGCCCATATGGCCGGGTAACTTTGCCGGTAGAACTGCTCGAAGGTGGCGGGAATCTTCTGGGCCGCCTCGTCGCGCGTCTTATAGTCCACTTTGAGAATTTCGGTGCCCTTCTTCTTTGCCTGCGGCAGAGTGGGGGAAATCTGCCCGTTGGCCATGGCCTTGTCGAGAGCGCGCTCCGGCAAGTCGAAGCTGTGGGACGGCCGGTTGTGGCAGTCCATGCAATCCATTTCGCGCTCAGTCAGACCGATGGGGTTCCCGTCCGGCCCGATCTTGGCGTCCGAGGTGGCGTACACCGTCTTCTTCCCGTTGATGTTGTATTCTACCCAGGGAATCACCTGGCGGGCTTCGTCGGAGTGGCCGTAGCGAATCAACACGCCCTTACCCAGGTGCGTGCCGTGAATCCCGATGCCGTTGTTCCCGCCGCCGATGCGCATCAGCAGCACGGTCCTGGTCAGCGTGTTGGTCTCGTCGTCGGCATATTTGGGGATCACCTTGATGCGGTCTTCGCTGTACCTCTGCGGCCAGTGGCACTCCTCGCAGGTTTCGCGCGCGGGGCGCAGGTTGTGGACCGGGGTGGGGATGGGCCGCGGGTAGGTGTTGAAGGTAACCGCGAAAACCTGTCCCACGCCCGAAAGCTTGCTCCTGACGAACCATCCCGCGCCCGGCCCGATGTGGCATTTCACGCATTCCACCCTGGAATGCGGCGAGTTCTGGTAGGCGGTGTATTCAGGCTGCATCACGTTATGGCAGGTCTGGCCGCAGAAGGTCACCGAATCCATGTAATTCACCGCGCCGTAAGTAAGCTGGCTGGCGATGGTCACGTTGATCACGGTGGTGGCGCCAATGAAGTACACCAGCCGCCGCAAGTCCACGTTGTCCCAGGTGACCGCGCGGCCCGCCGGCAGAAGGCCGGCCCGTCCCTCGCGTTTGCGCTTCAGCCAGATCCCCAGGGGGATCAGCAGCAGACCGGTGAAAAAGGGACCCGGGATGGTCAGAAAGGCGAGGATCCCCACGTAGGGGTTCTGGGTCTCGCCGCGCAGCGTGGTGGGCAGCAGGAACAGCCAGAAAATGGTGGCCGTGGTGACGATCACGACGCCCGCCAGGCTGATCCAGTTATTCGACAGATGGATGACTGGAGACAGCCATCCCGGCTTCTTGGGGTTCGGTGAATTAGGGGTCATGAGTGCTTGAGTCAGTCTCCGGAGACCTTGGCGTGTTCGGCATTAGCTTGATCCGCCGCGGCCGCCGGCCCGGCGTCGTTCACGCTCCTGCCGGTCAGGAACGCGGTATTGAGCGGGTAAACATCGGGATCGAAAATGACGGAGTAAAAGTGCCACACCACGATGGCCAGGGTGGCCAGCAGGGCTTCGTAAAAGTGGATCGACGTGGCTACATCCAGCCAGACCTTGGGCAGCAGCTTCATGGCCAGGTTGTTGGCCCACAGGATCACACCGGAAGCGATCATCACCACAGCGCCCCATACCACCGCCCAGTATTCCGCCTTCTCCACGTAGCTATGGGCGGAGCGCCCCGGAGGCGTATCGCCCAACCCCAGATTATATGCGAAATTGGAGAGCGCCTCGCGCGGATCGTTGCGGTTGGGCAGCATCTCCATCCAGTGCCGGCGCAGTTGGCGGCTCACGATCAGCGCCACCAGGTGGGTGAGCGAGACGGCGATGAACACCGAGGCCGCCACGCGGTGGATCAGGCTGCGCATCGAGTGCGTGCCTTCCATCAGCAGCAGCGGACGCGCCCAGAGCTGGTCCGGATACTTCAGCGCGAATCCGGTCCACACCAGGGTGAGGAACGAGATCAACAGCACGGCATGCTGCACGCGCTCGAAGGGCAGCATGCGCAGTTCCGCGTGGCGGGTCCCCTGCGCGGCGCGCCTGGAGGGCGGCCGGCGGAATCGCACGCGCACCAGCTTGCGCACCCAGTCGCCGCCGTTGTGCAGCAGCATCAGCCCGATGGTCACCGGTATCAGCAGCAGGTAGAATTCCCGCACCCAGCGCAACGGCGCCGGTTCGGTTTTGCCCTCCACCACGTGCACCTCGCTGATGGCGAAGCGGGTTCCGGCGCCCGGATGGCACTGCCCGCACGTCTTGGGCAGGTTTTTGGCGTTGATCGTCGATTTCGGATCGGAGGACGGCAGAATGTTGTGGACTCCGTGGCAACTGGCGCAATTGGCCACCGACTGGGATCCGGCCTTGGCGGCCAGCCCGTGGAACGACGAATCGAAGCTCACCAGGCGGTCCGAAGGCAGGCCGAACTTGCGGGTCAGCAACACGTCGCCGTGGCAACTTCCGCAGGTGTCGCGGATGTGGGCCGGGTTCACCGGAGAAGCGTCGCTGGTGTGCTTGATGATCTTGTGCTCGCCGTGGCAATCGGTGCACAGGGGCGCCTGGGTGACGCCGTGCGCCAGGGCCTGGCCGTGCACGCTGGCCCGGTATTGCTCTACCACCTCGCTGTGGCACATCCCGCAGGTGTCTGGAACCGCCTCGCGGAAGGCCGGCGATTTGGGATCCAGCAATTCGTGCGCGCTGCCGTGGCACAGGGAGCAATCCGGCGTCCCCTCGTTGCCGGCCTTCCGCGCCAGCCCGTGCACGCCGCCCGCGTAATCGCCGGCCTGGTCGGCATGGCAGGTGGCGCAGACCGGTTTCGGGATGTTGGCCGGATGGGGATACTTTTCGTGGGATTCGTGGCAGGTGTCGCAGGGAAGCCCCTGATGGGCGCTCTTTTCCAGCTTCTGGCCCTGGTCGTGGCAGGACGTGCATTCGGCCGGAGGGTTATCCGCCGCAAGGACCCCGGGCGCGAGGATCAGCAGCAGAAACAGCGAACCGGGCAACCAGAGCCTGTCGGCGGTCAGTAAGGGAAAAACGCCTTGCGCCCGGTTCGCCATGGCCTTACTCCACAATCTTGCCGGCGTTCATCCAGCCCGCATAAATCCAGGCCGCCGCCAGCACCAATCCGAAAACAATGGTAATGACAGTGAGCGTTTTGCCCCACTTGTCGATCTGGTCCAGTTTGGCCGCGAGCTGGACCTGGCTTTGCGAAACCGATGAGGCATCCAGCACGTGGATGTTGTCGTCTTCGTGCGAGGCCACCATCTTGCGCCATACCACCATTGCCAGCACCACCGCCGCCATGACGCACCACAGCACCACGAACGGAATAAAACTACTCGGCATAATTCATCTCCTGGTTGAAGGCTATTGGATCCGCGGCCCGATGGTCACGGTCTGTTCCGCGCCCGTCGCGCCCAAACCCTTTCGGTCGAAGGTCTTCCCGGTGGCTTCCTCAATCGCGTCCACTACCAGCACGAGGTATGCATCGAGCGCGCATTGTACCTGCTGCCGGGTCTCGCAGGAGCCGTCGGCGGCCTGATCGGCGCAAACCGAGCAGACGTTCCGGCGGATGGCTTCGATGTATGGTTCGATGTCGTCGCTCTCGACCGTCTGGATGGCCTCGGCCACCTGCGGAAAGAGCCGGAACAGAGCGCAATGGTCGGGTTCTTCCAGGCTGCAGTCCCCCTCTACGGTGCGATCCGTGCAAAGCCGGCAAATCCTGTTGCGGATAATCGCCTCTAATTCTACTATTGAGTGATCCACTTTAGATCCTCCTCCCCGGACACCTGACTACTGCACGCGGAAGTCCATGCCGGGGGATTGCTCAACCTATTGAAATTTACAACGTTTAGACCCGGAAGTCCGATTTGGTGGGGCTATTGCCGCAGAAACTGCATTGGGATTGGGGGAAATGCCACTTGCCGCAGCGCCGCTATGCGGTTTTCCCACGCGGAGAGACGCCGCCATAATGGCCAGCATCACGGTGGTCAACGGATCCTCGTCGGATACCACGGAAATGATCCCGGCCTCCCACGCTTGCGCCAGCAACTGCGGGTCCTTGCGGGTGATCAGGACCACCCGCTCCGGATTGGACACGGGGAGGGAGAGCCTCTCGAAGGCGCCTTCATCCAGAACCAGCACGCACTGCTGAGCAGGGTCCGGCTGAGCCACGGTTTCGACGGTACACGCGCAAGTGTGGGCCAAAGCCTCCCGTACCGCGTGCGCGTAGGCGCCATCCCCGATCGCTAGCTGAACCGTCTGCATCATAGCCGATCCCGCTTTTCCCACCCCCCGCCCCCTACTTCTTGGCCTGGTAGCCGTCCAGGGACTTGTGCTCGGCATAGTACTTGCCGGCGTCAGTCAGGTTCTTACTCATGACATCCTTATCGGCGGAAACCTTTTCGTGGCAAAACACGCAGGTCTTCTTCGTCGATTTCGCGTAATCCGCTTTGCCATACGAGGCTGTAGAGCAAACCAGAAAACCGCCCAGCACCAGAGCTGCGGGCAGAATTACCTTCCATTGGGACATGTAGCCTCCGCCAGCGGGTGTGCAATTGGCTCGCCACCCGCTATCTCCTGCTTTCCTTCGGGGTTAGCGGCCTCTCCCCGCTCCGGACAGGGGTAATTCCCCCCCAAATCGGCGCCCGGTTGGGCCAATTGACGCAGAATGCGTTCTATAATCGATCCAGCAGCACTCTATGTCCAAACTAACCCCGGGCTGGCAAAAGACCAGCGTCCTGGAGTCGGTCTTCGACCAGCTTTCCGACGCTCTGGTCCTTTACGATCCGGAATTCCGAATTACGGGCGTGAATCGCTCCGCCGAGAAGCTCTTTGGAATGTCCTCCGAAGAAATGCTCGGCAAACACTGTCAGGAAATCTTCGGCTGTTCGCTCTGCGAGCCGGGTTGCGGCGTGCTGGTGGGGTTGAACCAGGCCCCCGCGTCGCCCAACGCCACGGTCCGCCTGCACACCTCCAACGGCATGGAGCGCCTGGTGGTGATGCGCACCAACCAGATGTTCGACGGCCAGGGCCAGCTTACCGGCGTGGTGGCCACCATCAAGGACGTCACCGAGGAAGCCGCTCCGCAAAAGCGCGAGGTGATCGCCGAATCCGCCCCTATGCGCGAGGTGCTCAACTTCGTCCGCCGGGTATCGGCCAGCGAAGCCACCACCATCCTGCTCGAAGGCGAGAACGGAACCGGCAAGGATCTGATCGCCAAGACCCTGCATTACCAGAGCGGGCGCCAGGCCGAGCCGTTCATCGCCATCAACTGCGCAGCCATCCCCGAAACGCTGCTCGAAAGCGAGCTGTTCGGCTACGAAAAGGGCGCCTTCACCGACGCCCGTTCGCAGAAACGCGGTATTTTCGAGTTGGCCGACAAAGGAACCCTGTTCCTGGACGAAATCGGCGAGATTCCCCTCATGTTGCAGGCCAAGCTGTTGCGAGTGCTGGAAGAGCAGAACTTCCGGCGGCTGGGGGGGCTGAAGGACATCAAGGTAGACCTGCGGGTGGTGGCTGCCACCAACAAGAACCTGCGGGAAGCGGTCAAGGAGGGCGCTTTCCGGCAGGATCTCTACTTCCGCCTCAACGTGATCCAGATCCTCATCCCGCCGCTGCGCGAGCGCGAGGAGGATATCCTTCCACTGACGCACTTCTTCATCGAGCACTACAACCGCAAGTTCAAGCGCAGCATCGAAGGCGTGAGCGACGCCGCCGCGAACCTGCTGAAGGCCCACGACTGGCCCGGCAACGTGCGCGAACTGCGCAACGCCATCGAGCGGGCCATGATCCTGGAAGATTCGGCGCTCATCACGCCCTCCAGCCTGCCGATTACGGTCTCGCGGCCGGACGGGGACATGCCCGTGCCGGTCTCGATTGCCCAGGAGCTTCCCTCCGATGGGCTGTCGCTCGAAGATCACGAGCGCACTCTGTTGGCCCGCGCCCTGGAAAAGACCAGCGGCAATCAGACCCAGGCGGCGCGCCTGCTGCGCATTACCCGCGACACCCTGCGTTACAAGATGAAGAAGTTCAATCTGCGCTGAGGGGGATGGTGGCGCATCCGGGCCCGGGGGCCATCCCCGCGGCCCCGGTCGCGCCGTCCATTGGTCAACCGGGCGGCGGCCCCGGCGGTTCAGGCTGGATTTCAGCAGTTCTCCACCCGCCGCCCCACACGGGCGCCCGCGCGCGGGCAGTGGCCGCGGGGGGCGGTGAGCTGGGTCGCCGAAGCGTCAAATTGCACGGTTCAGAGTAATCTCGCGTCTGACTCTGGCAGGGAGGGATGCAGTGTGGTTGGTCTGAGCCGCGGGAAGAAAGTCGTGCTGGGAGCCGCCGCCCTGGTGGCCACACCGATCGTGGTTGGGATCCTGAATGCGCCCGCTATCTGGGCTCAGGGTTCGGCCGACTGGCAGACCAGGGCCGGAGGCAAGATGGCCTTCGAGGTGGCTTCCGTGAAGCCGAGCAAGGGAGCGTTCGTTCCGTCAAACTTCCCACTCGATGCCTCGGACGACTATAGCGCGACGAACGGCCGCCTCAGTGCGGACTCCACGCTCTCCGGATACATTCAGTTCGCGTATAAACTCTGGCCCCATGATGTGCAGAGCCGCGAGTTTTCCAATTTGTCGAAATGGGTGGTTACCGACCGCTACCGCATCGAGGCACGGGCAGCAACTGGCAATCCGACGAAGGACCAGATGCGTCTGATGGTGCAGTCCCTGCTTGCCGATCGTTTCCGGTTGGCGGCCCATTTTGAGGCCAGGGAAGTGCCCGTGTTTGATCTCAGGCTGGCAAAGTCCGGTAAGCCGGGACCAAAACTCATTTCCCATGCCGACGGCCCGCCTTGCGATAAACCCGGCGCCTCGCTGGGCGAGGACCTGCCCGATTTTCATTTTGTTTGCCACACCGTCTCGGCGATCGACAAGCCCGACCACATGGTTATCCTGATGGGCTCTCGCGACGTAACCATGGATGTCCTGGCGGGCCTGCTTTCCAGCTTGAGCTCCTTCGGGCTGGGCCGCCCCGTGCTCGACCAGACGGGGCTCACGGGAAGGTTTGATTTCACCCTGGAATGGGCGCGTCAACCTCGGGGGCCCGCAGCTTCAGACTCGCCTGCGCCGGCCGCTCCGGCGGGACCGGCGCCTCTCGAAGCTCTGCGCGACCAGCTTGGCCTGCAGCTCGAGTCGAGCAAAGCCTCGCTACCGATCCTGGTTATCGACAGGGTGGAGAGGCCATCCGAAAACTAAGCGGTGAATCGGCAAACGCTTCAATGCCGCCCTCAGTATTTTGGACGGAAAACGCCAAACCTCCGGGTGGCGCCGTGGCGGCTCCCCAATAGCCCGGATTTTCAAATTGGTCCACTGTTCGGCGGAGGAACAACGGGCCGGAGCGCGGGGAAATGATCCGGACGCGCGTCGTACTCATTGACCGAGGTGTGCGGCGCCGGGCCAGAGCCGCTCGCCGGGCTACGCCGGCGGGCGGTGTCTACCTTTCCCTTTACCTGGCCGTATAGAAGTAGTATTCGGCCTGGTAGTCGATGGCCGTTTCCCGTCCCACGTGGGACTGGTCGCAGCCTTCTGCCGGAGCCGCGCCCCCTACGGTGGCGACGCGCTGGATGTAAGTGACTCGCGCGAACGTGCCGGGGCCTTGTGTCGTTTTAGCCTTCAGGAGCAGCCAGGGAACCGCGCCGCGCCGTGGAGAAGCTGCCCGCTCGCGAACCTCGCCCACTACTTTGCTGCCGTCCGCCGCCTCCCAGGTGGGTCCCTCGAAGTGCCTTCCGATTCTCTTCCCCTGCGCGTCCAGAAGGTCAGCCTGAGGTTTTTCCAGAACCCACTCAAACCGGGCCGCGTTCCCCGGGCTTGCCTGGCACGCGTAAATCTGCTTGCCTTCCCCGGACGCCTTGAGCAGCACCACTTCAGTGGCCGGGGGCTTGAGGTTCTGGGGTACCTCGGGCGGCGGGATCGCGTCTGCCCTCAGGGTGGCGGCGATTGAAATCAGGAGGGACACACCGGGCAATCGCACGGTCATCTTTTCCATTCTATAGGGATCCCGTTTCAATATGGTGAGGCCGGAGGGTGAGGAGAGTGAAGCAGTAGACCAGCGGCCGTTTCGGCTCCGCGCCGGTCGACTCACCGGTCCGCGCGCCGGAGGCCAGCGCCCCCGTGCGAGGCCGCCGGGCCGGTATGTACTTATTACAGCTCATCCCGGGATTCCGCCCGGGATGCCAGGTTTTGGGAGTTGCTCATGGGGGGAATCCAACTACCCGGCTCCAGGATCCCACCGCGGCTCAGCGCTTCGATGGCCGATTCCAGAAGCGCCGAAAGGTCGGGGTCAGCCGCTGCCAAATTCCCATGTTCCCGGCCCCAGACCACGAATTGACCCAGGCGATAGAACAGCAAGGCGTTGATTTCGGGCGGCGTGAGGCGGCCGGCCTGGAACCCCTCGAGCGTTGGTGCGGTGGTGTGCGACATAAGCATTCCCTCGCTGATTTTCAAGGCTAGCAATCACGGGGCCATCACCGCACCGGGCCGGCATGGAGACGGGGCAATCCGAACGCCTCCGGCTACTTGTCGGTATAATCGAACACGCTCGACTGGAGCAGTTCCATGGCTGCCACAACGCCCTCCACCAGGTCGTCGGTCTGCACCTGGCTGGCGGAGATCAGGGCGATCTCGGCGCTTTGCGACCGGAGAGCCTGCTCGAATTCGTGCATCCGGGTGCCCTCGTACTCTTGCAGCACGTTGAGGCCCTGGTTCAGCACCTCGACCTTATTCTCACCGGAGGCAATCCGTTGGTCCATCTTCTGGACGTTGCCATCCATCTTCGCTACCTGCGCCAACAGGGCCTGGTAGCGCGCTCCATGCTCCTGTTCGGCGCGGGCCGATCGCTCCAGCGCCGCAGCGAGTTCCGCCTGCAGCGCTCCCACCTGCTGGCGAAGTCCTTCGAGCGCGCTGCTGGTGGCATGCTGGATGTCTTCCAGGGCCTTCTCGTGGGCCTCTACCGCGGCGCCCATACGCACCTCCAGTTGCTGTGTTTCGGCGCGCAACGCGGCGTTCGCAACCTGCTGGCGCGTGGCGCCTTCGGCGCGCGTCGTGCCGAACGTGAGCAGCTTGAGTTCCAGGATGACCTTCTGCATGCGGGGACACCGCACCGCCGGGTCTTTGGCGAGGCAGTTACCAATGAGGTGATCGACCGCCGGCTTTCCCGTCAGCGGAGGGACCGAGATGGTCAGCGACACGGCCAACGCGTCGGCATTGTCGCCCGCGAAGGCCCGCCGGCCGGTCACCATTTCATACACGATGGCGCCGAACGCGAAGATATCGCTGCGCTGGTCCGCGGCGCGGCCCTGTAGGATTTCGGGCGCCGTGTAGGGCGTGGCGGAGGACGTCTCACCCGGTTTGGCTAATTCAAGGCCGGAACCGGTAAAAATAATGCCGGACGGCTGCAAAGCGCCATAAGTACGTCCCGTGTCGTGGATCTGGCGTAGCGCCTCGGCCAGCATCGTGGCATAGCGCAACGCTTCCGGGAATGAAATCGGGCCTTGCGCCAGACGCTGGCTCAGAGTACCGGATTCATGGGTTTCTGTTTCGAGAACGGTAGCAGTCATAAGATCCTCACGGGGCGTAATCGCCCCCATCAATAAGTTATTTGTCTTGAACGGCCGTGCGCAAGCTTCACTTTGATATCGTGGGCTTGTGCGTACCAACCGTACGCTTCAATTCGGAAACCATAACAATAAGGCGTCCGCACGTTTCCCGGCCCCGGCACGCTTTATGCCGCCTGAGAAGGGAGTTCGGCTCGCGGAATCGCCAGGCTGCCGCCCGCGCGCAGAGCCGCCCGGCGGGCGACCCGTCCTTTCAGGTCGGCAAGCAGTTCGCGGAACTGGCCCGCCGCCACCGCCTTGCGCCCGAGCCGTTCCAGTTCCAAACGGTTCAGGTCGATGGTGCTCGCGCTCAAGCTATTCGACAGCTGAGCAAGAAGGCGGTCATGATATCTCTTGATCCCCATTACTTACCTCTCCCGAAGAGATTGCTCTGCTGCCCCACGGTCACCGATACATACAGAGACCGGCAGCCGGCCCCCGCGTTCCCCACTCGAATCGCATCAAAAGTCATATTCATCCTAGTGCTAAATGCCATTATGGGGAGTTCCGATGCCGGGTGAAAGTCCTACGGTTGCTACGCAGGTAATGTATAGGCGTACCACGCGCGAGTTGCCGCCGCGGATCGATACCAGGCCCCGCGCATTGTTCCTCAATACCATTTTGGGCCGTCACAACCTCCGAAATGCCGCGTATGGCTCAAGAGTGTAGGAAAATCCCGCGCGAGATTCAGGCCGTCTCCAAATCATAGGATCAGCGGTACCGGGGTACTGTGCGCTGTGTCTGCCGGCGCGCGCATCACGGCTCGCGAATCTTTACTACCTGATTCGCCTTGACATTCCGCAACTCCTGGACTTTCCCGCTGGGCCAGCGAATCTCCACCACCGGGGCAATCGCTTCGTGGCCCAGGCCGAAGCGCACCAGCGGCTCGCTGGACGAGGCATAGCCCACGCTGGTGGTGGCGTGGTTGTAGAGCTTGCGTCCGCCCTGGAGCGTAACCGCGATCCTGGCGCCGATGCCGTCGCGGTTGCTGTGGGTGCCCTCCAGCTTGAACGCCAGCCAATGGCCGGCGTCCGGGGTGACATTGCGGAAGAGGCGCGCCGGTCCGTTCACGTTCGAAACCACCACGTCCAGGCGCCCATCGTTATCGAAATCCGCAAACGCCGCGCCGCGATACTGGCCGGCCACCTGGAAATCGGCGCCGGCGGCATTGGCAACGTTGGTGAAATGTCCGTTGCCGCCATTCCGGAACACGCAATTGGGCAACTCCACCGCCGTCGCCAGCAGGCGCTCGAGCGCCGGAAAATGGGCGTTGGCGGTGAACAGATCCTTGAATCCGTCGTTGTCGAAATCGTACAAGCCCACGCCCCAGCCGGTCATCGTGCGCGTCTCTACGGCCAGGCCCGAGCGCGCGGTGATGTCCTCGAAGGCGGGCGCCGCCCCGGTATTGTGGAACACCGGGAAGGTGTCGTTGATCATGGCGGTGACCACCAGGTCGGGCCGTCCGTCATCGTCGAAATCGCGAAAATCCACCCCCATGCTGGCCACCGCGCGCCCATCGTCGTTCAACGCCACGCCGGCCATCATCCCGGCCTCTTCGAACTTCCCGTGTCCCAGGTTATGAAACAGGAAATTGGGCGAGGAATCGTTGGCCACGAAAATATCCATCAGGCCATCGCCGTCGTAATCGGCCACCGCCACGCCCATGCCCTTGCCTAGCTGCGCGCCCAGCCCGGACGATTCGGTGATGTCGGTAAAAGTGCCATCGTGGTTATTGCGGAAGAGCTGATTGGGCGTATCGTGGTAGGCGTTGGGATGACAGTAGCCCGGGCTGCCGGGCGTGCCGCAGGCCGGCTCCAGCTTGGGGTCCCACTGCACGTAGTTGCTCACCACCAGGTCCAGCCAGCCGTCGTTGTCCACGTCCACCCAGGCCGCCGCCACAGACCACAGCTTGCCGTAATGCGGGTCCACGCCGCCCAGGTGCGCCTTCTCCGTGACATCTTCGAAGGTGCCGTCGCCGCGGTTGTGGTACAGGATGTTGCGATTCAGGCCGGCCACGAAAATATCCGGATAGCCGTCGTTATCGTAATCCGCCACCGCCACGCCGTTGGAGTAACCCTCGCCCGCCACCCCGGCCTTTTCCGTGACATCCGTGAAGCCGCCCTTGCAATCGTTGTGAAAGAGCCGGTTGGAATATTCCGGGCCGGTCTTCTTCAGCGAAGGCATGGCCGCGCCGTTGGTAAAGAAGATGTCCATGCAGCCGTCGTTGTCGTAGTCCAGCACGGCCACCCCGCCCAGCATCAGCTCGGGCTGGTGGAATTCGCCCGCCGCTCCGTTGCGCAGCACGAATTTCAGGCCGGCTTTGGCGGCCGTATCTTCAAACCGGATCTGCGCCCGCACGGCCCCGGCCGCCCCCAGCAGCAGGATTATCGTGATTTGAGGCGCCGTTCGTAATCGCGCAGCCATTCCGCCTGTTCCGCCGCCTCCTTGGTGCGGCCCAACATCTGGTAAATCCGGATCAGCAGGTTGTGGGCGTTGGGAACCTCGGGCGAGAGGCGCACGGATTCCTCCGCCGCCGCCGCGGCTTCGCCCGTCCGCTGAAGCTGTAGCAGCAGCTTGGACCGCCAGAAGTGGGCCATGGGCGCATTGGGAACCGCCCGGATCAGCGCGTCCACCCGCCCCAACCCGTCCGCGGCGCGCCCGGTATCGAACAGCAGCTCCACAAAGGCAAGCTGCAAATCCACATCCTGGATGGCGCCGGGCTTCCCGGCCAAGGTTGTCATGGCGGCTTCGGCCTCCGCGGCGCGCCCCAGTTTCTCCAGGCAGATGGCGCGATAGACCCGCGCTTTGTCCGCCCAGGCCGCATCCGGCGCCACGCGCAGGGCTTCCTCCAGTCCGGCGAGCGCCGCGCCGTAGTACTCGCTCTGGTATTGCACCTGGGCGTTCAGGAATTTGGCTTCCGTGGCAGCCCCGTTCGCGCCACCGGCAGGCGCGGCCGTGGTTCCCGGCGGGCTGGAATCCCTGGCTTCCACTTCGGCCAGGAGCTTTTGGGCGGCCGCGTACTGGAGGTCCTCGCGCGGAATCGTCTGCAACATCCGCCGCGCCCCCGCCCAGTCGCTCTTCAACGCCAGAGCCCGCCCCAGAAGATAACGCGCGGGCGTGGCCGGATCCAGGCGCAAACTGGCGGCGAGGGCTGCCGCGGCCCCCTCCGGGTCGCCAGCCAGTAGAAAGAATCTGCCGGCCGCGAACTGCTGGCCGGCATCGTCGCTGTTGAGTTCGGCGCGTGCGCGGTAAAGCTGCTTGGCCTCTTCGAAACGCCGTCCCTGCTCGCCGGGAAACGGCTGCACTCCCATGGCCACCATGGCGGTTGCTGCGCCCATCCGCACGCTGCGAATGGGGTCGCCCACCAGCGGCACGAGCGCGGTTGCCGCGGACTCCCGCTCGGCCGCGCGCGGCCGGATGGCTCCCGCCGCTATGGCCCGCACCAGCGGGTCCGGATCGTCGAAACCGCCCACCACCGCCTGGTACGCCGCCGGATCGTCCGGGAAACCACCCAGGTATCCGGCCGCATTGGCCCTGATCCACGGCGCCTCCGAGCGATCCGCAAGGATTGCGAGCAGCACCGGAATGGCCGCCTGGTCCCCCTGCCGCGCCGCCGTGAAAGCATCCGCGCGGCGGAGGAGCTTGTACCGCGATCCGCCGCCGTACCAGGCGGTCATCTGGCCGAGCGCCCATTGCGCGTCGCGATCGCGGTGGCACGCATTGCAGGCGTTCGGAATGCCGTGGCGAATGGTGTTCTCGGGAGCCGGAAGGCTCATGGTGTGATCGCGCATGACCGCTTTGAGGCCCGCCGCCGCGGGCGGCATGTGGCAGGCGACGCACGAACTGCCGGCGCTGGTGGCGGCGTGATGCGTGTGCGCGGTAAGTCCGGCGGCTACGGCTTTGTGGCAACCGGTGCACAGAGAGTTGCTTTCCGCCGCTGGCTGCGGATTGTGCGGGTGGGAATGGCAGGTGACGCAGGTGGCGCCGCCTTTCAGGAAGCACTGGCTCTGCCACAATCCCACGGCTTCGTTGTTGAACCAGCGCGGCCGCCCGTCGGGCCAATAGGCCGGGTCGTCGGAAGCCGGCAGCCGGAACTCCATCACTGGCAGAAAGTAGTCGTAGTAGTTGGCGCCCGGCGCAAATCCATCGGCATAGATGTCGCGCATCGAATGGCACTCGGCGCAGATCATGGAACTGCGCGCCGGATCCAGCCGCGCGGGGTTCACGATGGCATGAGCGGCCGATGGCTTCGCCGCGTGCGCTTTGCCGGGGCCATGGCAGCTCTCGCAATCGATCCCCAGGCTCCCCCAGGTGGTGGCGTAGCGCAGGGTTTGCAGATCGAAATTCTTGCGCTCCCGGCTGACGTGGCATCCGTAGCAGGCCTTGTTCCACACCTGGACCCCGCCCGATTCCTCCGGGTTTTCCATGTCTACGCCGCTCGACCATTTCTTTCGCACGCCATCCCATGTCGGAGGCAGGATCACGATGCGTCCGTCGTCGAGGGTGGTCAGGTAATGTTGCACGCGCCGATCGCCCAGGGTGTATTCAACCCGGTGCTCCCAGGGTTTGCCGGTCAGATCGGATTCGGTAATGTAATAGGCGCCGTTGGCCTCGCGCAATCCGTAAGCGGAGCCGCCCAGAGCCAGGCGCGCCTGCGCAAAATTCCCCTGAACGCTCAGCCTGGTCGCCTTGCGCATCATCTTGTTATGCCGCGATCCGGACCACTCCCGTTCGATCGCGGTGTGGCACCGGGCGCAGACTTCCGCCCCGGCGTAACCGGAATCCGCCTGTCCCTGGAGAGGTTGCCCAACGGTAAGCAAAAGAAGAGGTCCCAGACTACGTACCACGAAAGCTCGGCTCAAGTGTGTGTTCAGTTTACCACGGGGGGATTCGATGGAAGCTCGTGGACAGGCCAGGATCAAGGATGCCGTTTCCGGCGGCCCGGCCGGGCCAACTCCGGGAGCGCGGGAGTAGCGCGGCGCTAAGGGCGCTGCTCCGCCAATAATTGCTGGAGTAATTGCTCCGCCGGCTCGAAATCGGGACTCAGCCGCAGTGCCGTCCGGCTTTCGGCAACCGCATCGGCGGCCCGGCCCGGCACCTGCGCCAGGGCCGTTCCCAGTAGAAAGTGGGCCGCCGCCAGATTCGGGTTGATGCGCAGGGCGGCCTCGAGCTCCGCAATGGCGTCCGGCAGCCGGCCGGCCTGGAGAAGGGCCACACCCAGATTGCAATGCAGCTCCGGAAGGCTGGGATTCAGCCGGATCGCGGTTTCGAACTCTGCGATGGCCTCCGGCAGGCGCCCCAACTGCGCCAGCGCGCTGCCCAGGTTGGCGTGCGCCTGGCCCACTTGTGGCTGAAGCTGCACCGCCCGTTGATAATGCAGGACGGCTTCCGGCATCCGGCCTGGAATCGTGGACAGCAGGTTCGCGAGGTCGCTGTGCGCCTCCACATAATCCGGTTTGAGCCGGAGGGCCTCTTCGTACTCGGCGATGGCCTTCGGCGCCTGGCTGGGATCGTCCAGCTTCGTCAGGGCGGTGGCCAGGTTGACGTGGGGCTGGGGAAAGCGAGGCTCCAGATCGATCGCCGCCCGGTACTCCGCGATGGCGTCCATCAGCCGCCCGGGCTTCGATTCGAGTACGCTGCCGAGGTTATTGTGCGCCAGCCAACTGGACGGATTCCGGGCCACCGTGTCCCGATACAGAGTTTCGTCATCGCGGTATAACCCGCTTTGCCGAGCGCTCAGCAGAGCCAGCACCGCCAGCAGCGAGAGGGCCGCGGCCCTGCCAGCATTGGCCGTCCAAAACCGGCGCGCCGTCAAGGTCAGCCACGACGCCAGCGGGATCACGATTCCCAGGCTGGGGAGGTACTGAAAATGATCGGCCACCCAGGAATAGCGGAAAGGCAGTACGTTGAGAAAACCGAGCACCGGGAAAAGTGTCCCCGTAAAGATGAGGAAGCTCGCCAGCGGTCCCCGATTGCGTCGCGCCGCCCACGCCAGCGCCGCCTCTACAAGCAAGACTCCCGCCGGAAACAGATACTGCCACCAGGCGGCCGGGTCAACCTTCCAGCGCGGATATTGGAAGATCAGGTTGGCCGGCCAGACCAGCTTGGCCGCATAAAACCAGATCACCCGTCCTGCCAGCAGGGCCCGCTCCAGGAAAAACAAATTGAAATCGCTGCCTTTGGCGAACAGATAGGTTCGTTCCACCCACGCCGTAAAGATCCCCATAGGCACTGCCAGCGCAAACCAGGGAACCAGGGGCAGGATGTCCCGTTTCCAGACCAGACGCCCGCGCTTCCACCACAGAATCACCAGCACCGCCGGTGGTAGCATCGCGGTGACGGACTTGCTGAGCAGAGCCAGGACGAATAGTCCTGAAGCCAGCAAATACGAGCGCCTCCGGCGGGACTGGTAGAAGTGCAGGTACACCAGCAGCGCGGCCAGGCAGAAGAAGCCCGAGAGGGTGCTCTTCTGCTCGGAAATCCAGGCCACCGATTCTACGTAGATTGGGTGCAGGACAAAGACGCAGCCTGCCAGCCATGCGCCCGCGAGCGACAGCTTCCGGACGATCGAAACTACCAGCCACGCCGACACCACCTGCAGGATGATGTTGAGCAGATGGTAACCCACCACCGCATCGCCCCAAAGCCGGTG
>JASHSS010000851.1 GCA_030038565.1 Bryobacteraceae bacterium
GCCCGCCGCGCGCGCAATGTGCCGGAATTCGTTGGAGTCCACGTTCTTTTGCGGGTGGAAGATGGAGACCAGCCGCTCGTGCACCGGTCCCGGCGCAAGCCACATCACCAGCAGCACCAGGCCCGGCGCCGCCACCGTCATCCAACGCTTCCACCACCACAGCAGCCACACTCCACCCGCCGCCACTCCCAGCCACACGGTGCGCGTTTCGTTGAGCAGCAGCGCCACGCCCAGCAGCAGCGCGCCGGCCAGGCCCAGCGCCCAGGCGCGTTTCCCCGCCAGCGGCTCATACAGCAGAAACGCCAGCAGCATCAGCAGCACCACCATTTCCTGGCCCGCGAAGGTCATCCAGTGGCTCATCGTGCCGGTAATCCGCTGGGTCACGTAGAAGCTGTAGAACGGCACGTGCCGCACCTCGGATTGCCGCCACCGCGCGGCGAACTGCGCCAGCGCGAAGCAGGCCACCGCCCCGCCGATTCCGAACCACCACAGAAACAGCCGGCGCGCGGCGGCCGCGTCCCGAAAGGTGGTGTAGATCGCCACCAGCACGGTGAATACCAGCAGCTTCCGGATCTGCGGCAGGCCGTGCAGCGGCTCCGGCGAAAACACCAGCGAGACCAGCGTGCCCGCCATGAACAGCGCCAGCGGCAGCCAGATGCGCGGGATGCGCGGCCGGGCGCGCGCCGCCGCCAGCAGCGCCAGCGAAAACCACAGCGCCCACTGCGAGGCGGTGATGGAAAGCAGAATCAGCGCCGACGAAGCGAACGCCAAAACGTACGACGCGCCCAGAAGCCGATCGCGAGGAATCCCCATCAGCCTATGGCTTGCCCCTTACCGGGGTTGCGCTGCGCCCGCCGCGCAGCAGCCGGTCCAGCTCTGCGCGTATACTCGCGTTGGGATCCCGAAAGAACACATCCTCGCCCGGATAGTCCGCCCGGATGGCGCCGCCCCGGTCGATAAACACCATGTGCGGGACGTACAGCGGCCGCGGGTCCAGAAGGTTGTACTGTAAATACGACATCACCGCCGCGCGGGTGTTCCACCCCAGCGGAAAGGGCGGATCGAAGCGCTGCTGAAACTCCGCCAGGCCGGCCCGCGCCCCGTCGTTGAACGCGCACTCCAGCACCACCACGCCGCGCCCCGCGTAATCCTGCGCGATGCCTTTCAAGGTCGTGGTGAGATCCTGGCAATGCGGGCAGGTGGTATCGATAAATGCCAGCGCCACGATCTTGCCGCGATACTGGCTCACCCTCACGGAAGGGGCATTCAGCCGCTGGATTTCAAAGGGCGGCGAAGGCCGCACCCCATCCGCCGCCGCCAGGCCGCAGGCCAGCAGAACGCCCAGGAAGATCCCGCCCGGCAGCCGAATCGCACGCCGCCCGTGGGGCAGCCCAGCCTGCTCAGGCCTTTCTCCGCTACTGGCCGGGATGGCGCCGGCGAAACCGCGCATAGCCTTATACTACAAGTTTCCGTCGCGGGGCGCGCTTCTGCCGATCCCTCCCTTCATTCCGCTCTTCCGCAATCCGCACGCCCAGACCATCCTGGCGCACTACTGGAGGCGCGGCCATTCGGAACCACCCTGCCCCACCGTGCGGCGCCTCTTCCGGACCGAGCCGTCGGTGGAAGTGCTGGTCGAGTCGCAGCGGCCCGCGGCTCCCCCGCGCGGCGCGCTGGTGATGGTGCACGGCCTCGAAGGCTCCAGCCAGGCCGGCTACATGCGCAGCCTGGCATCCGCCGCGCTGGCCGCCGGCTTCGCCGCTCACCGCTTCAACCTGCGCACCTGCGGAGGCACAGAGCGCCATTGCCCAACCCTCTACCACGCCGGCCTCACCAGCGACCTGCTTTCCGTGCTGCGCCAGTTTCGCGCCGAAGGCCATCCGCCGGCCATCCTCGCGGGCTTCTCGCTGGGCGCCAACGTGGTGCTGAAACTGGCCGGAGAATTGGGCGATGCCGCTCCCTCGCTCATCCGCGCGGTTTGCGGCGTGTCCGCCCCGCTCGACCTGGCCGCCTGCTCCCGCCGCATGGCGCAACCGTCCAATTCCCTCTACCAGCGCCGCTTCGTGGCCCGCATGAAAGCCCGCCTGAAAGCCACCGGCCGGTACGCGCCTCATCAGATCCGCGGCCTTCACTCGGTGTTCGAAATCGACGACCGCATCACCGCCCCCTCCTTCGGTTTCGCCGGCGCCGCGACTTACTACCGTACCCAATCCTCCCAGCTCTACCTGGCCGCCCTCCGCGTCCCCACCCTGCTCATCCAGGCCCAGGACGACCCGCTGGTGCCGTTTGCCGGCTTCGCAGCACCCGCCCTCCGCGCCAACCACCGCATTCGCCTGGTGGCTCCCGAGCACGGCGGGCACGTCGGCTTTCTGGCCCGCCGCCGGCCGCGTTTCTGGGCCGATGCGGCCATCCTGGCCTGGGTTGAAGAACTGGCCGGGGAACCGGGCTGAGTCCAATACGGTTCAGTTAACAAATTCTCTCCGCGGGTCGGGCGATCCCGAGCCGGTTGTCGTGATCCGAACTTCCCAGAAATAATCCCGCCGGAACGCCATCCCGGAGGCTCTCTCCGAGTAGCGCACCATCCATTCGTTCAGAGCGCCGACCCTTCCCGGATCGCCGTTGCTGGTTAGACGTAGTCCCGGCCTTTTGGCCTATTTCGCGTACGACTCCAGGTAGCCGCATCCTGTGCAACGATAAGCCGTGATCTCATAGTGCGGACCGTCCTTAGACTGTACTCCGCGCCAAAAAGACTTCTGCGGTTCGCCTGGCTGCCATTGCGCCACAACGCTAGATGCGTAATCCTTGTGGTCGAGAATAAACCCCTGTTTCATTTCGCCGTTGCATTTCGGACACTGATTGTGAGATTCCATCAATCTCCCCCGGAGACAATTATCTCGAAGAGCGGCCGGTAGCGTTCAATGCCGGCAAGCTGGTGGCCGGAACTCACGCGCCACCCGGAGAAAACTGGGAAGCATCGACGCTGGCAGCCGAATCCGTAACAAGCAGCGGCCATCCGGCCATCCGGCCATCCCGGCGTGAACGGGCGCGCCTGGGCGATAGGCCTGGTAGTCCTGGCGGCCTCTGGCGGACCGTCCAGAGATCCGAAGCTGCGCGGCTGGCGATACGCCCGACGACCCTATCAGTTCACCGGCGGCCTCTCGATGTGGTCGATCACGAACGCTTCGACCGGTCCTTTTCCCGATTCAAGTCTGAGCCCGAGCTGTTCCGGAAGCGCAGAGAAGATCGAATTTACTGGCTCGGATGCCTCGGCGCCGACATCGGCGCCACCAGCCCGAAGCGGGCCAAACCTGGTTCCCTCTCGAGAAAATTCGACGCTCAAATCGAATCGGCCCGCCATCCCGGTCTTGTTGATGACCGGGCGGCCTAACACTCCCAAGAGCATTCTGGAGAAGTCATCGAGTGTCGCGCCTTGAGCTTCGATTGAGGCGGGCGATCCGCCGCTCATCATGCTTTTGCAATACTTCTGTCCTGGCCCGAGCGGGGCTGGCGGAGACGTGCAGCTTCCTTCAACGAACGGGTGAAACTTCGCTCCCCCACGCGCGACTGTTAAGAAGAAAACCGGGCCCTCGGTCGTCTGCAGGTGGATCTTCAGGTGAAAATATTGTTCCAGGAGCGCTCGCATCATTGGGCCGTTCATCGTCCTCACGCTCGGACTTCCTTCGGCCCTGGCATCGATCTCATAATCGGCCGAGTGGATCCACGATGGGCCTCCGTTGATCGGAGTAAATGGGTTCGATGCATAGGCGCCCCGAATCAGGCCTCTGCCAGTTTGATCGTCCAAAGGAAAGCAACCAGTCCTCAGATTCCCGGGCGTCGAATTACCCTCCGGCGCCATATCGGAGGCGTTTTTCTCCCGAAACTCACACGGTTTGATCGAGACTACTTCGAATCTCGGCGCCGCCACGGGCGCGCTTTGCGCGCGAATCGCCGGCGCGTTCAGAGCGCCGATTAATATGGGCGCCGCCAAAGCGCACACACCGATCGACGCCAGAGCCATCTTTCTCGCGGCGCTTAACTCGTCTGCAATGCCTCCCGCCAGAATGGCGTGAAGGCGCCTCTTCACATCCGCTCCCGTAACTCCTGCAATGCACGGCAACGGGGATTCCACGTAAAGGCGGCAGACCTTCAATATGCCTTCCACGTAGTCCGATGGTTCGCAGCCCGTTCGCAGAACTTCCTCGTCACATGCCAGTTCGCGCTCCTCCACCATGCGCGAGCCGATCCACCACACCAGCGGATGGAACCAGAAGATCGCTTCCACCATCATGTGCACGCCGGCGAAGAGATTGTCCCGGCGGCGCACGTGGCAAAGCTCGTGCGTGAGAATCGCGCCAAGCTGCCGGGGATTCAGGTATTCCAGCAAATTTGCCGGCAGAACCAGGACCGGACGCAGAAAACCCACGACGCCTGGTTCCTCAGCGCCAGGCGTGATCAGAGCCGGTACGGGGATCGGAAGTTCAACCGGCGTGCTCGTTCGCAGCGCTGCTCGAAACTCCAGCCAACCGCGGCATCGTGCCAGCAGGATGGCCACAAACCCGAGGCCCCACACGGCACCCATCGCGAGCGGCGCCCAATCGAGTGGAGTATGCACGGAAACAGACGGCCTGGGGGCCGGCGAAAACGGTTGCGCAATTTGAACCAGGGTGCTCGGGAAAACGGGAGCCGCAACCGGCGCCGGCTGCCGGGCCGGACGTGGAACGACCGCTCCGAGGCTGACCAGCAACGCGAACGGGATGAGAAATTTCAGCGATGCGGCCAGCCAAACCCAGTAGCGCACCTTTGGCGAATTCCTGCGCAGGAGGAAAGCCAGCAGTCCCGCCAACAGCGCGAAACAGGATGACTGCCACAGATGATTGACGATCGAAGATGTAGTCATTTCGACTTCCGTTTCCCTTCGGCCTTCCGTTGTCGGGCAGCTTCCGTCGCGGCCTTTTCCATCTCGCGTATGTCCTCAAGCGTGAGCCTGCCGGACTCGATGAGCCGCGCCATCATGGGTTGCGGCCGTCCCCCGAAAAAGCTCAAAATCTCGTCGAGCAGCCCATCCCGCGCGGCGTCCTTTGCGATCAGCGGCTCGAAAATATCGGCGTTTCCGATCTTCCTTACTCGCCGTACGGCGCGTTTGGCTTCCATCCGGTACACCGTGTTGGTGATGGTGGTGTAGGCAGGCCGGGGTTCCGGAAACGTCTCCTGAATTTCCCGCATCGTCGCCCTTCCCTGGGCCCACAGCGCTTCCAGAATCCGAAGTTCGAGTTTGGCGAGTTTGGGCCTCTTCATAAGCTGCTCCTGATCTTACTACCATATAGTAAGATGGTCAAGAGGAGAGCAAGCCCTCGCGGGTCGCCAATGAGTGTGCGGAGGCCGTCCTTAACTGAACCCTGTTGGGCTGAGTCCACCCCCTACCCTCCGGCTGCGATTGGTGATACACCCTGTGTGGGAGGGACGAAGTATGAGCAATCTCACACTGGCATGCCTTTGCCTGACCCTTTCCGGCTCGGTCGCCGCTCAGGTCCAGCCGGCCACCCGCACCACACAGACTTCCGCCGCGAGCGCCAACTTCGCCTATATGTCCGACGACGGCTGCATCGAGAGCCAGGTCACCGTCTTCGCCAACCGCACCACCGTGAATGCGGAGCAGGCGCCGGCAACCATGGCCGTCATGTATTCCCGGCACCGCTATGACTACTGCGAGAACAGCGATCTGGGCACCGACCTGGGCACCAGCCTGCGCCCGGTCTTCTCCGGAGACTTGAACCGCGCCGCGCTGAACACCACCATCAGCGGGACCACCGCGGCCGGTTCCGGGGTCTCGGTTTCATTCGAGTTGGTCTGGGAGGGCCGGGGAGACGCGCGCCGCCTGCTGGACGAGGGTAAAGGCGCCTCCGGCCGCGCCAGGCTCATTCGCAACGAAAGCCAGACCCGCGGCGCCGTGGTCAGCGGCACCGTGGATGGGCAGAACGTCGCGGGCGCCACCCTCAGCGCCACCCTGCGCACCAGCCGCAAAACCGTTTCCCGCTAACCGCGGCCGGCGCCTGCCGCGATCACCGGTTCGCCTTGGCGATTTCCACCGCGAAAACGTGCACCGGCCCCAGCATGTTCGACCGGAACACCACCCACTTCATGTCCGGTGAAAAGGTCACGTTGGGTTCCAGGCGATAGTCGTGCTTGCTCATGTTCACCAGCCGCTCCGCCTGGAAGAAACCCGCGTCGATCAGCGCGTCGGAGTTGGCGGCTTTGATCCCCGCCACGTCCGGTACCGGTTGCGGCCGGAACAGGTAGATCCATTTGCCGTCCGGCGCGCGCGCCACCATCTCGCTGTCGCCGCCGTCTCCCGCGAACAGCGAGCCGTCCCTCGATACGTTGAAGTGCACCGACCATTCATTGCGCTGCAAGTGGTACCAAGTCCGCTTGCCCGTCGCCACCCGGTAGCCGGCCAGCCAGAAATCCTGGCCGCGCGGAGTTTGCAGGTCGTACCAGATCGTGGCGCCATCCGGCGAGAAGAACTCGTGCCCGGCGATTTCCATGTTCATCGTGCGGGTGTGGATCTTGGTCAATCCGCTGCCATCGGCGCGGATCGTCCAGATGCGGTCCACCTCGTGCCAGGTGCCTTCGTGGCAGAACAGAATCAGGTTGGGATCGGTGGGCGAGAATTGCAAGTGATTCAGCCACTCGTGCTCGCGTAGGATCTCCTGCACTGCGCCGGTCTTGGTGTTCACCGTGAACAGCACCCGCGGCGGGCCGGCGCGCGCCGCCATCAGGCTGTTGTGCAGTTGCAGATCCTTGGCATCCGCATAGGTCATGGGCTTGCCGTCGGCGCCCGCGGCCGAATAGTTCGGCTGCCCGAAGCGCGCGTCCGCGCCCGTCCGGTTGGCCGCCGGCGGGCGTCCCGCGGCGCCATCCACGTATGTGCCCACCAGCAGCGTCTCGTCCGCGTTGAGCGACGAGACCATCCGCCCCGGCGGCAGTTGCACCACCTCTCGCGTGGCGCCCGTATCCACGTTGGTGGCGTACACGATGGCCCCTGTGGAATTGCGCCCGCCCGCCGCCCCACGCCCGCCCGGCATGCGCTTGGTGTAATACACGTCGCCGCTCTTGTGCCCCGCCACCAGTACCGAGACCGGCCCCGCAACCAGCGCTTTCACCTCGCGGGTTGCCAGGGTGATGGTGGCGATGCCGCCGCCGGGGGTGGTGACGATCAGCTTCTTGCCATCGGCCGTGTAGGCGTTCTGGTTGAAGTACAGGCTTTGGGTTCCGTCATCGCGGGAAAGCCGGATCACGCGATGGCCGGTATCCGGGTCGATCCACTCCACCGGCAGCGCCGATTGCGCCGCCAGCACGCGCGCCGCGGCCAGCGCGAGAA
>JASHSS010000852.1 GCA_030038565.1 Bryobacteraceae bacterium
GCGGGCCATGATCGCCCCGATCCGCTCGGGCTCCGCGGCCGCCCGCAGGTTCACCAGCAATTCGTGCCCCCAGGCGGGGGAAGCGTCGAGTTGGCCCTCCACCGCCGGCTCGTCCCTCCCGGTGACCGCCACTTTCACGTAGCCGCTCTCCGCTTCGTCGAGCGCTTTCAGGTGGACGATCTTCACCCCGGCGCGCCTGAGTTCGAGATCGAACGCCTCGACCAGCGGCCCCACCACCGCGGCCGGCCGCAGGGGCTCCTGAAAATCCAGGCGGACGCGGTAATTCAGCCAGCCCAGCGCCGCCTCCGCCTGCGCGTAGCGCGCATAATCGATCTCCAGGGTCACCCCGCCGGGCGCGATCTGGCCGGAAAAAATCTCGTGCAGCCACGCGCCTACGCCCCATCCGCTCAGGGCGCTCGTGCGGCGCACCGGCGCGGCCGCGGGCAGGTCGGGAAGGTCCGTTTCCCGATCGCACTTGGAGAAGCAGATCAGGTCCGCCTCGGCCACCTGGTTGCGAAAGAGGAAGGCTGCGTCCGGGTCGGCATCCGCCCCGTGCGCGCTGCGGGCCTGCGCCGGGTCCACTACCACCGTCAGCGGCGCGAGACGAAAGCGATCCCGATGGTCGCGCCGCAGCACCTGCAAAATGGTGGCGGAGAGATCCGTGCAACTACCCACCGGCTCGGCGAAGATCACTGCGGGGCGATGCGCGGCCAGGTCATCGGCCGCGGCCATCAGGTCCGAGAAGCGGCAGCAGAAGCAGCCTCCGGTCACCTGTCCGGCGTGCAGGCCATTGCCGCGCAGGAAAGCCGTATCCACCAGGTCCGCGCCCTGGTCGTTGAGGATCGCCGCCACGCGATATCCGCCGGCGATCAGCAACTGCGCGGCGGCGCGTATCAGCGTGGTCTTGCCCGCGCCCAGGAACCCGCCCACCATTACCAGCCACGGGCGGCCGCTATCCGGGAGACCGTTCACGCCAGCACCTCGATCCGCAGTTCCTGCCCCTCGCTCAAATTCACCGCCTGATCGAGCCGCACCACCGCGCGACCCGAGCGGCCTTCGAGCGTGCTCCGCAAGGTGGCCCCGCCCAGCGTCACCCGCGCGGTGGCACCGCCGGCCGCGTTGAGCTCAATAGCCCGCGCCGGCAAAGCCCCATGATCCACCCGCAGGCGAAATGCCGCGCGCCCCGCGCTCTGGGCTCGCGCGAACACGCCCCAGCCTGTCGCGGTGGACCAGAAGCAGCGGAAATCCGCCCCTCCTTCGGCCGGCTCCAGGGCCACCATTTGCCGCGGCCCATCGTAGCGGAAGCCGCTGTAGGCCAGCAGGCCCGACCACGCCGAAAGGGCCCGCGCATAATGGTGCCCGCACTCCGGTTCGTCCCACGGGTTGCGCCGCTCGCCATCGAAGCGCCGCCGGGCGCTCTCGAAGCACTCCACGCCCTCTCTCACCAGGCCGGCGAAAATCATCAGCGCGCCGCTGGAGTATTCCATCCCCGTCCACGCCTCCGCGTAGTACGGAAACGGAATCCGCGGCCGCTCCCGCCGCCCGTAATCGCAGACCACCAGGCCGGGCTCGTCGTTCAGCACATACACGCGCTGGACGCAATCGTGCTGATTCATGTTGCGCTTGAAGTTGTAGCGGTAGATGGATTCCAGAGTCTTGCGAATGTGCTGCGCATCCAGCAGCGGCCCCAGACCGGCGGCATGGGCCAGGTATTGCCCGATCAATTGATCGGCCAGGCATCCTTCGCCCGCCTGGTATTGGGGGGTTTCGGTGTTGTCGGCGCCCATCGGCCCGCGCAGCACCGCAGCGATTTCGTCGCGCTTCACGCCGCGCACCTTTTGCACGTAAAACTCGCCGTTGAAGAGGTTGGCATCCATCCACCGGCTGCCCTGCTGCCAGAGCCGCCGGTATTCCGCGGCCGCCTCGCTTTCGCCTACCGCCGTGGCGATCTCCTCTCCCGCCCGCAGCGCCGCCAGGTAGTAGACCCCGCACTGCGGATTCGGTCCGTAGAATTCCACATCGTAGGTATTGTGCTGCACGCCTTCCAGCACGCCGTCGCGATCGGCGTCCCAGCCGCCCGCGATCCAACTGAACTCCAGCGCCTTGCGCACGCGCGGCGCCATCCGCTCCAGCCAGACCCGGTCGCCCGAGAGCTTCCAATCGAGATAGGCGTGCACGATCTGCCCCATCTGCCCATCGGCGGCCGCGAAGCCGCTGCGCTCCTTGCCTTCCGGAAGCAGCGTGCGGAAGTGGATGGCGCCCTGCTCGTCCATGCTGTAGCCGAACGCCGTTTCCCGCAGCGTGCGCGCAAACGCCGGAAACAGGTGGGCCGTGGCGGTCTCGTAGTTCCACACGTGCGTGCAGTTGCCGAAGCAGCAGCCGCGATGATCGTCGGAGCCTTCGAAGCCGCGAAACTGGCCGTCGGCGGTGCGGAAACAGGTGGTGGAAGCCAGCGTGGAGAGGTTGGCCGAAGCGGCATCCTTCAGCGCCGGCGGGATGGTGCTCTCGCGGAGCGCCGCGGCAAATTGCCGCGTCTTGCGCTCCAGCCGTTCCAGGTTGCGCGCGGCATACGAAGCCGCCTCCCAGGCGTCCGCGAACCGCGTGGTGTACCAGTTCCCGATCACGGTGTTTTCGTCGCCCTTGGGCGCACTCCAGCCGCAGCGCGCCGGCGTCCGGTTGGGAAAATGCCACGCCAGCAGAAAGGTGTACTCGCGCTCCGCCCCGGCTGCGATCTGCCGCCCCAGGCACAGCGCGCCGATGGCGTTCTGCTCGCCCGCCGCGGGGCCGAGGCGCCCGTCCGCCGAGAAATCGTCCCAAAAGAGCAGCGGCGCATCCCACCACTTGCCTTTGGGCCATCCGGCCAGATGGGAGACTTCGCCATCCGCCGCGCCCAGCAATCCCAGCGCGAAACTGCCGTGCATCGCGTGATCCGCGGAAACCGCCGGGTTGCTCATGAACAATCCCGCCAGCGGTCCATCCGTGCGGAACTCGTTCCTGCGCGCGGCGTCGAAGGGTCCGGCGTTCTGTTCCGGCAGCACCGGGTTCTCGATGGACCACGCAATCGAGACCGCCGCCGGCCGCGCGCCGGCGTTCTTCACCCGGTAGCGCAGAATCGCCACCGGCAATCCGGATTCGTCCTCTTCGTGCGGGATGAAGGGCGAGAAGGCCTCCAGCGCGATGTGCACGGGCAATCCGGGATCTTCGAATTCAATGCGCGCCAGCGGATATTCGCCGATGAAACGCGCCCCGGCCAGCCGCGTGAGTCCCGGAGCGTTGCGCGCGCCCAAGCCATCCTGCCCGGTGAAGGGCGGCAGCAGGCGCGCTTCCAGGACGCGCGCGGTCTTCTGGCGGCCATCATCCACGAAGAGCGAGGGGAAGGCGTAGGAAAGGCTGCGCCCGCTGTCGGGACGATTGAAAATCTCCCAGTCGCGCAATTGCCCGCGCCCGCCCAGGCTGATGCTGCCCGCCGCCACGCCACCCAGCGGAAATGCCAGTTGCGCCAGTTGCCGCCCCGTGAAGACCCGCGGAAACACCACCGGGCCGGGCGCGGAGACGGCGGCAGACGCCCCGATGGACGCCGTCTGGGCCTGCGGAGCGGCCGTTTGCGCCGCGGCTACTTGCGAGGCCGCCGCCGTGGCCCCCATGCGCTTCAGGAAAGACCGCCGGTCCGAGGCCATATCATCCTCCCGCTAATGCAGCAACGGAAGCAGCAGCTTGTCCAGGTCGGCATCGCTGAACGAATCGAGCTTCACGTTGCGGTATAAATTCCAATGCTCCACGTGTCCCACGCTCCCTCCCGGAGGCACCTTGGTGAGGGGGCTGAGCGTCTCCATTTCCAGGAAATCGGCGTTGGTAAAGGTCTCGAAGGAGCAGCCGAAATCCGGGTACGGCTTGTCCGGGTCGGCTTCCGCCTGCTTCAGAAATAACTCCCCGTTGAGCAGATAGCCGGCCCACGTCCGCGGATTGAAAAGCCCCAGCTTGGTGGGCTCCGCGTTGGCGGGGTCCTGCCGCAGGCCCATGTATTTCTTGGTGAACGTCCAGCGCTTGTCGGACAAATCCGAGTAGGCCCACATGACCAGCGGATTGGTCGGCGGCAGCACGTCCGGATGCTTCCCGCGCGGCGGAAAGCCGGTGATGGCCTGCCCGCCGGGCGCCATCATGCTCATGGCCCACGCCGCGAATTCCAGCGGAAAAATCCCGCGATTGTAGAGCGTGTGTATGACCGTCACCCCGCTGCCTTCCGGCGCCAGCAAAACTTCGATCACCTTCTGCAGCCCCGTCAGCGGCTCGACCGGCTCG
>JASHSS010000089.1 GCA_030038565.1 Bryobacteraceae bacterium
GAAGTCGCGATATCGGAAAGTGCGACCGCCCCGGACGCCCAAGCCGTAGAAGTGTGTTCGCTTCCCATCTCTCCCAAAATCGTCACCATCCGCACTCGATGTACTTAAGTCCCGAGTGTTCCGTAGGCTCAAAGAGATCAGGACGCTTAGGCTAGCGCTGATGGGGGGTGCCCCTGGGCCCAGGAAGCACGGCGAAAACCAACACGAGGGGTTCGGGAGGAGAGACAGGGAGAGAAGCTGAGTATCCGGGCAAACATTGTAGCCGGCATTGTGTCCCCTAAACGGCGCGGATTTCGCTATTGAGTGAGGAGGAAGTAATGCCGACGAAGACAACGCTCAAGTGGATGGGATACGCCCTCGTGTTTCTGGGGACCTGCTGCCCCGCGGCGTGGGGCAAGACGTGGATGGTAGCCAATGGCGATACGCCCTGCGCCACGGCCGCGGATTTCAGCAGTATCGGGGCGGCCATCGCGGCTGCCGCGGCGGGCGATGAGATCGATATCTGTTCCGCGCTTTACCCCGAGCAGTTAATCATTACCAAGCCCCTGACGTTGCGCGGCGTCGGCGGACAGGGTATCGGGCGGACGCTGATTCAACCAGCCCAGATGATTCCGGTGGGCAACCTCGGGTTTACGGCGGTCATCACGGTGATGGGCGCCTCGGGGGTGACCATTCAGAATCTGGCCATCGACGCCAGTAACAACGCGGTCAGCGGATGCACCATCGGGCTGGCGGGCATCCATTTCTATGACGCTTCCGGACTGGTGGACAGCGACTCCATTTCGGGCACGGCGCTGGCCGCCCCCACCAGTTGCGCCACGTTGTTTCCTGGAAACGGAGCCGGCGTGCAGGCGGACCAGGACTCTACCACAACCGCCTCGTACAGCATCACGGTCCGCAATTCCAGCATCCACGATTTCGGGAGAAACGCGATTCTGGTGAACGGTTCGGGCCAGAGCGCGGACATCGAAAACAATTTCATCACCGGAATCGGGCCCAGCACGGGCGCGAACCAGTTCGGAATCTTCCTGGCGAATGGCGTTACCGGCCTGGTCAATGGAAACTACATTGCGCAGGGCAACTGCGGGGCGATCGACATTTCGGACTGCTACAACCTGCGCAGCGAGGGGGTAGTGCTAAGAGCCGTGGGCAGCGGCGTGTTAGTGGAAGGCAATACCATCAGCAACGTGCAGTCGGGCGTGTTCGTCAACGGCGCGACCAACCCGAACGTCATCAATAACGTGGTCAGCAGCGTGGATGCGCTCAGCGGCATCCACATCCAGGGGTCCGTAAACGGCCTGTATCTGGGAAATAAGATCTCCCACGTGGGCCCGTTTACCACCGACACCAGCTCGGATGAAGAAGGTTGCGGGCTGAACTCGGTTTCCGGAACCAAGAACTCGGGCAACACCTTCCAGGATAACTGGGTCAACGATGCGTACTGCGGCGTGGCGTACGTGACCAGCGACGTGGTGCTGACCAACGTTTATCTGAACACCCTCTACGAGACCTTGAACAGCGATAACTACCCGGACACGTTTCCTCCTCCGACCGAGCCGGGGGCGTCTCCGTTTGTGGCGGGCGCCGAAGGAGGGTTGCGGCGGCCGCGTAAAGTGCCGGAGTAGAACGATCCGGGCGCGGCTAGGTCCCCGACCGCATGATTCGCTTCCCTGAAGACGCGCCTGTCACACCATGATGCGTGACGCATTGGTGGGACAGGCCTTCAGCCTGTCCAGGGCAGGCTGAAGGCCTGCCCCACCAAGCGGAAGAACTAAATCAGGCGGTCGAAGACCCAGGCGCGCGGGGAGAAGCGGGTTTATTTCTTGCCCGTGCCGTCCTCGGACATGGCGGGCGGGGGCACGGGCTTATCGTCGCCGTAGTTGGCTACCAGGTATTCGAGGAGCGCGTCGCGGTCGGGGACCACCGTTCCCCAGCCGGCCATTTTGTCGATCTCCTTGCCCCAGGTGGCCCGGCTGAGGCGCTGCGAATGGATCAGGCGGAGGCTGTGGCAGGGCGTGCAGCTCTGCTGCTCCTCCTTCTTTCCGCGGTCGAGGGTGGCCTGGTCGGCGGACCATAGGGCGGCGGCCAGCAGGGCGGCCAGGATCATCGGAACCAGTTTCCGCATCAGGCTTTCTCCACGGTCACGCCCACGCGATCAATGGCGTTCCAAAGGTATCCGGAGGGGTTCCATTCGGCCACGATGGGCTGGACGCGGCCGGCGGAATCGGTGGCCCGCGAGAGGATCGTGTAATAGCCGGGGTCGGTGGGCTGCCATTCGATCTGCCACAGCCGCCAGGCGAAGGGCAGCCTGGCGCCGGTGAGACGGGCCTCGCGCCAGCGGCTGCCGCCATCGGTGGAGACATCCACGCGCTCGATGGCCTGCTCGCCGGCCCAGGCGAACCCGCGAATGGCGATGGGGCCGAGGGGCGCCTTGCTCTGGTCCTCGGGCGCGGTGATGGTGGATTTCACCGGCATCCCCTCAATCACTTCGAGCTCGGCGGGGCGGGCCGGGGTTCCGGGCGGCAGGGCGTACTTGGGGTAGCGGTAGCCCGGGTTCATGAAGAAGCCGCGATTGGGCTCGGCCGTGGCCGACAGGCGGATCACCCATTTCACTGAGCTGGTGCCGTCCCATCCCGGCACCACCAGGCGCGCGGGGAAGCCGTGCAGGTTGGGAATCGGCTGGCCATTCATGTTGAGAGCCAGCAGCGTGGCGGGATGAAGAGCCTTGGCCATGGGCAGGGAGCGGATGAAATCGGGGGTTTTGATGGCGCCCGTATCGGCTCCATCGGTCTCCAGGAACGCCGCGCCGGAAGAGGCGCCGGCCAGTTTCAGAATTTCGGAGATGCGCGGCCCGTTCCATTCGGCGTTGCCGATGGCGCCGCGGCCCCATTGGATGCCGGGCACCTTGGGGCTATAAAAACCGCGCCCGTTCCCGGTGCATTCGAGGACCGCCGGCACGGTGTATTGGGGCAGCTTTTTCAGGTCGGCCAGGGAGAGCGAGAGGGGCTTCGAAACCATCCCGTTGACGGTCAGCCGGTAGGTCTCGGGGTCGATGGGGGCGGGCCGCGGAATGTGCTGGCGCACGAAAAAGACGTCCACGGGGGTGAGGTAGGAATCGAAGTAGCGGACGGGCGTTTCGAGGTCCTCGGGGCGGTCGTTGTGGAGGATCATGGGGCGCTTGCCGGGGATGGCCACGGAATCGTCCGCGGCGCGAACCATGCGGGCCGCGGCCCCCGCGGCGAGAGCGGCGAAAATCTGGCGTCGATCGAAGAGCATGCGCTTTTGAGACTAAAACAGCGGGAGGGGCCGGCGCAACCGCGGCGGGATTCACCTAATCGGGTCTCAAATACGCTAGACTAATCCTCATGCAGCGCTTTCACTGGACCGCTCAACATGCGGTTTTCGAGGCGGAGTTCGATGCCGAACACCGCGAGCTGTTCCGCCTGAGCGAGGAACTACGCAAAGCCGTGGAGGCCGGCGCGGACGCTCAGGCAACCGGAGAAGCCGTGCGCCTGGTGGTGGCTGGAGTGGAGGCACATTTCGCGCACGAAGAGCGCCAGATGCGCTCGGGCGGCTACTCCGCTTATCCCTGGCACAAACGCCAGCACGATGGCGCCCGGCAACGGCTCCAGGAGCTTTCCGCGGATCCTAAGGCGATGCTGGTTTACCTGACCGGCTGGATCCGCGATCACATCGGCGTGGCGGACCGCATGATGGCCGCTTCGCTGCGCAATGCCGGCCGGCTGCGCGTGGCCAAGGCTTCGTAAGACCACCCGGGCAACCGCGCCGGGCGGGCAGTCAAGGTTTCACGGCCACGAAAAACGTGCGGCCTTCGCCCAGGTCGCCGGCCATGCCGAGATCGCCGGCGTCGTAGCAGCAGACTTCGCCAAAGCCGGCCTGGTCCAGCGCCCGGTCGATCTCCGCGGGGGTATAGCAGCGCTCCTGGATGGTCACGTCGGCGCGCCGCCAGGCGTCCTCGACCAGCCGGAACATGGTGATGGTGCAGCGCCCCAGGCGGCTGCGGAAATCGTAGCCCGATGCGGTGATGGTGAGCACGTGATCGCCGCGCACCAGGGCGAACGATTCGCCCCAGTGGGTCTGGTAAGCCTCTTCCAGCAGCATGTCGAAGGCAAAGGGGGCGCCGGTGCGGAGGCTGGCGGCGATGTTGCGGAAGGCGGCCTCCAGGTCGTCGCGGTCCAAAATGTGGTTGAGGCTGTCAAAGGTGGAGACGGCCGCGTCGAAAGGGCCGGGAAGCTGGAAGCGGGCGGCATCGGCGACGTGGAACGCGGCCTCGGGCACATTGCGGCGGGCGAACTCCACCATGCGCGGCGAAAGATCGAAACCGGTGACGCGGTAGCCCTGCCCGGCCAGCAGGCCCGCCAGGTATCCGGTTCCGCAGCAGACGTCCAGAATGTGCGGGCCGGAAGGCCCGGCGGGACCCAGGCGCTCCAGCCAGATGCGCTCCAGAATGGGGAAGGCCAGGGAGTGAAATTCCTCGTTCCAGTAGCGGTCGTAGAACCAGGCGAAATCGTCGTAGGGCGCCATGCCGTTGCGGCCACCTTCAGCATGGCATACTCTATGGACGATGCGTGGAATCCGCGGAACCCTGTTTGCGGCGGCCGCCTGCCTGGCGTTAGCCGCCTGTTCGTCGTCGCCAACCGAAGCCCCCAAGGAGGCGCCGAAAGAAGCGCCCAAGGAGGCGGCTAAATCGGCCATTCCGGAAAAGGCTCCGGACGTCTTCAAGGTGGATTTCGACACCTCCAAGGGCCCCGTGGTGGTGGAGGTGCACCGGGATTGGGCGCCGCTCGGCGTGGACCACTTCTACACCCTGGTGAAGCTGGGGTTCTACGATGGCGACCGCTTCTTCCGCTACGTGCGCGGGTTCATCGTGCAGTTCGGCATCAGCGGCGATCCGCAGGCCAACCGCACCTGGGCCACCGCCAACATCACCGACGACCCGGTGACGCACCACAACGTGCGCGGCACGCTGGTGTACGCCACGGCGGGGGCCAATACGCGCTCGACGCAATTGTTCATCAACCTGGCCAACAATACCAGCTCGCTCGATCCGCAGGGCTTCGCGCCTTTCGGAACGGTGGTTACCGGGATGGACGTGGTGGACCACCTGTACAGCGGCTACGGCGAGATGCCGCCGGACGGCGAAGGACCGAACCCGCAGCAGATTGAAGTGCAGGGCAACGATTACCTGCTGAATCATTTTCCGCGCCTGGACTATATTAAGAAAGCCACCGTGGAGTGATATACTGGAGGCGCCCCGACGAGAAGGGGACCAGGAAGTTATCAATACAGGGTCAAATCTGACCGACGTGGCCCGGCGGGGGCAGCGCTTCCGCCGGGTTTTTCGTTGGGGGATGAGGGCGATGACGACCAGGGAGCATCTCGAGAAGCACGATCGCGAGATCCGGGCCATCAAGGACCTGGTGCGGGAGGGCGTCCGTCTGATGATCGAGACGCGCAAGGACCTGCGGGCGCTGACCTTGGCTCAAAAGCGCACCGAGGCCAGCCTGAAGGCGTTCATCGACAGCATGAGGACCTGCGGTAAGGGCGCCGCGGTCCGCCGGCCCTATTTCTTCATCCACTCCAGCGTTTTCCGGATTCCCTCGTCGTAAGTCGTCTTCCGCAGCGCGCCCAATCTGGCTTCCAGCTTGCTATCGTCCAGGATCACGGGGGTCTCTTCCAGGTAGAGCATCTCCACCAGTTCGCGCATCAGCGGATTGAACCAGCCCAGCACCTTCAGCAGGCCGCGGCCGACGGTGCGGTACCTGGGGGCGCGGCCGGTGGCGCGATACACGCGGGTGATGAAATCGAGGCTGTTGATTTCGCCCGGACCGCCGTAGTTCCAGGCCTCGCCGTAGCACTCGGCGCGCCCGGCCAGTTCGGCGATCACCGGGCCGGTATCCGGGACGAACACGAATTCGTGCGCCGCGTTCACGGGGCCAACCCAGTTGGCGGTCTTGCCGGCCAGCGCGGCGCGGAAAATCGGATTGGCCAGGCTGTTATCGGCGCCCGGCCCGTAGAAATCGGGCAGGCGTACGATCAGCCCGGCGATGCGGCCCTGCCGGTGGGCGTCCAGCACCAGGTCTTCTTGCTCTTTGCGGTATTGGCCTTTGCGCGTCTCGGGCTGGCGGGGATGGGTTTCGGCCACCCGCGAGGTGCGCGGCACGCCGTAAGCGTAGACGCTCGAAACCAGCAACAGGCGCGGCACCTGCATGGCGGCGGCGGCTTCCAGAGTGGTCCGCATCAGCACCGGGTGAAGTTGATGCGAGGGGTACGGCAGCCCCACGGCGTAGACGATGGTATCCACACCGCGGGCGGCGGCGCTGGCCGAGCGCAGGTCGGCCAGATCGGCTTCGAAGATCTCGGCGTGTTCCATGCCGCCGAACGTGGCTTCTAGCAGCGCGCGCCGGCGCCCCACCGCGCGGAACTTGATCCCTCGCCGGTTGAACTCGGCGGCCACCTGGGGACCGATGGCTCCCGCGGCGCCGAAGATAGCGGCCTTCCCGATCAGCGGCATTCCGACACCAGTATAGTGGAACGACTTCCGTTTCGTAGCGGCCGATTCCCAGCCCGAATCAACATCGCCGGCCCCGGCTCCCGATGCCACGCGAACACTGAAGTCGCGGGCGCGGCGGGAGACGGAATACGAAATCACGCCGTCGATACCCTGCGGAACATCAGGCCGCCGATGGCGCCGGAAAGTCCCCAAGCGACCCGGCGCGCGGGCGATTTTGGGCATTTTGCCCAAAATAATGACCCTAAGTGCTTTGTTTTCAGTAAAAAGTTGGGGCATTTTGCCCAAAAATCCCGCAATTCGGGCGCGGAACCCGGCATTTCCGGATGGGCTGGGATGGTGGAAATGGTGCCGGTCCGGCGCTTCGTGGGCGCGCTCCTGCGACCCGCAGGACGGGATGCGCGGGGACGCGTCGGGACGCGGGGATGCGCGGGGACGCGTTGGACGCGGCGGCGGGGCGCGCGCGATTCCTGGGCCTGCTCCGCCCCGAACCTGCGGGACGAGATGCGCGGACGCGTCGGGATGCGTTGGACGCGCCGGCGGGGCACGCTGCGATTCTGGGCCTGCTCCGCCCCGAACCTGTCGGACGAGATGCGCCGGACGCGTCCGGAACTCGGGGACCCGCCGGCGGGGCACGCGTGATTCCTGGGCTTGCTCCGCCCCGAACCTGCCGGACGGGATGCGCGGGCGCGCTGGCGGGTTGGCGTGCAGCCCGGCTGGAAGTCCTTGATGGGCGGTCCATTCCCGGCGGCATGATAAATTCGGTAGATGGGTTCCAGGATCTGGCGCATTGCGGGCACGGCGTTCGTGGGGATGCTGGGATTCGGCGCCGTCATCCCCATGCTGCCGGTTTACCTGCACGAGCAGGCGGGCGCGTCCACCTTCCTCACGGGCCTGTTGATCGGAATGTCGTCGGCCTTCGCGCTGCTCGGGCGCCTGCTCGCGGGAAAGACCGCCGACCGCAAGGGGCGGCGCATCGCCCTGCTGCTCGGAATGGGCTTCTGCGCTTCCGCGGGAGTGCTGTACCTGCCGATGTTCGGCCTCTGGGGCGTGGCCCCGGGGCGCGTGCTGCACGGACTGGGCGAAGGCTTCTTCGTCACCGCCGCGGTGGCCTGGGCGGTGGATGTTTCGCCGGACAACCGGCGCGCCCAAACCCTCGGCCTTCTGTCCTCCGGGATTTGGGGCGGCGTGTCGATTGGACCGGCGATCGGGCAGGCGCTCGGAACCATGGCCTCCGTGGCATGGTTCCTGACGATTTCCTCGCTCGTGGTGATGGGCATCGTTTTCGCCATGCATGAAGAGCCGCGGCCTCACGCGCATCTCCGCTCGCGCTGGTTTCCGCCGCCGGTCCTGCTGCCGGGCATCCTGCTGGGATTGAGTAATGTCACCTACGCGGCCATGGCGGGGTTTCTCATTCTGCTCCTGCGCCATCGCGGCCACGGCACTACCTGGGCCTTCTCCGCGTTTGCGCTGGCCGTGTTGTTCGGGCGCGCGGCCTTCGGCGGGCTGCCGGACCGCATGGGTCCGCGGCGCAGCCTGTTCGCCGGCTACACCTGTCTCGCCGTGGGCCTCGGGGCCATCGCCGCCGGCCACAGCAGCCGCCTGGACCTGCCGTCCGCGTTGCTGGTGGGGTTAGGGTATTCGTTTCCATGGCCGGCGCTGGCATCCGTGGTAGTGGGGCAGGTGCCGCTTTCGGAACGCGCCGCGGCGCTGGGCGCGCTGAATGCTTTCTACGATCTGTTTGTCGCCGGCGGTTCGGCCGTCGCCGGCGCCGCCGCAGGACGCTGGGGGTTCACGGCGCCTTTCTGGATCGCGCTGGCCTGCACTTGCGGCGCCACCGCCCTGGTGCTTATCAGCGGCATTGGCACTGCGCCGCGGTCCCTGCGGGAGCAGCCCTGCGAGGAACCGTCGCCGGCCTGCCAGTAAGTGCTCCCGAGCTGCGATTCGGGTATAATAACCGGCAAGTCACTCTTCTCAGGCGGGGATTACTTATGAATTACCTTTCGATGAGCCAGTTGGGGGCCCTGGAAGTATCTCCCAAAGTGATTCAGTTCGGGATTTACCTGCCGGGCGTCGACCCGGCCCTGGGATACGCCGTTGCGGTTAAAATCATTCACGAAACGGACCAGTATCTTCAGGCCGCCCAGCCGGCGCTGGTGGCGCAGGTTCACTCGCTCGATCCAACTTACGGCGATTACTGGTCCGGCCAGATCGATCTGAACACCGCGCCACCGCCCCCCGGAACCTCCGCCTTTGGGCAGCCGGGACGGTACGTGTACCGCTATGTGGTTACCAGCCCCACGCGCGGGGCTATCGACTTCATCATCGATCCTTTCTCGCGCGAAGTCGGTGTCGGCCGCCTGTCGGCGATTACCGTGGGAGCCACAGGGTACACCTTTTCGGCCAATGAGACTGTCTGGAAAACGCCGCCGCTGAGCAATGCCATCATTTATGAATTGATGATCAGCGAGTTCCGGGACGACCTGGACCGCACCATCCGGGAGCTGCCTTACCTGGCGGACCTGGGAATCAACTGCATCGAAGTCATGCCGGTCTCGAACGTCCTGGACACCATCGACTGGGGATACGACCCGATCGGCTATTTCTGCGTCGCGGAGCGCTTCGGCCAGGCCTCCAACTTCCAGCGTCTCGTGGATCTCTGCCACCAGAACGGGATCGCCGTGATTGTGGATTCGGTCTATGGCCACACGGGCGCCGACTTCGCTTACACCCAGCTTTACAGCGCGCTCCAGGGCGATCTTGCCAACCCGTTTAACGGGGGCAGCGGAGATTACGGCACCTTGAGCGATTTCACCAAGCGCCTCACTCAGGATTATTACTATTCCGTGAATCAGTTCTGGCTGGACACTTATCACGTGGATGGATTCCGGTTCGACGATGTGCCGGAGTATTGGGATGGTCCCACCGGGACGGGTTATGCCAACCTGGTCTATACCACTTACCAATACGTCAAATCCAAGGCCGGGGCGACGGATCATTACCAGCGGTTCTTCGACGCCTCCGGAAATATCAACCTGATCCAGATCGCCGAATATCTTCCCGATCCCCCGGATATCCTCAATGGCAGCTACTCCACAGGCACCTGGCAGGACGGCACGCTCGGGGCTGCCGCCAGTTGCGCCGCGGGCAGCCCCGGGGCCATCGCGCAACTGGGCCTCCAACTGGGACTCAACGGATATCCCACATCGGTCACGGTAAACGGCGACACGTTATCCAAGACCGGCCTGCAATATATCGAGAATCACGATCATCAGCGATTCCTGTGTAACTTCGGCACTATCCCGGTGGACAACGATCCGGACGACGTGTTGCTCCAGCAGGGCGACCGGGACGGCCAATGGTTCAAGGTGCAGCCCTATCTGATTGCCATTCTGACGGCCAAGGGCACGCCACTTCTGGCGGAGGGGCAGGAATTCTGCGAGAACTACTGGATTCCCGATAGCGGCTACGGGCGCGTGATGCTCTATCGCCCGGTGCGCTGGAATTACTTCTACGACAACGACGGCCAGCCGATCATCCGGCTGGTCCGGAAGCTGACCAAGATCCGCCGCGGCGGAGCACAGTTCTGCCGGGGCCTGCATTACTTCTACAACGACGACGGTAACTTCAACTCCAAGGGCCTGCTGGCGTTTTCGCGGCAGCTCGGAACCGCCTTCAGCCTGGTGGTGGTCAATTTTACGGATCAGGAGCAGACCGCCAGCTTCGCCTTCCCCACCAGCGGGGATTACGTCGAGCAGATCGAGGGCGCGCAGAATCTGCCGGGCGTGGTTGCGGGGGTCGCCGAGACGCTCACCGTTCCGAGCAACTACGGGTGCATCTGGACCATCTCGTGAAGCGGGACAGGCTGAAGGGCGGCTGAAGGGCGGCTGAAGGGCGGCTGAAGGGCGGTCCCACCAACCCTGCCGGGCTGACCTTAGCCGCCGGTCTCGATCGGCCGCTTGTGGAGGCTCGGCGCGGGCGCCTTCAGGTTGAAGGCTGCGATGCGGCGGTTCAAGGCCTCGGCGCGCGACCGGAAATCGGCGGACGGCATGCCGGATTGCTCGCGCAGCCGGCGGGATTCGGCCTCAATCTCGCGGGCTTCTTCGATCCATGCCGGGGCAAAGCCGTTGTTCTTCAACAGGCGGTGCGCCATCCGCAGGGAGGGATC
>JASHSS010000853.1 GCA_030038565.1 Bryobacteraceae bacterium
CGGTTGGGATTGATGTGGTAGTCGAGAGCGCGGGCGCGGACCGTCTGAATGGCGCGCCGGGCGTCGAGCAATGGAACGGGCAGCAGGTAGCCGTGCGAGCTGAGCCGGTAGCTGAGGATAAAGGCGCGGAAGCCCCGAGCGGTGAACCAGTCGGCCACCTCGCTGCCTTCGAGATCGCCGGCCAGTTCTCTGTACCCGCCTCCGGGAAAGATGATCACTGCCGAGCCGTTGGCCGCGCCTTTTCGTGCCTCCATCAACGTCAGCGCGGGAATGTCGTCGCAGGTGGCGCCCTTGGCCTCGGGCGCCGTCCCCGGCCACAGGCGAATGGTCTGGATGCCGAGGAAAGCGTTGTCGGTGCCGGGGAAGGCGCAGGAGGCGGTCTGCGCGCGGACGGTGCAGGCCACGAGCGATGCCGCGATCAGGGAAACTACCAGTTGCTTCATGGAAAACCTCGACGTGATTCGCGAGGATTATAAAGTCAGGGGCCTGGTTGCAGGGATCAGGAAGCCATCTACCCATCGCGGGTGAAGGCCAAGACGGGCCATAGAATGGTCGTAGCCCGGGAAGGAACTGCATGTATCAGCCATCTGCATTTCGGGAAGAGCGGCTGGAAATTTTGCATGCATTGATCCGCGCCCACCCTCTGGCGACGCTCATCACCGCAGGGACGGGCGGCCTGATCGCCAATCTTGTGCCGTTCACGTTGGCCGATGCGGGCGATAAAGGAACGCTTCGGGCCCACATTGCCAAAGCAAACGACCAGGCGGAGCCATTGAAAGCTGGCGCAGAAACGCTGGTCGTCTTCCATGGTCCGGAAGCCTACATTACGCCGTCCTGGTATCCGTCGAGAAAAGAGCATGGGCGGGTGGTTCCGACGTGGAACTATGTCGTCGTGCAGGTGCGAGGAACGCCCCATGTCATCGACGACCCGGCCTGGTTGAGAGCCCAGATTGTCGACCTGACGTCCCGGCTGGAAAATCAGCGTCCTGAGCCATGGAAAGTCTCCGACGCGCCGCAGCCCTTCATCGAGAGCCAGTTGAACGAAATCATAGGAATTGAATTGCCGATTGTGAGTATCGAAGGAAAGTGGAAGGTGAGTCAGAACCGATCCGCTGCCGACCGCCAGGGTGTCTACGAGGGTCTTCAGGCCGAGGGAATCAGCGAGCGCATGGCGAAGCTCGTGGCTGAGAGAAAGTAGCGCCTACACCCAGATCGCCGCGTGCCCCGGGCACAGATTCGCGGCCTGGGCGCAAAGCATCTCCGCCAAATCCAGTCCATAGCGCGCGAAGTAGTACGCGCCGCCGTGCACCCGCTCCTGCAGAACGCCGCCCGGATACACCGCGCTGAAGATCGCGTTCGCGTGGCGCGTGAGCGTGGTCTCACGTTGCAACTGGAAGTTCGCGGCCAGCGCGCGCAGGCGATTCATCTGGTAGCGCATCTTGCCTGCCGCAGTCTCGGCCGACTGGCCCAGCCCCTTGTCCTGGGATTGCATCCATTCGACGAGCGCCGTGAGCTCGGCGTCGAGCGCATTGCCCGCGGCCGCCAGTTTTTTCTTGGTCTCGATTGGCATTGATCGGGCCGCGAGTTTAAGCGCCAGCGAGGCGGCATTCTCCTCGGCGAAGACTTGCTCCAGCGTGAGCTCGTGGCGGCGCATCAACTCGTCGGCCCAGGGCTCGATGAGCGTGGCCGATAAGCGTGCGATGGGAGGCGTTTGCCGGCCGAGAATGTGCTCGAAAAGCACGCCCGATTGCGCCAAGTAGGCGATCTCTGCGGGGCCGGCCACCTGCGCCGTCGTCCCGAACAAGAAATCCTGAAACACGGGCCGCAGCAGGGCCGCGGGCGAGATGCGCTCGGGTTCCGCATCGAGAATGCCGAGCAAATCGGCAGTCGAATATGCCTGGCGCTCGGCCTGCCACAGACCGTTGGGCTCCTGTGCGCTGGGCGCGACGCGTTTCAGCGCCGTGCGCGCGCCGGTTGTGGCGTCGATCAGAAACAGCAGGCTTGACTGCGGAACGACTGCAACCTGGGCGTGATAGCCGGCGGCTTCGAGCGCCTGGCTCCGCTCAGTGAGTGCCGCGTGGAATTCGTCGGCGCGTTCCAGCGCCGCGCGCAGCACCGTCGAGCCCAGCCGGTGCGCCTCGCGGCTCGCGGCATCGAAAATCAGAAGTCCCTGCGCTGCGAAAATGGCTGAATAAAACCCGGCGAAGGCCTGCGCGAAAGTGCGGCCGGGCTTGTAGGCGGCGATCAGCGCATCCGTCGCCGGCGAAGGTCCTAGGAGCTCGGCCGCGCGGTCCACGAGCACCGTAATCGATTCATCGAAGACGATGCGCCCTGCCGGCAGCGCCGCAGAAGGCGGATTCTCATACGCGAATTTCGCCAGCTCGCGCTGCGCCGGAAATGCCACCTGGTTGATCTCGGCGAAATCGTGATCTTCGCTGGCCAGCCAGAAAATGGCGGCATGGGGATGGCCCGCTGTGGTGCCCGCGCGGGCGCGAGCAATGGCGGTCGCGGCTTTGTAGGGCGTAAAAAGCGGCCCTCCGAACAGTCCCACCTGCTGGCCAGTGAGGATGGTTCCCGCACCCTGGCGCAG
>JASHSS010000854.1 GCA_030038565.1 Bryobacteraceae bacterium
GCGCCAAAGATACCCAGAACGGCGGCAAGGGTCTGCACCTGGGGGCCGGCGGCAAAACGCCGCAACAGCAGGTAGCTGACGTAGATGAGCCACAAGACCAGCGTGGTGGTGAGACGCGCGTCCCAGGTCCACCAGATGCCCCATGCGCGGCGCGCCCAGATGGGTCCAGTGGTGAGCACGACGGTGCAGAAGACCACTCCCACCTCAGCGCCAGATAGCGCCCAGGCGTCGAATTTCTGCGCGCGCTCGGGATGGTCGCGGCGCGAAGCCAGGAAACCGATGGAGCCCACGAGACTGATGGCGAAGAACAGAAACGCGACCGATGCCGATGGCACGTGGTAGTAGATGATGCGAAAGATTTCGCCCTGCATGGCATCATTGGGAGCCACGTAGATTGCCTGGTAATAGCCCCAGATCATGAGGGCAATGGTTACCAGAACGTAAAGGCCGATGAAGAGGTTTTTCATGAGGATTCCGCTTTCTCCAGTTTACGTTGGAAGCAACGGGTTGATGTGATCTAAATCACGCAGGCCCCCGCTCTCCGGCCGCATGGTCCCGCGCTGTGGAGCTGATCCCCTGCGCGGCAAACACATCGCTTACCATGAACTTGCTGGGGCCTTTATGCGCGATCAACTGGCTTCGCTCATCGACGATTTTCGGCGCTTCGACCGCGATATCGCCGTGGTGCGGTACGAGGGAAATCGCCGCCGTGTGACGACTTACGGCGAGCTGGCGCGATTGGCCGGCCGTTTTGCGGCGTATTTGGCCGAGCAGCAGATTGAGGCGGGCGATCGCGTGCTGGTTTGGGCCGAAAACAGCGCGGAGTGGATTGCCGCCTTTTATGGTTGCCTGTTGCGCGGAGTGCTGGCGGTTCCGCTCGATGCCACCGGCTCGGCAGATTTCGCTGCGCGCGTGGCGGCAGACGTCAATCCCAAGCTCGCTGTGGGGGATACGCTTCTGCTGGACAAGCTGGCTGCGGCGCGCAGTGGGCCGGCGATTCCGGCTCTGGCCTTCGAAGACTGGCTTGAGCATCTGCCGGTTGCGGAAATGGGCCCCATCTCCGGCTTCACCCGCGAGTCCCCGCTTGAGATTCTGTTCACCTCAGGCACCACGGGCGATCCCAAGGGGATTGTGATTACGCACGGCAACGTGCTGGCCAGCGTGGGACCGATCGAAGACGGCGCCAAGCCCTACCTGCGCTATCGATGGCTGGTTCATCCGCTGCGCATTCTGCATACGCTGCCGCTGAGCCATGTTTTCGGACAGACCATGGGGCTGTGGATTCCGCCTATCCTGACTGCCGAGCTTCACTTCGAGAGCCGGTTGGCGGCGCCGCGGTTGATCGAGCTGATCCACGGCGAGCGCATCTCGGTTCTGGCGACCGTCCCACGGGTGCTGGCGCTGCTCAAGTCTCATTTGGAATCGACGCATGCGGGGCTTGCCGAGCGAGCCGCGGCGTCGCGCAAACTGAATCCCTGGCTGCGCTGGTGGCGTTTCCGCGCTGTGCATGGCGAGTTCGGGTTGAAGTTCTGGGCGTTTGTGAGCGGCGGCGGCGCGTTGCCGGGTCTGCTGGAGCAGTTCTGGAATGCGCTGGGATTTGTGCTCATTCAGGGCTACGGCATGACCGAAAGCACCGCCCTGATTACGCTGAACCACCCCTTCCACGTGGCCGCCGGCACGATCGGCAAGCCGATGGCGGGCCGCGAGGTGAAGCTGGGACCCGACGGCGAGGTGCTGGTTCGCGGCGAGATGATTTCGGGCGCCACTTGGCAGGGAGGCGCGCTGCGCCCGCGCGAGGACGAATGGCTGGCGACGGGAGATCTTGCCGAGCGGCAGGAGTCGGGTGAGCTGAAGTTTCTGGGCCGGAAGAGCGAGGTGATTGTCACCGCAGCCGGGCTTAACGTGCATCCGGAAGACATTGAGGCGGCGCTGGAGGAGCAGCCGGAGATCACAGCTTGCGCGGTGGTGGCGATGGAGACGCCCACCGGTCCGGAGCCGTGCGCCGTGCTGGCAACACGCGGCACGGGCGAGCAGATTGCGGAGGCGATCCGGCGCGCCAACGCCAAGCTGCCGGAATTTCAACGCATCAGCCGGTGGGTGCTGTGGCCGGAGCCCGATCTCCCGCGCACTTCTACCGGCAAGGTGAAGCGCAAACCCGTGGCGGCGTGGCTCCAGCGAATCCAGGCAGTGGCTGCTGCGCCCACCAGCGGGTCGCCCCACGCCTCGACGAACGGCGGCCCCTCGGCGGATTGGTTGCTCTCGCTGATTGCGCAGATCACCGGCGAAAGGAATCGGGGCGTGGGCGACGAGCTTCGCCTGGCCGAAGACCTGCACCTGGACAGCCTGGGACGCGTGCAACTGGCGGCGGCGATTGAGGAAAGGCTGGGGGTGGTCTCGGGCACCGGACTGCTGGAAGACGTGGAGACGCTGGGGGACCTGCGGAGGGTGGTAACGACAGGGACCGAGGGACCAAGCCACCCCAGCGGGCAAACATCGCCCGTTGGGAGCCCCGGCAGGGAACAAGGGACCGAGAAGGCAGGGACTGAGGGACTAGGGACCAGGGACGTAGGCGCTAGGGAACAGGCAACGGGGAACGGAGAACAGAAAACAGGGACCGAGGGACTGGGGACCAGGGAGTACGCTGCGCCTGCGCGATACCGCTATCACTATCCCACCTGGCCGTGGTGGAAGCCGTTCCAGTGGTTCCGGGTGGCGTTCTTCGAGACGATTCTGCGGCCGCTAACCTGGATACTTGCCTGCCCGCGTGTGGTGGGCCCGCCGAAACCGCTGCCCGAGGGGCCGCTGCTCCTGGTTGGCAATCACGTGACCGCGTACGACGGCGCGCTGATTCAATACGCGCTGGCCGGGCCCTGGCGCAGGCACCTGGCCATTGCCATGTCGGGAGAGATGCTGGAGGACTTCCGGCACGGTCGCAATCCCGACTGGCCGCCCGGACACAAGGGGTTTTACCTTTTCGGCCCGCCGGCTTACTGGCTGGTCACGGAGTGCTTCAATGTTTTTCCGCTGCCGCAGCTGCGCGATTTCCAGTCGAGCTTCGCACACGCGGGCAAGGCCATGGATCACGGCTACAACGTGCTGGTCTTTCCCGAGGGCACGCGCTCGGCGGCCGGCAAGCTGGCGCGCTTCAGAGCGGGCATCGGGCTGCTGGCCAAGCAAAGCGATGTGCCCGTGGTTCCCACGGCCATCCGTGGGCTGGGCGAAATGAAGACGGGGCAGCGGCGCTGGTTCCGCTCCGGAATCCTGGAAGTGCACATTGGCGAAGCCATTCGCTTCAGGCCGCAGGATAGCGAAGCTGCGATTACGGTGCGGCTGCACGAGGAAGTGGAGCGGCTGCTGGGGAACGAGCCGGCGAGTTAGCGAAACCCGCACAAGCAGAGATTGGGCGGGGCAACCGGTTCGTGGTGAGTGGCGAGGAACTGGCGGCACCGGGGAAAGACGGATGTTTGAGCAGTTAGAATCGACAGTACTCAGGCACCTGGGAGAAAGAGAAAGCACGTGGAAGCTGCGGGAAAGCCCAGTCTTGCGGGGCGCACCATCTCCCACTACCAGATCAGCACAGCGATCGGCGCAGGTGGGATGGGCGAGGTGTACCGCGCGACCGACACGAGCCTGGGGCGCGAAGTCGCACTGAAGGTTTTGCCCGCGGATATGGCGCGCGACGCGGACCGGCTGGCACGATTTCAACGCGAAGCCCGAGCTGTGGCGGCGCTCAATCATCCCAACGTGGTCACTATTTATTCGGTTGAAGAATCAGACGACCTCAAATTCATCACCATGGAGCTGATTGAGGGGCAACCGCTCGACCAGCTGGTTCCTGCCAATGGACTGCCGCTGGAAAGGATCGTGGAGATCGCGAGCGCACTGGCTGAAGCGCTGGCGGCGGCGCACGAAAAAGGGATTGTGCATCGCGACCTGAAGCCAGCCAACGTGATGGTGACGAACGACGGCCGGGTAAAGGTGCTGGATTTCGGGCTGGCCAAGGACCTGGGCGCGGCGAATTCGAATGCCACCACCGTGACGTCGGCGGGAATGACGCAGGCGGGGGTGGTGATGGGCACGCCGGCGTACATGTCGCCGGAACAGGTTTCGGGACGGCCGCTCGACCATCGGACGGACATTTTTTCACTGGGTGTGCTGTTGCACGAGATGGCGACGGGTGCGCGGCCGTTTGAAGGCGCCTCTTCGGCGGAACTGATCTCGTCGATTTTGCGCGATCAGCCGGCGGTGGTGACCGATGTGCGGCCCGATCTGCCGTCCGACCTGGCACGCGTGATCCGCCGGTGCCTGGAAAAGGATCCGCGGCACCGCGTGCAGACGGCGCGCGACGTGGGGAACGAATTTCGCGAGCTGGCGCGGGCCGGCCGGCGGACAACGCACGTCGGCAGTGCGGCTTCGCGGGCGATCGCAGCAGCCGACTCGGGCGCCTCGCGTGCCGGCGAAGGCTTTTGGGTCGCCGTTTTGCCGTTCAAATACACGGGCGCGAGTGCAGAGCTGATGGCGCTCGCCGAGGGATTGACCGACGACATCGTCACGAACATGTCGAAGTTTTCGTATCTGCGCGTGATTGCGCGCAGTTCCTCGGCGCGCTACGCAAACCAGGCTGTAGATGCGCGGGCTGTGGCGAAAGAACTGGGCGCGCGTTACGTGATGGAAGGCAGCATCCGCCAGGCGGGCGCCAAGCTGCGCATCGCGGTGCAGCTGGTGGACGCCGTCGCCGGCGCGAGTCTGTGGGCCGAGGCCTACGACCGCGCTTTCAGTGTCGATGCAACGCTCGAACTTCTGGACGACGTGGTGCCGCGCAT
>JASHSS010000090.1 GCA_030038565.1 Bryobacteraceae bacterium
GCGATGTGGGTGGAACGCCAGGCGGGCTGGGCCACTTCCTGATGGGCTTCATCATGACCTGCATCGGCGGCTACCTGGTGGCGCACCGGGTGAGCGTGGAAGGGGCGTATTGGGGTTTTTATGGCCCCAGCACCTTCGGCATTACGCTGATTCCGCTGCTGTTCGGCGTCGGCCTCTTGTTCTGGAACGGACGGAGCACGATCGGCTGGCTGCTGACTCTGGGCGGCGGCTGCTTTATCCTGGCGGGCGTGATTGCCAACATGCACATCTACTTCCGCCCCACCACGCTTTTCGACACCCTGGTGATGCTGATCCTGCTGGTCGGCGGGCTGGGAATGATCGCCCGGTCGCTGCACGATCACGGGACCGGCGGGGCCAAGGAATGAACTGGAACGACGCAGCCGAGGACTTCTTAAACCAGGTGCTGGCGCAGACGCCGCGGCCGGTGCGCGAGAAGACCGAGGCCGAATTGCGCGCCACGGCGGAAGGTATGGCCGAAGAGGATGGCAAGAACCGCGTGGGCGTCGAGACCGTGATCGGGGCGTGGGTGAGGCTGACGCCCGAGACTTTGCGCGGCGACCTGCCACGGCAGATGGAGCGCTTCGGCCTGGATCCGGACGAATACCGGCGCCTGCTGGAATAGTTGCGCGCGCGCCAGGCTCAGAGTCAGGAGTCATGGGGGTGCGGATGCGAGTGGGGATGGGTGTGCGGATGGGAGTGGCTGAATCCGCCCTCGGGGTGACGGTGGCGGTGGGCGTGGATCAGGTTGGCGCCTTCCAGCAGCGCCTGGTCGCGCAATAGCTCGGCGGGCGAACCTTCGGCCGCCAGTTTGCCGTGCTCCAGCAGGTAGCAGTAATCGGCGATATCCTCCACCAGGCCCAGATCGTGCGTGGCGGTGATGACGGTCTTGCCGCCGTTGCCCCAGCCGATCAACAGGTCGATGATCTGGCTCTGGCTGCGCGGGTCGAGCGCGGCGGTCGGCTCATCGAGCAGCAGCACTTCGGGATCCAGCACCAGGACGGAGGCCAGCGCCACGCGCTTCTTTTCGCCGCCGGAGAGGCGATGGGGCGGGCGAGTGCGCAGGTGGGCGATCTCCATCAGGTCGAGGGCGGCGGCCACGCGCCGGACGATCTCGTCTTTGGGGCAGCGGAGTTGCAACGGCGCGAAGGCGACTTCGTCGAAGACCGTGGGATTGAAAAGCTGCACGTCGGGATTCTGGAAGACCAGTCCCACGCGGCGGCGGAAATCGAAGGCGAAGCGGTCCTCTTCCAGGCGCTCGCGAACGAGCGGGCTGCCTTGAAAGGAGATGGCGCCGGAATCCGGAAAGTAGAGGCCGTCGAGCAGGCGCAGCAGGGTGGATTTGCCGGAGCCGTTGGCGCCCAGTAGCGCCAGGCGCTTGCCGGGCGGGATGGTGAGGGAAACGCTGTCGAGAGCGGTGACGGTCTGGTAGTGGTAGGAGACGCGCTCGACGCTGAAGACGGGCGGCGGCGCGGACGGCATGGCGGTCACCGGCCCCACCAGAGCGCGGCGGCGGCGAGCAGGGCGAATCCGCCCGACCAGCACCAATCGGCCCGGCGGGCTTGAAAGTCGTCCAGCAGGTAAATCTCGCCGCGGAAGCCGCGCGCCTGCATGGCCAGATGCACATCGGCGCTGAGTTGCAGGCTCTTGCTCAACAGGACTCCAGCGGAAGCGGCCGCCAGGCGGCGGCGGTCGGCGGGTTCCAGGACACCCACGGTGCGGCTCTTGCGCGATTCGAACATGTCGAGAGCGGTCTCCAGGATTACGAAAATGTAGCGGTAGGTCATGCCCAGAATGGCCACCACCAGGACCGGGCAGCGGAACACGCGGAGGGCTTTGAGCACGCAGGGCCACGGGGTCGTGAGCACCACGAGGGCGGCCAGTGTGGCGGCGGTTTCGGCGCGCGCCACCAGCAGGGCGGCGCTGGCAAGACCAGTCGCGCTGACGGCCAGGGGTCCCCAGGCGGCCACCGGGGGGCCGGGGGTAACGAAGAGTGCAGGCAGGGCGATGGTTCCGGTGAAGAAGAGCACGGGCGTCCAGACCCAGGCGGCCAGGCGCGCCGGGTGGATGCGGGAGAGAGCGGCCAGCAGCAAGGCGGCGGCGAACAGGCAGGCGACCGCCGGGAGGTGGCGCGCGGCGGCGGCGGCCAGCACCAGCGCGAACAACCCGGCCACCTTGATGCGCGCATCCACGCGCTGCAAAGCGCCGGCGGTGGAGGCCAGTTGCTCGGCCGAGGCGGCGTAGTCGGAGGCCGCGGCCAGGCTGGCCAGGGTGCGCTCGACGAAGCTCGCCTTCATCGGGACCGCCTGGAGGCGCGGCCGGGCGCTTCCTGACGGGGCGCTCTCCGGGCCCGGCTCCGGCTCGGCCCGGCAGGCAGCTTGGGCCAGTGGGCAGTCCGAAGGCAAGCGGTTGGGGTGTGGCCCGCGGCCTCGCGGGTAGTCTTCATCCGGCCCGACCGCGGAAGATCCGGCCGGCGGCGGGAGGTCGCCTTTTGCGACGCGCCCACAGCCCGCGCCCCGCGGCCGGTGGGCAAGGACGCGGTGAGATTGGTCTTCATCCGGCACGCCCGCGGAAGATCCGGCCGGCGGCCAGGGAAACCAGGATAATAATGCCGGCGCCGGCCATCGCCGAAAGGGCATATCCAAGGGCCGCGCTTTTCAGGAACGAGGGAGCGTAGCGGGGAATGGGCGCGGTCCAGAAATCGGCCATGCGGGCGAGGCCGGAGGGAGCGGCAGCGGGCGGGAGGCGATTTCCGGACGCGGCGGCGATGCGCTGGCGGGCGGCGGCGTTGGAA
>JASHSS010000855.1 GCA_030038565.1 Bryobacteraceae bacterium
AAACCCAAAGGCCCTTCGAAACCACGAACCGGCTGGCCCCTTCGCCGCCGGCGAGCGGGCGCCATTAGCTGATCGAATTTCGGGTTGACCTTTCCAGGGTGATGCGCCTCGATGCGAAGCGACTCGCATTTCGACGCCTGTTAAAGTCCATACGAATTGGGCAATTGGCGGGGGAACTCTTTTCAGCCGGATTGTAAGTATAAGCAGCCGCGGTATTGCCATGTACAAATCGTCCGGTTGAATCTGAAAAACTAACCCGGAGCGTAGCGAAATACGGCTCCCCCGGCGGGAGTAATCCGGCAACGCCGGGTTATAGGAATCGAGTAGGGCGTGTGTCCGTTGTGTCGCCACGTAAGTCCCGGTCATCGGTGGCGCCTATCGGCGGAGACGCGATTACGGAGAGGACCACTACAATTCATGACCCAGGGAAGGTTAGTCGGCCGCGTCTTGGCTATTCGACTCCTATTGATCACAGCAGCGGTTTACCTGTCCCCGATGAACGCCCAGACTCGCCTGACGACTTCCATGTCAACTTCGGTGATGCCTCCGGCCGGGGTAGGCGCGCTCGTAACCTGGACCGGGAGCGCCACCGGTTCGGCATCAGGCAATGTGTGGTATCGGTTTCGGGTTCGCGAGTTGAACCCCGTTTCGGACGTTTGTCATCCCAAGCTTTTGGCGTTTGCTCCGAATTGCGTGGGCAGCCAGTTTGCGATGATTCAGGACTATGGCCCCGGAAACTCGCTGGCCTGGACGGCCAGCGATCACGAAGGCTCCTACGAGATGGAGGTCTCGGCTGTAGATAACGATACGGGCGCCACCTCGACGACCACGTCCGTGTTTCAATTTCTGCCCCGAGTTACCGGCAACACGCCGGTAATCAACCCGACCGCTAATCCCCTGGTATTTCTCTACAGCGCTCCGGCCTGCCCCGCGGGGAGCACCATGCGGGTGCAGTTTCAGGGACCCAGCGGCGCGGTACAGAGCACCAATGCCAAGCCCTGCGACGGCCGGACCTCCATGAATTTCTATATCGCAGGCATGCTTCCGCAGACCGCCTACAACATTCAACATGTGGTCCAGAACGGAGCCAATGCGGTAAGCGGACCGATGCTGACCCAGACCACCGGGAGTTCGGCATTCACCTATTCGGCGCGCACTCTCAACATCCCCCCGGCCGCGTCCCTGCCCAGTCCGATGCTGCTGCAAGCGCGCTTTGGGGATCCGGTCGCAACCGACCTCAACGGAAACATCCTCTGGTACTCGATTCAAAGCATTTCCAATCTCTCCCGCCCCGAACCGGGCGGCCTGTTCCTGGGCTGGTGGGAATCCTCCGCGGACGATACGGCCCACCAGATCCTGGAAGAGTTCGATTTGGCTGGGACGGTGCTCCGCCAAACCAACGCAGCGCGCGTAAACCAACAATTGGCCGCCATGGGGATGCACTCCATCAATTCGTTTCATCACGAGGTGCGAGGGATTCCGGGCTGGGGGATCCTGGTGCTGGGATCGGAGGAAAGGATATTGACGAACGTCCAGGGTCCCGGCCCGGTGGATGTGCTCGGGGACATGATCCTGGTGCTGGATCGGGATCTGCAGGTGCAGTGGGCCTGGGACACCTTCGACCACCTGGACACCTCCCGGCTCGCCACCTTGAACGATACCTGCTCGGCTGTGAATGGCGGCTGTCCTCCTATCCTGCTGGCGCCAGAGGCGAACGACTGGACTCACGGGAATTCTCTTCAACTGACTCCCGACGGCAATATTCTGTATTCATCCCGCAGCCAGGATTGGCTGTTCAAGATCGACTACGAAAACGGCCAGGGCTCCGGCAACGTCCTCTGGCGCCTGGGCTTGGATGGGGATTTCCAGTATCTCTCGAGCGATCCTTATCCCTGGTTTTCTCACCAGCATGACGCCAACATCGACGCCAATTCGATGCTCACGGTTTTCGACGACGGCAATACCCGCCAGGCCACCGATCCAACCGCTGACAGCCGCGGGCAGGCGATTCAACTGGACCAGGTGAACATGACCGCGACGCTGCTGGTGAACGCCGATCTCGGGAACTTCTCGAGTGCCCTGGGGTCCGCCCAAGCCCTCCCCGACGGGAACTACCACTTCCACCTGGGCTTCATCCAGAGCAATACTGCTACCAACGACACCACCAGGGTCGTGGAGGTCGAACCATCCGGACAGATCGTGTACGATCTGGGGATCGGAGAGATTATGTATCGATCCTTCCGCATGCAGGATCTCTACACGCCCCCGGTTCTGACCTCATGGATTGAGCCTTAACGGCGCGGAGGGGTTTCCAGATTACGGGAGGTGGCGTTTTGCCATCGGTACGTACTACCAGCCTTTACCCGCATAGTCACAGTTGAACAATCCGGACAGATTAAGTACGATATAGGTGTCCGAAAATATGTATAGATCCTTACGTTTGGCTGGGATCTCCATACGGCTCCGGATCTGTCTTCATGGATAAACCCGTCACGGACCGCAGAAGTTTCTTGAAACTGGGCATGGCCTCCTGGGGAGGCGCTTTAGCCGCTCAGCAACGTTTCCTTCCCTCCCGGTCCGGCTCCCGGCGTCCGAGCCAGCCGAACATCATCCTGATTTACGGGGACGACCTCGGGTCTGGCGACCTTGGTTGTTACGGCTCGAATTTTCCCACTCCGAACCTGGATGCCATGGCGGCGCAGGGGGTCATGTTCCGGCAGTTTAATTCGGCCAATTCGGTGTGCTCGCCGGCGCGGGCCGCGCTGCTGACCGGCCGGTATCCCACTCGGGTGGGCGTTCCGGATGTTCTCCAACCCACCGACACGGGCGGTCTCTCACTTACCGAGACCACCATGGCCGGTATGCTCGAGGCCGCCGGGTATACCACCATGTGCATCGGAAAGTGGCACCTGGGAACACCACCCCCGTACATGCCAACGAACCGCGGGTTCGGTGCATTTTACGGTCTTCCCTACAGCAACGACATGGCGCCCTTGCCGCTGATGCAAAACCTGACGGTCATTCAAGAGCCTGCCAACCTGAGTACGCTTACCCAGCAGTACACCGAACAGGCGGTGTCCTTTATTTCGAGTTCCAAGGCATCGCCATTTTTTCTTTACATGCCGCACACTTTCCCGCACATTCCCCTGGCGGCATCCACGAGTTTCGTGGGGCAATCGGGACTCGGGCTATACGGGGATACCCTGGCGGAGATCGACTGGAGCGTGGGCCAGGTGCTGGCCGCGGTTCACGACAACGGCCTGGACGAGAACACCCTGGTGATGTTCTCGAGCGACCACGGACCGTGGTTCGAGGGCAACAACCGAGGGCTCCACGGGCGTAAGGGAGAGAGCTGGGAGGGCGGCTTCCGCGTGCCGTTCCTCGCGCGCTTCCCGGGGCAGATTCCCGCGGGGCAGGTTTGTACCAGCATGGCGAGCAGCATGGACATTCTGCCCACGGTCGCCCAACTCTGCGGCGCGGCGCTGCCCAGCGCGCCGCTGGACGGCCAGAATATCTGGCCGCTGATGACGGGAGCGCGCGCTGGGAAGGGGTCCAGCAGTGACAGCAACCTGTTCCTCTACTTCGATTCCTGGAATCTGCAATGCGCCCGGATGGGCCCATGGAAGCTGCATCTCACACGCTACAACACGCCGCCGTGGATCCCCCTGCCCGACAATTGGAGGGTGAACCTGCCGCTGGCGGACCCGGAGTTGTATAACCTGGAGGACGACCCGGCGGAAACCACCGACATGGCGCCGTATCACCCCGACATCGTGGCTACGATCACCGCTCGCGTTCAAGCGATGCTGCCCTCGTTTCCAAGCACCGTACAGTCGGTTTGGGCCAGCACGATGAGTATCCCGCCCTGCTACTGCACGTCGGGCGGATGGCCGAGCGCGCCGGCGCAGTAACAGGACGGGCGATTGTTTTGGGCGAGCGGCTGACCTGGCGCCGATCGGTTCGCCCGTTTTCACGCGGCGGCGACGGTTCCCGCCTTCAGGGCATGCGCCAGATCTTCAGCCAGCCGGTCCATCGCGGCGCGATCTTCGGGCCGCGCGAGGCTCCCTTGGCTATCGAAGGCTTCCCCGGCGGCGCCCAGGGCGAGTTGCCCCGGAAGCACTTCGACGCGCATCATTCCCAGCAACTCGCGCAGATGGCGCAAGCCTCTCTGGCCCCCGTACTGGCTGGGCGAGGCGGCCATAATGAGCGCCTTTTTTCGCTGGAATGCCGCCAGGTGCGGCTCACCCGGTTCGGGGCGCGATGCCCAATCGATGGCGTTTTTCAGCAGCGCGGCGAAGGATCCGTTGTATTCGGGCGAAGCGATGGCCAAGGCGTCGTGCGCGCGGACCAGGTTCTTGAAGGCGCGGGCGGTTTCCGGCATGCCCGCGGAAGCTTCCAGGTCGCCATCGTAAATCGGCATGGGGTAATCGCGCAGGTCGGCCAGGGTGACCTCCAATCCGTGGCGCTCCAGGGCGGCGGCGGCGGCGCGGGCCAACTTGCGGTTCAGGGAGCCGCTGCGGGCGCTCCCGGCAAATACCAAAACGCGAGGTCGATCGGCCATATATCTCTCCATCAAGATATTCGATGCAGAGGCATATAAACGGATTCAAGCCGTGCGCAGTCTATCCTGAAGGTATGAGCTTCCGCGCGACGTTCTGCTGGCTGGCCGCCGCTGCCCTGGGAATTGCGGCGCCCTTGCAGCGCAATTTCGCCGTGGAGCACTACGAGGTCACGCTCCAGCCCGACCTGGCTGCCAGGACGCTGGCGGGCGAGGTCTCGATCCGGTTCCACAGCCGCATCGACCGCCTCAGCGCCCTGGAATTCGATGCCGGGTCCCTGGAAATCGGCTCGGTAACGGAGGGTGGCGCCGCGCAGTACACCGAGCGCCGGGGCGCGCTGCTGATCGTGGTTTTGAGTAAGCCGGTGAACTCGGGCGAGCAGCGCACTGTCACCATCCGCTACCGCGCGCCCGCCGGCAAGGGCCTGGTGTTTTTCCCGGGCCAGGTGTACGGGGCGTTTTCGACCAGCGACTGGATGCCTTCGAGCGACCGCCCGGACGAGCCCGCGACCCTGCACTTGCGCCTTTCCGCCGACCCGCGGTGGAAGGTAGCCGCCAGCGGCAAACTGGCTGGGACCAGCACCGAAAACGGCCGCACCGTGACGGAATGGCACATCGACACGCCTACGCCGACCTACCTGTTCGCGTTCGCCGCGGGCGATTTCACCGAATCCACCACCCAACACAATAAGGTGGCGCTGCGCATTCTGGCGCCCGCCGGCATGACCGCGGCGCCGGTCTCCGCCGCCCTCGCCGCGGCCATGCAGTTCTTCGACGAGCGCACAGGCGTGGCCTTTCCGCTGGCCACCTACACCCAGGTTTACGTGCAGGGCGATGTGAAGGAGGAGGCGGTGGGAATGTCCCTGCTGCCGGCTTCCTACGGCGAAAGCCTGGCCAAGCAACCCGAGGAGCTATGGCTGCTGGCGGACGAATTGGCCTACCAGTGGTACGGGGTGGGCCTCATGACCGCGGATTGGTCCGACTTCTGGCTGAGCGCCGGGATTTCCACCTTTATGGCCGATGCTTTTCTGGAGAAGCGCTTCGGCAAAGCCCGCTACGACAAGGAAATCGAGCACGCCCGCAGCGTCTTCCAGTCGCTGCAGGGGGATGGCAAGGACCGCCCGCTGGAGTGGACCGATTGGCAGACGCCGGCCCAGGCCATGGGAGAGCTTCCTTATTACAAAGGCGCGGTGGTGATGGACCTTCTGCGCCGCGAGCTGACGGACGAGGTTTTCTGGCGCGCGCTGCACCGCTATACCAGCGAGTATTGGGGCAGGCGGGTGACCAGCGACAACCTGGAGAGCGCGATGGACGGGGCCTCCGGCAAGGCCAAGGTACTGACCAAGTTCTTCGAGCGCTGGGTGACCGGCTGTTGCGCAAACCTGGCGCAGGAGCGGGGGAAAAAGTAGGTCGCGGCCGCGGGCTTCGCCGCGCCGCTTTTGGTTCTGTGTTTTCTCTCTATCTTCCGACGTTTCTGATTCGATAACGGCGCGTTTTCACGCCGGGACTGGGAACCGGTTCCACTTCCCCGGGGGCCCATTGAGCTCGCCCCGGAGCACTCCCCCGAAGGAGAGTGTGTCGCTATGGCCGCCCTAGAACGTTGAAATGCGTGGATAGCCGACTTTAAGTCCCCTCGAGTTGGGCACGGCATCGCAAATATCGAAACGGCTGCTTCTCGGCGAGCGAGCAGCTCTTTTCGATTCCAGAGTAGCAGGCGGATTTCGCGCTTCCAGGACCTGGCGTCCGCAAGTGCTTGAGCCGATTCGGAAGAAACCGGCGGCCTGTTGGTGAACGGCTTGCAAAACTCGGCTCCAAAATTGTCTAAACAGGTAATTAAGGGTCTGCTTAGCTCGATATTTGGAGATCTACTTGCTCAGAACCGTTTTCTCGGGCTTGCTCGCGCTTGCATAGACACACCTCCCTTCTTTGACCACGCCCAGACGGTCCGATCAGCCGACGCCAGTCTCAGGATTGTCCAGA
>JASHSS010000856.1 GCA_030038565.1 Bryobacteraceae bacterium
CGACCGGCGTATCGCGGAGGAACAGGTCAAGCCCGGCCCACGCCAGCAGGACGCCGGCCGCGCCGCCGATGGCCGCCAGCAGCAGGTTCTCCGCCAGCGCATTCCACACCAGGCGCCAGCGGGCCGCCCCCAAAGCCGTGCGCACGGCCGCCTCGCGCCCCCGCGCCAGGGCGCGCCCCAGTTGCGCGTTGGCCAGGTTCAGGCAGGCGATCAGCATCAGCCCCATGACCGCGGCCATCAGCAGCCACAAGCCGGTTTTGGAATTGCCCACCACCGCCTCCTGCATGGGCTCGACGGACGCCGACAGCGCGCCCGGGCGGCGATCTCCCTGGTAGGCCGGGGCCTGCAAAATCTGCGCCTCGATGGCATTCAACTGGGCCGCGGCCTGGGCCATGCCGAATCCCGGAGTGAGCCGCCCCAGCACGACCCAGTTGCCGTAGTCCTGGTTCCAGCCTATCTCCGTCAAATTGAGCGCCGCGGGAATGAAGACCGACGGCTCCGGCGCGATGCTCACGGTCTGCCCCGGGTGATGGAACGAGCGCAGCGCGCTGCCGCTGGGGAAGTGGAAGCCGGGAGGCAGAACCCCCACGATTTCGCGGGAGACATCGCCCAGGCGGATGCTGGCGCCAATCGCCCTGGGATCGCCATGGAACAGGTCCTGCCACAGCGGGTAGGCTAGGACCACCACGCGGTCGTGCCCTTCGACATCGTCCTCCGCAATCAGGGCGCGGCCCAGAAGCGGCCGCACCTGAAGAACCTCGAAGAAATTCGACCGGCATGCGACCGCGCCCGTCATCCGCGGATGTTCGTTGCCCAGCACCAGCCCGAGGGCCATCTGCCGCAGCCAGGTCAAGCCGCTGAAGGCGGTGGCGCGCTGCCGCCACAGGTCTGCGTGGCGCGGATTAGGGCCGGTGGCGTTGTCGGAAAAGGCTCGCAAGCCCTCCCAGGCAGCCACCAGGCGACCGCTCTCGTGATAAGCGAGCGGCTTCAGAAGCACCGAATCCACCACCGTGAAGACAGCCGTGCTTGCCCCCACCCCCAGCGCCAGCGTCAGAATCGCGGTGGCGGCGAAGCCCGGACTCTTCCGCAGGGTCCTCCAGGCGTAACGCATCTCCTGAAGAATGGTCTCCCAAAGCGTCCAGCCCCACATAAGCCGCACCTCTTCCTCCACCAAAGTCACGTTGCCGAAGGCCCTCTGGGCGGCGTAGCGGGCGTCTTCGAGCGCGAGACCCTTGGCCTGTTGCTCTTCGGCCTCCAGTTCCAGGTCGGCGCGTAATTCGCGCTCCAGGTCCCGCTCGCGCTCTTCCCGCCGCCCGCGCATCTCAGGTCTCCTGGGCCGGCCACATGATCCGCGCCACCGCGCCGGTGAGTTTCTTCCACTTGGATTCTTCCGCCGTGAGCTGTTTCCTCCCCGCTCCGGTCAGCCGGTAGTACTTGAATTCCCGTTTCAGGTCCTTCCCGGCCGGCTCCCATCTGGCCGCGATCCAGCCCTTGCGTTCCAGGCGGTGGAGGGCCGGATAGAGCGACCCGTGCTCGATTTGCAGCAGGTCTTCGGTGGTCCGCTGGATGTGCTTGGCGATCTGGTGCCCGTGCGCGGGACCAAACAGCAGGGTGCGCAGGATCAGCATATCCAGGGTCCCTTGCAACAGTTGAATGCGATCGGACGATTCGTTCGGCATAGCGACAGAAGACATTCTACCCGAAAACCACGACACTGGGTAGACGCGCTACCGAGAATTTGGTTAGGAACAGGCGGCGGTTCTCGGGGCCGCGGAACTCAGCCAGCCGACACCCAGCCGGGCGAATTTCTTTCCGCACAATCAGCGCGGGGTCCTCAGCGTCTCCGCGCCTCCGCGGCAAATACGCCTCACCCCCGCTCAGTAATCGCTCAGCTTCACCTGCCGCGCCTCATGGAACGCCAGGTTCGCCAGGTGCGGTGCGGAAACCGCGCTGGCGCCCACTTCCACCGGCGCGTTGGGCTCCTTGCGCGAGCGTACGCAGTCCAGGAAATTCTGGATGTGCGTCTCAATCGGAATCGGCGCGGCCATCGATTGCACCGGATCGGGATTCTTCGGCACCGGCTCCTTCCACACGCGGTAGCCCGCGTCGTTCAGGATCATGGTGCCCTGGTCGCCCTGGAACTGGATCGACCAGTCGTTCTCGTACGAGTTGCAATAGTTCAGCGTCCAGGTGGCCATCAGGTTGGGATACTCGAAGACCGCGCAGAACACGTCCGGCACTTCCGAGCCGGCGTTCTTGGCCCGCTGCCCGTAGCACACCGCCGAAGTCACCGGGCCGGAATTAGTGAACCATTGCACCACATCCATCAGGTGCGTGCCCTGGTCGGTCATGTTGCCGCCCGAGTAATCCCAGAAATAGCGCCACGAGCGGAAGCGCATGGGTTCCAGGTCGCGGTCGGGCGCGGCGCCCAGGAAGCGTTTCCAATCCAGCTTTCCCGGCAGCGGGGAATTGTCCAGGGCCCTCGAAACGTTCCAGTTCCACATAGGCTTCACCAGCGTGATGCGGCCCAGAATGCCGCTGTCCACCAGTTCCTTGGCTTTGATCACCGCCGGCGCGCTGCGGCGCTGCATGCCGATCTGCACGATCTGCTGGGTCCTCCGCACCGCCGCGATCATCTGCCGGCTCTGTGCGAGCGAGTGCGACATGGGCTTTTCCAGGTAGACGTCCTTTTTGGCGTCGAGGGCCGCCTGCAACACCGGAAAGTGCTGGTGATCGGGTGTCGCCACCACCACCGCGTCCATCCCCGCCTGCCCCAGCAGCTCGTGATAATCCACGTACGGCTTGGCGTTGGGCGACTGCTTGAGGGTCTCCTGAATGCGCGGCTCGTAGACCTCCGCCACCGCCACGCACTCGGCGCCCAGCTTCTGGAAATTCCGGTTCAGGTATTGGCCGCGTCCGCCGGCGCCCACCATGCCGTAAGCCAGGCGGTCGTTGGCGCCCCATGCGCGCCGCGGAATAAACAAGGGCGCCGCCCCCAGCGCCGATGCGAGGAAGTTCCTGCGATCCGTATCCATGGCCAACAGTGTAGCGCGCATAATGGAGAAGAGCCATCCTATATGCAGATCCTTCAAGTTCAAATCCACGTCCTGGCCGAGCACCTGGAAGCCTTCCGGGAGGCCACCCTCGAAAATGCCCGCAACAGCCGCCGCGAGCCCGGCATCGCCCGCTTCGACTTCCTCGAGCAGTCCGACGACCCCACCCGCTTCCTGTTGATCGAGGTGTACCGCGATGCCGCCGCACCGGCCCTGCACAAGGAAACCGCCCACTACCTCGCCTGGATAGAGAGAGTCACCCCGCTTCTGGCCGAGCCGCGTACGCGCCAGTGGTACACCAACATCGATCCCGGTGACCAGGATTTTCTAAAGGCATGACTCCCAACCCGCCGCCACCGGCCCCCCGCTTCGAGTTCGCGACTGCCACCCGCATCCTCTTCGGAGAAGGTACGGCCACGGAGGTAGTGCCCGCCGCCCATTCGCTCGGCAGCCGCGTCCTGCTGGTCACCGGGGCTTCTCCGGAACGCGCCCGGTTTCTGGAAGCCGATCTCCGGCCGGCGGCCTGCGTCCGCGTGGCGGGCGAGCCGGAAATCGGCCAGATCCGTTCGGCCGCCGAATACGCCCGCCGGGAACAGTGCGACGTGGTGGTGGCCTTCGGCGGCGGAAGCGCCATCGATGCCGGCAAAGCCCTCGCGGCGCTCCTGACCAACCCCGGCGACCCTCTGGACTACCTCGAAGTGATTGGGCGGGGGCAGCCCATCGAGCGCCCCTCCGCGCCCATGATCGCCGTGCCGACCACCGCCGGAACGGGATCCGAAGTCACCCGCAACGCCGTGCTGGCATCCCCCGAGCACCACCTGAAGGCCAGCCTGCGCAGCCCGTTCATGTTGCCGCGCCTGGCGGTGGTGGATCCCTCGCTCACCCTGGGTCTGCCGCCCGAGGTCACCGCCGCCACCGGCCTCGACGCGCTCACCCAGTTGATCGAGCCGTACGTTTCGCTGCGCGCGAACCCCATGACCGACCTGTTCGCCACGGATGGTATCCCGCGCGCCGCCCGCGCTCTGCCGCAAGTCTGGGACAACCCCGTGGACCGCCGCGCGCGCGCCGACATGTCCTGGAGCAGCCTGCTGGGCGGGCTGTCTCTGGCCAATGCCGCGCTGGGAGCGGTCCACGGATTCGCGGCCCCTCTGGGTGGCATGCTTTCCGCTCCGCACGGCGCTCTATGCGCGGCCCTGCTGCCCCATGTCGTGGAGAAGAATGTGCAAGCCCTGCGGTCGCGCGACGGCCGGAATCCGGCCTTGCACCGCTACCGGCAGGTGGCCTGCTGGCTCACGGGCCGGCCCGATTCATCCGCCGAAGACGGCGTGGAGTGGCTGGCCGCGCTCGGCCGCAAACTGCGCGTTCCCCCGCTGTCCCGCTACGGCGTTGCTCCATCCGCCATCCCGCGAATCGTGGCCCAGGCCGCCAAAGCCAGCAGCATGAAAGGCAATCCCATTTCGCTGACGGAAGAAGAGCTGGCCTCCATCGTGACCGCAGCGCTCTGACCCCGCGCCAAGCCTCCTGGCCCCTCGGTTTCCCTGAACCAAGCCCCTCGACGCGGGGGCGCCCCTATAAGCCCTAACTTAACGTCTGAACGGCTAGCCGGATGGCCCCGTGACGAGGGATGGGGACGATACGGCCGGGTGGACCTGACGCAGGGTCACGCAGGCTCGAATCCGCCCTTACGAAGGCGAACTGCAGAGAGTCGAACGGCGAGGCATCGTTCAGCGAAAGCCGCGCGTAGACCAGCCACCTACGATCGGGTTCCCATCAGATCCAGCAAATAGTCCTGGGCGATCTCTTCTTCTCGAATGTTCGACCACGCGGTTAGCGCGCTTTTGGCCATGAAAATCATTTCTAAAGCCTGCGTCCGTGACCATACTATGGAGTTGTCATAGTCCGCAGTATGCCTGGCCTGCTGGAGTTTCACAAATGAATCCGCCACGAGTCTTAGATCCGAGGCGACGGGGATTGCGGTAGGATCGACCGGAAGTGGGCGCGATGATACCTTCGAAGAGCATGTCTTCATCCGGCCATGATCGAACAGTCTGGCAAATCGATCGCGCTGGCTCTGGTGTTTCCAGTTCTGCGCAGCCTCCATGGTGAGCAAATGGAAAACAGCGTAGTATGCTGCTGAAACCGCCCGGCGAAGATCGACTTGGTTGGGCGCGTTCGGCAGACTGAGATCAGACAGGAAGATCGCGTGCTGAATCAGGTCGTCGTGATACGCCATCCAATCAACCGAAGACCTCTTCCTTGAGATTCTCCTGCTCGGATTGGCTCCGAAAGCTGAAGTACGGAATCAAATCCCATTGGCCCATCGGATCGAGCTGTTGCGTAATGAAGTCCATGATGCGCCGGCTGTTTTGGGACAGAACTGCGGGACGCGCCGCTTCGTCTGACAGGGTGATCCAAAAAAAGATCGCTGGGTCACCACTCCAATCGTTTTCAATGGTGTAACGCCACTTCACAACGCCGGTTGGGAGAGGCGCAAGAGCATTGAGACGCTTTGTGAGCTCGACTGGTTGGGCGACACCTCGCGGCAGGATCATTCGGAGTTCCTCTTTATAGAATACCTGTTCATACCTCTGGTATGCCGACGCCGTTCGCGTTCGCGGTGTTGCCCTTGACCGCGTCACGCCCAACCGTAGAAGTGCTTTCGCTTCCCATCTCTCCCAAAATCGTCACCACCGCCCTCAATGTTCCTTAACTCCCGAGTGTTCCGTAGGCTCAAATGGGTTCAGGACGCGTGGGTTAGCGCTTATGGGGCACCTCCGCGTCGGAGACGCCGCCGGCCCGAGTCCGGAAAGCTTCTGTTCCCACGAACGTCGAGGCCCCTCGGCCTGTAGCCTCGTGGTGAAGACGCCGTGCGCTTCTACTCGATATCGAAATCCACCGTCCGCGCCTGGTTGCGGTTCTGCCAATCGCCGCTGCGGATCTCCAGCCGATACCCGCCGGGCTTCAGGTCCTTCACCGGCACCACCAGCGCGACCGGCATCACCGGGTTCCCCTTGCGGATGAAATTCGAGACATCCACACCGCCGGAATCCAGCTTCATCTCGCCGGTCTGCCGGTCCAGGATGCGCATTTCCGCCAGCATTCGCTTCGGCGGAGCCGCGGGCGTCGCGGGCTTCTCCGTGTGCAGACCCAGCGGGTCCGCGGGCTGCCCGGCCGCCGCCGCCGGAGCCGGAGTTTCGGGCGCGGGTTCCTCCGCCGCCAGCAGGGAATCGTAAATTTCGAAATACACCGCCACCTTCGAATCCGGCTTAAAGTGATAGGCCGCCGGAGCGGTAAATTCGTAGGGCCCCGCGATCATGGGCGTCTTGCCCTCGATCAGATCGGCGTCGATCTTCGAGTTCATCAACGGGTCGTTCTGGCCCATTTGATGGAATTCCGTGGTCGGCACCAGCGCGCTCATGCTGTACTCTTCCCCGTCGAACGTGTCGATCGAGAGCGGCATTTCCTGCTTGCCAAAGTTCTCGCCGCCGGAGTTGAAAACCACCTTCAGGTTGTATTTTCCGGGCGACACCTCGAACTGGTTCTCATAATGGTAAGGCTTGGAGGCGAATTCCTCCACCTCTTCCTTCTTGTCGTAGTCCAGCTTGACCGTGTCGCTGAAACGCGCTCCCACATCGTTGGCCGAGCGGTAGGCGATCCCCAGCACGTTGATCTCTCCGTGGTATTTGCCCTTCACCTTTTCGAACTTCACTGCCGATGCCGGAATGGCGAGCGACACCGCCACCCGCGCGGTATTCGCGCCGCTGTAGAAATAGGCTGCCTGCAAGGGCGCCGCCACGGTGGCCGCCTGCGCACCGGTCACGCGGCTCTCGAGTTGCGTCTCGATGGGCTTCCCCGCCAGTTCGTCCTTGCTTTTCACGTTGCAGTAGCCGCTGCGCGCCCGCACGCTGGTGCCGCCGCGGTCCACCTTCACATGGATGGTGTGGCAGGAACCCTCCTTGGATTCGGGCGGCGCGTAGCCCAGAAAATAGAACTCGTTCTGTTCCTTGCCGATGGATTCCATGCCCTTCAGCAAATCGTTCGTGTTGACGATCACGAAGCCGCCGGTGCCGTTGGCCAGCGCGTACATCATGTCCTGGTTTGCCGAAACGCCCTCCGGAATGTGCGGCATGATGGTGCGTGGGGACCCCGCCACCACGGGAGCCGCCGCGCCGCCACCGCCCGCTTTGCCGCTCGAGGTGCCGCTCGTCCCGCTCCCGCGCGATCCGGTCGTTCCGGTTCCCGTCCCCGTGCTTCCGTGGGAGGCGGTGCCCGCTGAGCTGCCGGGAGACCCGGCGCGTGCGCCGCCCGCCCCGCCGCTGCCTCCCACGCTGCCGCCTGTACTGCCGCCCGAACTGCCGCCGGCTCTCTGAAACGCGGCAATCCGCAGCACCGGGTTCAAGGCCAGCGCGATTCCCAGCTCCCGCATGAAGGACGGCATGGGGGCGCCCTCCGGGGTGCCCTCTGGGCCTGCCGGCGGAGCCATCAACGCGCCTCCCAGGCGCAACGGCCCGGCCACCAGGCCGCGCACGTCAATCGGGTAAATCGCCACATTCGACCGGTTGCAGCGGTCGATCGTGGCGGTCAGTTCCGACATCAATTCGGCGTTATTGCGCAGCGGAAATCCGGAGGTGAACAGGATCAGAATCTTGCGGCCCGGAATATCCTGGAGATTGTCGGCCATGCTGCGCAGCGCCAGAATCACATCGCGCGCCCCGAAACCTCCCATCCCACCCATGGTGCGCCCGCCCAGGCCCCCTCCCGCCGCGCCGCCGCCGCCCATGTTGGGAGATACGGCCGAGCTCCGCGCCCCGGTCACGGCAGCCTTCAGCCGGTCCGCATTGGCTGTAAAGTTCTGGCTGATCACCAGCGATCCGCCGAAATTCACCACCGCCATGAGCCGCTCGGGGCCGGCGTTGGCGTCGATGAATTTAGCCGCCTCCGCGCGCGCCCGCATCTGGTCGCCGTAATTCATCGTGGAGTTGTCGAAAAACAAAACCAGGTAGCGCTGTTTGGCGCTCTCCGGGGCATTCGGATCGGAGCCGAACGAAAACGTGGTGAGTTCCTGTTCTTTGCTGTCTTCGTAAACCTTGAAGTCCTTCTTGGTCAGATCGCGGACGTAATTGCCTTTCTTGTCCATCACCACCACGTCCACCGGAACCAGCCGCGTCTCGGTTTTGAAGGTGGCCGCCGGCTCCGTGCCTTGTGCCGGCTGGGCCGCCCCTTGTGCCGGCTGCGCGGGCGGCGTCGTCTGGTCCTGCGCCGGCGCCCATCCCGCCAGACAAATTCCCGTCAGAAAAACCATGCTCCCAAACCGCATTTCCATCCTCCTTACCGAATGTCCACGGCGCCGTTGGAGGCCGACATCAATTCTCCTTCGGCATCCCGCACCACCAGCCGGACCATATAAGCCCCCGGCTTCACGTCGAAACTGCTGCGCACCGTGAGACCGTTGTCCAGGCGCTTCGCCAGGGTCTCGTCGCGCAGCTTCATTTCCAGCCGTTTCTGGTTCCCCACCACGAAGTTCCCGTTGCGGTCGAACAGGGCCGTCGCAATCGTCAGCTCGTTGCAATTGCGGTCGTCCTCCTTGCGGAACCGCAGCTTTTTGGCGTCCACCCGCATCAGCACCGTTACCCGCGCACTGTTCTCGGTGGGCTTGAAATACTGGGTCGTCAAGGCCACCGGCAAATCCGTCATTTCCTCGCGCGAGAACAGCGCCTCGGAGATTTCCTCCCGCGCGGTCTCCCTGGGATCGCTCAGGTGACGCGGCGCATAATAACCCTTGCGCGCCTGGATGTTCAGACTCACCCCGTTTTTCACCGTCACCTTCAAAGGGTGGAAGCTGCCGTCCAGCTTCAAATTCTGGGGCGAAAATCCCAGCATGTAGACGTACTCCGGCGGCGCCGCCAGACGCTCGAAGCCGGCATACAGATCGTTGTTGTTTTCGAAGAAATTGCCGCCCGTCCCTGCGGCCAAGGCCCCCAGCACGTCCGCCTGCGCCCGCGCCGCCTCCCGGTCGTACCGCAGCTTCAGACCGATGGCCACAGTGCCGTTCATCGACCGGCTGGCATCCGGCATATCGGTGTACAGCCCGCGCGCATCCAGCGTCCCAATCACCACGTTGGCCTTGATGGCGCGGTCCATAGCGTCGGTCATCTCCTGCAGCAGGTCGTTCGGCGTGATGAAACCGGGAGAGACCAGCAGGATCACGCGCTGCCCGGGCATTGTCCCCATGCGCCGCACAATCTCCGTGAGCGAGAACAGCGACACGTGGGTCTCCTGCTCTCCCGAGCCTAAAACCTGCATTGCCGCGCCCTGCGCCATGCTTTGTGCCGCGGTCGCCATGGTGGGATCCATGTTCGCACAGGCCATCGTGTCCGCCACCGCGGCCTGCAACGCCATCGGGTCGTTCTTGTTCACGATCAGGTCGGCCTGGTAGTAGCTGATGTCCGGGCACTGCGTAGCGCCGGAGCGCGCGATAGGGTGCGGAAGCAGCTTCCGGATGGCCGCCTTCAGCGCCTCCCGGTCATCTGTAAATTCTTCGGTGACCTGCCCGGAGGTGGTGTAGACCGCGGCCCGGTCCTTGGGCCCCAGGCTGTCCACGTGGCGGATGGCGGCATCCCGCACCCGCGCCAGGTCGGTGAAGTTGGTGTGTACGTCGTCGAAGACATAGGCCACGAACCGGTCCGGCAGAGGCGCCGCCGGAGTTCCCCCGGCCGCCGCCGCGGCTTCTCCAAAGGCGGCATCGTCCGGAGCCTTCCGGTAGATCGCCGGACGGGCTGGCATTTCCACCGAGAACTTGATGATCTCCTGAGGCTTACCGCGATCCGCCAGGCGGAAATCCTCCTGCTTGAGGGTGCCGACCACCTTATCGTATTTATCGCGCACCACCACCGGCACCATCACCAGGTTGACGCGTGTGTGGAACGTGGCGGCTTCCTCGGTAGCCTTGGTTTCCGGCGCGTTCTGCTTTGGCGCCGCCGTCGCCGGGGGTGTCGCCGGAGCCACCGCCGGCGCCGGAGCGCCCGTAGTGCCGCCTGCCGGGGCCGTCACGCCGCCCTGCTGCGCCGCCAGGCTTGCCCCTAACATCGTCCAGACCGCGAAACCGAAGCGGAAATGCATGGTTTAGCTAATCATAGGCCAAACCAAAGCGCGGCACAACGGAGTGAGAAACCGCGCAGTGGGAAACCGCTGAAACCCGACGCTCCCCGCTTTGCGGCCCCGCCCCGGTCTCCTCTATGATGGGTGAATGACCAGCGCCCCTCCGCCCGTTGCCGACGCCGCCGCCCAAGCCGTCATGGACCTGGAACAGCAGTACGTGCTCCAGAACTACGCCCGTTATCCGCTGGTGGTCTCGCGCGGCAAGGGCTGCCACCTCTACGACCTGGAAGGCCGCCGCTACCTCGATTTCATCACCGGCATCGGCGTCAACGCCCTGGGGCACGCGCATCCGCGCATCGTCAAAGTGCTGCGCGAGCAAGCCGGCCTCCTGATTCACAGCTCCAATCTCTACTTCCACCAGTACCAGGGGCCGCTGGCCAAACGCCTGGCGGAGATGAGCGGCCTGGACCGCACCTTCTTCGCCAACACCGGCACCGAGGCCATGGAAGGCGCCCTGAAAATGGCCAAGGCCCACGGGCGCGCCATCAATCCCGAGAAGTACGGCATCGTGGCGCTGGAGAATTCCTTCCACGGCCGCACCCTGGGCGCGCTTTCCGCCACCGGCCAGCCCAAGTACCGCCAGGATTTCGAACCCCTGCTTCCGGGCGTCAAGTTCGTGCCCCCCAACGACGAAGCGGCCCTCGAGGAGGCCATCGACGGGCGCACCGCCGCGGTGGTCCTGGAAATGATCCAGGGCGAGGGCGGCATCTGCCCGCTGACTGCCTCGTTCGCCCGCAAGGCCCGCGAGCTGGCTTCGCTTTATCACGCTTTTCTGATCGCCGATGAAACCCAGTGCGGCGTGGGCCGTCCGGGGACGTATTTCGCTTACCAGCGGTCGTCGCCCGTGATCCTGCCCGATATCGTGGTGGCGGCCAAACCGGTAGCCTGCGGCCTGCCCCTGGGCTTCATCGTGGCCAACCCCGAGGCCGCCGCGGCCATCAAGCCCGGCATGCACGGAAGCACCTTCGGCGGAGGGCCTCTGGCCTGCCGGGTGGCGCTCGAGTTCCTGGATATTCTGGATGAGCTGATGCCGGCCATCCAGCGCGTGGGCGGCTACTTCCACGTCTCCCTGAACGAGCTGGCGCGCAAGCACGGCTTCGTCAAGGAAGTGCGCGGCTTCGGCCTCATGCTGGGCGTGGATCTGGCCATCCCCGGTAAGCAAATCGTGCTGGACGCCATGGCCGAAGGCCTGCTCATCAACTGCACCCACGACACCGTCCTGCGCTTCCTGCCTCCCTACATTGCCACCGAAAAGGAAGTCGACCAGGCGATCCGCATTCTGGGGAAACTGTTTGCCAAGCTGTAGCGCCTCCTAAGGTAGAACTTGAAGCGATACCCGTTCCTGGACTGGATGCGTGGACTTGCCATAGTCATCATGATCCAGTGCCACACCATCAACTCCCTCACGCGCCTGGACCTGCGCGAGGGCGGCCCTTATGTCCTTTCGCAGTTCGTCGGGGGGATGGCCGCACCCCTCTTCCTCTTCATGGCCGGGATGACCTCGGCCTTCCAGATGGACAGCCTGGAGCGCCGCGAGCGCCTCTGGGGCCGTCGCTGGGTGACCTCCCTGCGTCGGGCGGCCTACATCGGCGGAATCGCCCTGCTCTTCCGTCTCACCAACTACCTGGGCGCCTGGCCCCATGGCGATGCCGCCGATCTGACCAGGGTGGATATCCTCAACTGCATGGCGGTGGCCATGGCGTTCCTGGCGGCCGCGGCGGTCTTCCCGGGCGCGGGCCGCGCCCGTTTCGCTGCCACGGCCGGAATCACCATCGCCGTCGCGTCTCCGGTGGTGGCCCATCTCCCGTGGACCGGCGTCCCGCAGCTTCTGCACGAGTATCTGGCCCCCGGCTTCGGCCGCGGCCGCTTCCCGTTTTTTCCGTGCGCCTCCTACCTGGCCTTCGGATTGGCCGCCGGCGTGGTGGTGAAGCGCGCCCCCGCCGACCGCCTGGATCGCCTGATGCAATGGAGCGTCCTGCTGGGATTCGGAATGGTCTTCATCTCCCAGTATTTCGCCAACCTGCCGTATTCGCTCTATCCTCAGTCGAACTTCTGGACCGACAGCCCCGCCCTGATTTCCATTCGTACCGGTATCTGCCTGCTGATGATGGCGGGCGCCTACCTGTGGACCGAGTACGGCGCCCGCCAGGCCTGGAGTTGGATGGAGACTCTGGGCAAAAACTCCCTAATGGTCTATTGGGTCCACGTGATGCTGGTCTATGGCGGGGTGATCAAGCCCATTAAGCGCAAGCTGGACATTCCCCAAGTGGTGCTGGCCACGCTGATTGTAACCGCCCTGATGATCGCGCTCTCGATCCTCTGGCTCCGCTGGAAGGCCCGCCGCGCCGCGCGCCGCCGCGCGGAACCCGCGCTGGCCGAGGCGCGCCCCGTCAGCGCGGCAGCCCGGTAAGGGGCCGGCGTCTTCGAGCGGGAAGCGTCTTCAAGCGGGTAGCGTGTTCACACGGAGGCGCGGAGACCACTGAGAAAGCACGGAGAACACCACCCGCCTAATAGAAAACGCGTTGCCCGGAGCCACCTCGCTAACTGGCAATCTTCCCCTTGGCGGAACTTTGCGCCTTAGCGCCTTTGCGAGAGCCTTCCATCGCCCCCATTCTTCTTCCCGGCGGGCGTAGCACCCTTCGGGACCTCTCCCCAGGTTTTCTCCGTGCTTTCTCCGTGGCCTCCGCGCCTCCGTGGTGAAAGACGGCTCTTCCTCAGTCCTTGCCGCTCTCGATCCGCATGCCGTAGAAACTGCGGTACACAAACACCGCAGAGACCAGGAAGAACACCGCGGCCAGCGCGGTGGTAAAGGACGCGCCCTGCGTCCGCGTAAGGTCCACCGCCAGCGAAACCGCCAGCAGGCCGAACAGGGTGGTGAACTTGATGATCGGGTTCAGGGCCACCGAGCTGGTGTCCTTGAAGGGGTCGCCGACCGTATCGCCCACCACCGTGGCGGC
>JASHSS010000857.1 GCA_030038565.1 Bryobacteraceae bacterium
CGGGCGTGGTTCTGGTCACGGCCGCGCCGGGATTTACGAATTGCCTGACGGCTCTTTACGTGGCGAAAATGGCGGAGTCGCCGGTGGTGCTGCTGAGCGGGGATTCCGCCATTGGCACAGACGGCCGAGGCGCCTTTCAGGAACTGGACCAGGTGACCATGGCTGGTCCCGTCACCAGGCGCAGTTGGCGGGTGAAGGATCCCCGGACCATCAGGCAGGACTTGGTGCGCGCGGTGGCCCTGTCCAAGGCGGGGAGGCCGGGCCCCGTGCACCTCAGCCTGCCGGTCGATGTGGTTGAGGCCGAACATCCAGCCGGGCAGTTTCTGCCGGTGGAGAAGGGGCCGCCCGCCGTAGTCTCGCTGTCGGCAGAAGCAGAGCGGGATCTCGTGTCGATTTTGCGCTCCGCCGATCGCCTGTTGTTGATCGCGGGACCCTCCGCGATGCGAAGTGCGGCGTTTCGCGAACTGCAGGAGTTCGGCATGGAAGCCGGTGCGGCGGTGGTCGGCATGGAAAGCCCGCGAGGCCTGAACGATCCATGTTTAGGCGCTTTCGCGGACGTGGCCGCCAGGGCCGACGTGGTGGTGCTGGCCGGCAAGCCCTTGGACAGCACGCTGAACTTCGGCGCAGCGCCCGGATTCCAGCCGCAATGCCGATTCGTGCAGATCGATGCGGACCAACTGGTCCTGGCGCAGGCTCACCGCAATATTCCGGAGGACGGCCGGCTCTACCAGGCAACCGCCGGCGATGCTATTCGAACGGCGCTTCGTTGTCTGCGGATGGCAGCCGCAGGCGCTTTGTGGAAATCAACCTGGCCCGAGGAGGTGCGCAGCGCGGTGGAGTATCGGCCCCAAGCCTGGCGCCTGGCGGCAGGGCCTCAGCAACACACCGTGGGAGTGCTGGATGCCGTCCAGGAGTTTCTCGATGCCGGGGACGACAGCATCTTTATCGCCGACGGAGGCGAGTTCGGCCAGTGGGCGCAAGCGTGCATCACTGCCGGAAAGCGGGTGATCAACGGAACCTCCGGGGGGATTGGGGGCGCGATCCCGTTTGCTATCGGCGCGCGCGCCGCTTTTCCCGATGCGCGGATCGTGACCGTGGCGGGAGACGGAACGATGGGATTCCACGCCATGGAATTCGATACGGCCCTTCGCTACAACCTGCCGTTCCTGGCGGTAATTGGAAACGATGCCGGGTGGAATGCCGAGATTCAGATTCAGATCCGGCGATTCGGCCCCAGCCGCGCGGTGGGTTGTGATCTCTGGCCTACCCGCTACGACCGCATGGTGGAAGCGCTCGGAGGCTTTGGCCGGCACGCCGAAACCGTGAGCGACGTACGCCACAGCCTTCGCGAGGCGTGGGATTCGCGCAAGCCCGCCTGTATCGATGTGAAGGTGAATCGCACGCCGGCTCCCATCGTGAGAAACCCTCCACCGGTCCACTGAGCGAACACCGCGCGGATCACGCGTAAAGCTCGGCGGCGGCCCTGCCCTTGCCGTCCTTGGTCACGTAGACGGGACGCTTCTCGTTCAGGAAATATTGATCGGGCGCGATACCCAAAGCGCGATATATGGTCGCGTGCAGGTCCTCCACCGGCAGCGGATTCTCGATCGTGGTGCAGGGCCGCTCTTCGGCGGTCTTGCCGTAGACGAACCCTTTCTTTATTCCGCCGCCGAACATCAGAATGGAACCGGCGGCGGTGAAATGGCGGTGCATACCATAGTGCACGGGAAGCGTCATCACGTCGGGCGTGTTCGATTGGTCCTTCACTTCTTTTCCCACCTTGCCCTCGGTAACAGCGTCCCGGCTGAACTCGCTGGCCAGAACCACCAGCGTGCGGTTGAGCAGGCCGCGCTCTTCGAGATCGAGAATCAAGTGCGCCACCGGCCCATCGATGATCTTCTTCATCATCACCGCGCGCGAATGGCCGTCCTGGTGGCTGTCCCACCACCGGAAAGGGATGTATTCGCTGGTCACTTCCACGTATCGGGCGCCGGCTTCGACAAGCCTCCGCGCCAGCAGGCAGCCTTGTCCGAAACGGCTGGTGTTATAGATGTCGAATTTGCTGCTCGCCTCCAGAGAAAGGTCGAAGGCCTTGGCCGAAGGTGAGGTCAAGAGACGGTCGGCGGCATCCAGAGAGCGCAGCAGGCTCCGCCTTTGGTAATCGCCGGCGAACTGGTAAACCGGCTCATTGGCCAGCACTTTCTCATAAAGCTTGCGGCGGCTCACGAAGCGCGCGCTGCCGACGTCGGAGGGCGGACGCACCGCCGAGGCCGCGTCCTGGGGATCGGCCAGCAATACCGGGCCGTATTCGCTGCCCAGAAAACCGGCCGTATGGAACGATTTCAGAGCCGCCGATTCTCCGCCGATCTCCAGGTTCTGCCCGATGGAGATGAATGGAGGCATGGTATCGACGCGTGGCCCCAGGGTCTTGGCTATGACCGCGCCGATATGCGGCACCGCCATTGGTTGCGGCGGAATATAGCCGGTGTGCCAGTGGAACTGGTGGCGGGAGTGGAGAATGAAGCCGAGGTCGGCGGCCTGAAAGCTGCGGATGAGCGAGCCGCGGTCGATCACTTTGGCGACGGATTCGAGGCCTTGCGAAAACTTGATCTGGTCGACTGCGGTGTCGATCGCCGGGAAGGTGCTGAGAACATCCCGGGTGCGCACCCCCGGGGCGAACGGAGTGTACCGCTTGGGGTCGAAGGTCTCGGTGGAGGCCATGCCGCCGGCCATCCACAGAACGATCAGGGAATCCGCGGTGGGCGAGGGACCGGCGGCGCGCACCAGCTCAGGCCCCGAGCCGATCAGCGAAGCCAGCGCAGCCGTGGCGGTTACGCCTCTGGCCATAAAGCCGCGGCGGCCGATCTTGGCGGCAATGAAGGATTCTTCCGCGGTAAGCTTGGTTTCGGATTCTCTACGCATGGCAATACCTCTAACGGATGAATTGAAACTCCGGGCTCATGATCACCGACCAAAGCAGATCGGCCAGGCCCTCCGCGCTGGGGCGGCCGGGATGGGCGGAATCATCCAGAGCCGCGACGCCTACCTGTCGTTCGGCCGGCGAGGGGGCGCGGCCGAGCAGGTAATAGTAGACCCTGTCAACCGCTTCCGCTGAGGTCTTGAGTACCGGCAGCGGCGGCACGGGCGTCTCCGGTTTGGGCGGCGCCAGCCGGTCGAGGCTCGGTTTCTGATCGAAGACGAAGAAGCGGCCGGATACGCCTTCGCCCTGAATCAGCGGCTTGTCTTCGAAAAAAGGTATGCCCTCAAAGCTGGTGAAGCCGCGGCCGGAGATATCGTAGACCAGCTCGGAGGGGAATTTCACGCGGAGCGCGTCCGTGACCGGTTGGTGAGTGTTGAGCGGGACGATAGCGGAGCTGTCTTCGCGCAGCCCGTCGGCGGCGGCGGGCCGCAGCGCCGTCAGGGGCGTCCGCCCGCCATCGGCCGAGGTGAAGAAGGCGTGCAGCCAGATGGGAGCGGCTTTGTCGGGGGCCGTGGAGAGATTGTCTTCGACGATCAGGTAGAGCTTCTGTGAGTGCGAGACATCGATGCGGAACGGGACCGGCGGAGGCGGAGGCTGCGGCGGAGGCGCCGGGACCACCGGCAGTATCTGCGAGCCGGAAGCGCTTCCGGCGGCGGCGGGACTTATGGGCGCGGGCGCAGGCGGACGGAAGGGATCTCCGCTCACCTGTCGGCTGAACAGGCTCACCGGTTCCGGCGGCAGAACGCCCAACATTTTCTGGGCGCCGCGCCAGAGCCAGTGATTCAAGGTTTCGCCGTTCACCAGTTCCACGGCTTGCATGCTGGTGGCCTGCGCGTCGCGGGTCGTATAGACTTGATCGCGAATCGGCCGGCCCAGCGCGCGGGTGAGGTTGCTGGCGGCAATCCGCCATTCGCGCGCATAATTGCCGGGCGCTACCGGAGGCGGAGGTGCAAGGGAAGCAGGCGGCGCGCTGCCGCCGGCCGCTCTTGCCGCGGCTGCCGCGGCGCGGCTGGCTGCGGCCTCGCTGGCGGTCCGCGTGAGCACCTGATTGATGGTCAGGTTCTGTTCGGTGTCCTGGGGCGCGCCGGAGAAGACACCGGGCAGCTTCGTGCCGTCGGAGGCCAGGACCACGCCGGCCAGATTGGCGTTCGCCAGGGCCGCCGCGGTTTTCGCGGCTTCCGTAGCAGCCGCCGCGGCGGCAGCCGGAGACGGCGCGGCAGGCCGGGGACGGGCTACGTGCCAATCGCCGGTTACAGCGGCCACCGCATCGGCAAACTGCTCGGCGGTGAGGCGGCGTAGCTCGGGTCCGCGAAACGAGTACTGTACCGGGGTCCCTCCGGGGCGGGCGATGGCGGGCATCTGATACGTTTTGGACGCGACGATGGTCGCAATCAGGCGCTTGATGTCGTAGCCGTTCTTTACGAAGTCGGCCGCCAGATAGTCGAGCAGTTCCGGACTCCAAGGTTCGCCATCCATATCGTCGGAATCGGCCACAAAACCGCGGCCCATGAGTTTTTCCCAGATGCGGTTGACCAACGTCCGCGGTAGCCGGCCGTTGCGGGGGTCGGTGAAAATCGCGGCGATGGCGGCGCGGCGGTCCTGAATGCTGGTGGAGGATAACGGCCGGTTGAGCTCCGGATACATGTAGGCTGCGGTGGCGAACTGCCCCGGCTGGGCTACGTCGCACCGGTAGAGTTGCAGCTTCTCCTCCGCGGAGAAGTACGCGGCCAGCGCGTAGGCGTCCTTGAGCTTCCACTTGCTGATGAAGCTGTCATGGCACGAATTGCATTTGAAATTGATCCCCACGAAGATTTGAGCGGCATTTTGGGCGGCTTGCAGGGGCGGGGTCTGCGACGCGCTGACGACGCCGCGCCAGTTGACCCCGATCAGGAAGCCATCCGGGTCGCCGCTCGCGGTGGGATTTAACAGCTCTCCCACCATCTGGTTGTACGGCTTGTTGTTTTCGAGAGCGTCGAGCAGCCACGAAGTGATGCTCTTGCGTGCCGCGACTTCCGAGATGTAGGCAACGCCTTCGTCATTACGGAGCAGATCGTTCCACCAACTGATCCAATTCTCGGCGTACCTCTCCGGATCGCTACTGAGCCGCGCCACCAGCTTGGCTCGTTTGTTCGGATCGGCGCTCGCCACGAACGCGCGAATCTCGCCGGGCGCGGGAGGCAGTCCCCAGAAATCGAGATACGCGCGGCGCGCGAACACAGCCGAATCGACCGGAACCGGCTGGGGCACGCCTTGCTTCCGCAAATAGGCGGCGGTGAAACGGTCCAGCGGCTCTGTCCACCCAGCCCAGGTCACCGGCGGAATAGCGGGCTGGGTCAAACCCAGCGGTGGCGCCCAACGGGCCTTGGCCGGCGCCGACGCGGGTGTGGCGCGGGCTCCTTCATCGATCCAGGCGCGCAGCGTAGCCACTTCGGTCCCGGCTAAAGGATCGCCGCCGAGCGGCATGGCGGGAGTCACTTCCCCCAGGATCCGCTTCACCACCAGGCTCTCACCGCTTCGCCCGGGCTGGATGGCTGCGCCGCTTCGGCCGCCCGCGATGATGTCGGAATACGTACCAAGCGAGAGGCCGCCCGAGCGCTTTTCGGCGTTGTGGCACACCAGACAATGAGCCGCGAAAATGGCATGGACCTCGCGCTGGTAATCGATTTTCGCAGGCTGGTTGCCGGAGGTCGCGGCCACCGCGGTGCGCTGGGGAAGGCGCGCGGGCTTGGGCGCATCCTGGGAATAACCCCGCGGGCTCAGCCAACTTGCTGCTAAGAACGCGGCGACGGAGGTTCGCCACCACTGGTAACGACAAAAAGTAGAGCCCAGCATCGAGCGATGACTTCTATTAATAGTATTCTACACGGCGACTATTCCCTGGATTAATCCTCTGGCTGGGCACGCTTCCAGAGCCGGAGTTCGCGGGCCTTCATGCGTGCCTCACGGCCTCCATCGGATCCACCCGCAGCCACGGCATCGCCGACAAGCACGTGATGGCCAGCGCCAGCCCCATGACCGCGACCGTCACCGGGAGCAGCACCGTCCACTCCACCGCGCCCATGCGGTAGAACTGCGACTGCAGCAGTGTGCTCGCCACCGTCCCCAGCGCCAGCCCGATCGCCACTCCCGCGCCTGCCACCACCGCCGATTGCCGTAACAGCATGGCCAGCAACTGCCCGCGCCGCGCGCCCAGCGCCACCCGAATCCCCAGCTCTTTCTTCCTCTGCCCCACCGAATACGACACCGCCCCCGCCAGCCCCACCATCGCCAGCAGCAGCCCCAGACCGCTCAACAACTCGCCGCCCCACGTAATCACCCGCATTCCAAACAGGTCCAGATCCACCCACTCGGCGAACGTCACCGGCTCGATCATGATCTTCAGCCCAAGCCCGTGCATAACCTTGCGAAACGGCTCTACCCACCGCTTCGGATCTCCGCTCGTGCGCGCGATCACCTCGATTCCAGACCGGTAGTTCTGGCTCAGCGGGAGATACACAAACGGTCCCGGCTTCTCCTCGTCGATATCGGTTTTCGTATTCGCCGCCACCCCCACAATGGTCACTGGCCGCGGCGGCTTGCCCACCATGAAAACCTCACCCAGCGGATTCTTGCCCTTCCAATACATCTCCACCATCCGCCGGTTTACAATCGCCACTCCCGGCGCCTTTTCCCGGTCATTCCGATCGAACCCGCGCCCTGCCACGATGGGTATCCCCAGCGCCGCGAAATAAGCGTCGTCCACCGCCGTGTGCGGGCTGGTCGCCGCGTCGGTTCCCGGTACCTGGATGGGCAGGTCCTGCGACCCGAACAGCGGCAGATCCCATGCCAGCGTTACCGCCTGCACTCCCGGCAGCGCCGCCGTCGTCCGCCGTAGCTTGTCGTAAAACTCCGCCGCTTGCGCCTGCTTGTATCCCTCCGATTCTGTGTACACGTTCAACGCCACCAGGTTGTGGGCCGAAAATCCGAAGTCGTCGTGGCGCATGTTGTACAGGTCGCGCTGGCACAGCCCCATCCCCACCATCACCAGAGTGCACACCGCTACCTGCACAATTACCAGCGCGTTCCGCCGCACATTTCTCTGCGATCCCCCCACCACCACTTCACCGCCCAAAATCTGCGCCAGCGCCGGCGACGAGGCGTACAACGCCGGGGCCAACCCCGTCGCCAGGCTCGCAATTGCCACCAGCGCGATGGTCAATCCCAGCACGGCGCCGTCCAGCCGCAGGCTGATCGAAATTGAAAACGAGCCCCATATCGGGAACACATAGCTGAAATTCTTCAGCCACCCCGCCACCGCCGCAGCCATGCCGTAACCCAAGGCGCCGCTCGCGGCGCACAGCGCCGCGCTCTCCCACAGAAACTCGCGGATCAACCGTCCCCGCGGCGCCCCGATGGCCAGCTTGATGGCTGCCTCCTGCCGCCGTCCCGTCGCCGCCGCCAGCATCAGGTTCGCTACGTTGGCGCACGCAATCAACAGCACCAGCAGCACCAGCACCATCAGAACTCCGCTGGCGACCACCAGGTACGGAATGGCATCCGGCGGCAGCAGCGTCGCCCGCGTCACCACCGCCGTCTTGCCCTTGTCTTCCTTCGGGTACGCGCTTGCCAACTGCCCCGCCAGGCCCGCCATCTCGGTCTGCGCCTGCTCCCGCGTCACCCCCGGCTTTAACCGTGCGGTCAACATCAAATGTCCTTGTGAGCGGTCCGCCATCCACGATCGATCCTGATCGTGCCTCCAACTTCCGAACAGATCCCCATTGGCTCCGTAGAATCCACCTGTGAAACTTGGCGGCGCCACGCCCACAATCGTCCACCCCGCCATCTGCTTGCCGATAATGTCGCGCTGCGATCCCAGCCGCTTCCAGCACGGCCACGACATCACCGCCTCGTCCGAGCTTTCCGCCGTCTCGCCCGCCGTAAAGAATCGGCCCAGAAACGGCTTGATCCCCAACACCGCGAAATAATTCTCGGACACCGGCCGCGTCGCCAGTTTCACTTCGCGGCCATCGTCGTCGATGGCCATGTTCAGCCCAATCGAATTCGGCGCCGCCGCCACGTCCGTGAACACGTGGTTGTTCTTCCGGAAGTAGTCATAATCCGGAAACGACACTTCGCCGATGTCCTCATGCGCCGAATGCGAATAGATCATCACCAGCCGGTCCGGCTCCGCTCCCGAAGGCGGCAGCAGCAGCACCGTATTCGACAGGCTCAGCGCCAATACTCCCAGCGCCATCGCAATGGAAAGGGAAAAACAGGAAACCGCAATCAGCTTCCAATACCGCCGCGCCGTCCGCAATGCTTTTGCCACGGTTGGCCCTCCATGATTGGCTCTATTGTGCCACGAGCCTCCGCGTGAAAAGCAGCGACAGAATAAGCGCCCCACCGGAAATCAGACACGCTGTCTGACGCACTCACTCAGAATCAATGGAGTGCACCCTTAGGCTGAGACAGGGAAACTTCAGACAGTTTACCACTCGCTGAATTCCGATGGCCGGCGCCTCGCGAGTTGAGCCATGCTGAGGCTGCCGGTGAAGCGGAGATGGGCTCTGCTGGAGAGCAACCCGATCGACGAATAGCCGGCCGGAACTCATCGCGGACGATGCGGATGAGCAGGGCGCGTTCCTTCCGTCGCCTCCTTTTACCGGGGCACGGGCGCCGACCAACGGGAGGCGGCGCAGCCACTCCGGGTGGAAAGGGTGTTTGACCCCATCGGACCGATAGATTCCGCCATGCCTAAGAAAACTCATAACCGGGTCTCCGGGGTTTGAGACTGTGGACCCTGGCTTTCAAAAGCCGTCGGAGACAGATAGCCGAGCGCTGAATGTAGGCGCTGGCAGTTGTATACCTGCTCGAGGAAGTGGGCGATCGAATTTCTGGCGTCCACCAGATCCTTATAGCTGCGAAGGTCTACTTCTTCGCTCTTGAGCGTTTTCATGAAGGCTTCGGCGCGAGCGTTCTCCCAGGGGCTGGCTTTGCGGCTCATGCTGATGCGGAAATCATGGGCGAGCAGCTTTTCGACGTAATCCTTGGAAGCATATTGCACCCCTTGATCGGAGTGATGAATAATGCCGGGCGCGATGGTGCGGTCAGCCAGCGCCCGATCCAGCGCCGCCACGGCCAAACCGGCCTCCAGGGTCTCCTTCAGCGCCCACCCGATGACCTTACGCGAGAAGGCGTCCAGCACCACGGCCAGATAGATGAACTGCTCCCGGAGCCGGATATAGGTGATATCAGAAATCCACAACTGATTTACCGTTGTCAGCGAAAGATCTTTCGTCAGGTTCGGAAATACACCGTAAGGATGGCGCGAATCGGTGGTCAGCACGAACCGCCGCTTGCGTAAGCACAATAGATTATCTTCACGCATCAGCCGCAACACGCGTTTATGGTTGGCTACCCAGCCTTGATGCCGCAGTTCCGCCGTCAGGCGCCTGTACCCATAGCAACGGCTCTCCACCGCAATGCGCTGCATCGCATCGCGCAGCGCTGTTTCCTCCTGCCGCCGTTCATGCTCGGCGTATTCCCGATACAGTCCCGCCCGGCTGACTCCCGCCAACTCGCAGGCCCTTACGATATCCAGCGAGCCTTCCAGCAGCATCATTGCCCGGATCTCCCCGTAGATGCTGTCCCGCCAGGCGCGCTGCTGCTCGGGCGGGACTCCTTTACACGCTGGAAGGCTCTTTTTAAAAAATCCACCTCCAGGCTCTGCTGGCCCACTTTCCGTTCCAACTCGGCAATGCGCTGGGCGGCCTCCTCGGCCGGGCTCCGTTGGAGTTCCATGCTCTGGTTCAGCGTGGGGCGACCGGGAGCCCGCAAACGCTCCGCCCCTCGCTCGCGATACTGATCCAGCCAGTAGTACAGCATGCATCGCGGCACATCGAGGATGCGGCCTAAGGCACGGACGTTTTCACCGGCGCACATCCGCCGCACCGCTTCCACCTTGAATTCCAAGCTATAGACACGGGGCTTTCGTTTTTTCTTCACTTTTGGTCACCTCCCATTAAATGAAAAGTGTCTGAAATTTCCGTGTCTCAATTTTGGGGTGCACTCCACAACGAGTTACGAGACAAAATCAGACAACGTGTCTGAAATTGAAGCCGGCTGGTCGGTTTCGATAACTGGGCCTTGGCGCCCGCGGGTGGGTTCGCAACCTTCTTTAACCGTTACGAACTGGACACAAGCGTCGCCGAAACCGCACTATAAAGGTTGGTCTCATGTCAGACTCGATTGAGGTTCATCCCAAGTTCCGCCCCGTTCTGGATCCGGAATTCGTCTCCGCAGCCTTGTGGAATCGTGCCTATCGCGCCTTGCTGAAGGATGCGGGAGGCGGCCGGCCACTGGCCCTCGCGCTGGAACGCAGCGATGGTTCGGTTTCGGTTTTCCGCGGCGCCACGCTGCCTCACGAGGGCGCGGCGATCGAATGGAACCAACGCTACATCGAGCGGCTGGTCAAGTTTCTGCTGTGGCAGAAAGGCGGCTTTCGCGTCACCGTGGCGGGCGAACCCGCGCTCGCCGATTACCTGCGCGGCGTCTATGCTCCCGAGGGCGCGCGGGCCTTCGACTACCGGTTCATGGGCGAGCGGGTGTACGGGCGCCCGATGGAGATCGTGGCGGCCTCCTTCGATGCCGCGCCCGCGGAAAAGGAGACCGCCGCGCCTCTGGGCCGCCACCTGGAGGGTTGCCGCATCGGTTTCGATTTGGGAGCCAGCGACCGCAAGTGCGCCGCGGTGGTGGACGGGCAGGTGGTGTTCAGCGACGAAACTCCCTGGACGCCCGGCGCGCAATCCGATCCGCAATACCACTTCGACGGCATCCACGATTCGCTGCGCCGGGCCGCCGCCCACCTTTCCCGCGTGGATGCCATCGGCGGCAGCGCCGCGGGGGTGTACGTGGCCAATGAAGTGCGAGTCGGTTCGCTGTATCGTTCGATCCCGCCCGATCTTTTCGACCGCCGCATCCGCCGGCTGTTCTTCGATCTGCAGGCCGCCTGGGGCGGGGTGCCCTTCGAGGTGGTGAACGACGGCGAGGTGACCGCACTGGCCGGCTCGATGGCGCTCCGCGACTCGGCCGTGCTGGGCGTGGCCATGGGCAGCAGCCTGGCCGCCGGATTCGTGACTCCCCAAGGCAACATCACCACGTGGCTGAACGAGTTGGCCTTCGTGCCGGTGGATTACCGCGCCGACGCCCCGGTGGACGAGTGGTCCGGCGATGGCGGGGTGGGCGCGCAATATTTTTCGCAACAGGCGGTGGGGCGCCTGCTGGCGCCCGCTGGAATCGACCTGCCCCGCGAGATGCCGCTACCGGTTAAGCTGGAGCAGGTGCAAAAACTAATGGCTGCGGGCGACCTGCGCGCCCGCCGCATCTACGAAACCATTGGCGTTTTCTTCGGCTACGCCATCGCCACATATGCCGGGTTCTACGATTTTCGCAACCTGCTGGTGCTCGGCCGGGTGATGACCGGCGAAGGCGGCGACGTAATTCTGGCGCAAGCCGGCGAGGTGCTGGCCGCGGAATTTCCGGAGCTGGCCGGGGCCATCCGATTTCATATTCCAGACGAAAAGGAGAAGCGGCACGGGCAGGCCATCGCGGCGGCCAGTCTGCCGGCTCTCCAGATACAGGAGACTCATGCGGTTTCATAAATCCACCGTGGACCTGTTCGTCCCCAACGGCACTGCGCCCGAAGCGGCGCTGGCCCTCACGACGCACCTGTGCATCTCGGCGCACCAGGACGATATCGAAATCATGGCCTACCACGGCATCGCGGAATGCTTCGGCCGGAAGGACCGCTGGTTCACCGGGGTGGTGGCGACCAACGGCGCGGGGAGCCCGCGCAGCGGGATCTACGGCCAGTACACGGATGAAGAGATGCAGCGCGTGCGCCTGATCGAGCAACGCAAAGCGGCCTACGTAGGCGATTACGCGATCCAGGTGCAGCTTGGCTACACCAGCGCGGAAGTGAAGGACGCGGCCAACCAGGGTCTGGTAGAGGATTTCGAGGAGGTGTTGCGCGCGGCGCGGCCCGAAGTGGTGTACCTGCACAATCCCGCCGACAAGCACGATACGCACGTCGCGGTGATGATGCGCTCGCTGGCGGCCCTGCGCGCGGTGCGCGGGGAGACGCGGCCCAGGAAGGTGTACGGCTGCGAAGTCTGGCGCGACCTGGATTGGCTGCCCGACGACGCCAAGCAGGCCCTGCCGGTTTCGGCGCGCTCGAATATCGCGGCCGCGCTGGTGGGGGTATTCGATTCGCAGGTGAGCGGCGGCAAGCGCTACGACCTGGCTACCGCCGGCCGCCGCCTGGCGCACGCCACCTACTACGCATCGCACGGCACCGACCAGGAAACGGCGCTCAGCTTCGCCATGGACTTGACGCCGCTGGTGGACGATTCGTCGTTGAAGGTTGCCGACTACGTGCTCGGATTGGTGGACCGCTTCCGCGCGGATGTAGCGCGGAGGCTGGGGTAGGAGGGCGCCGGACGGCAGGAGTTGCGCGGGGTTGCAGGGCGGGCCTTCGGGCTGCCACACCATCGGAGGCGTCTTCATCCGTTTTGCCGGCCCGAGGGCCATGCGGACTCCCTTGCGGTCGCGGCCCCCTTCCGGCTGGGCCGCGCGCGCCGGCGGCGCTGGCGGCGCGCCCAAACCCGAGCCGCACCGCCGCGCCGAAATCGGGTAGGGTTGTAGCATGAGTCCCGAAGGCGAAGGCAACCGGTCGGCGGAGCGCGAGCGCTGGATCGCGGAGCATCTCGACCGGACCACGCGCGAGTGGTTGGCCGAAGATGCCCGCTGGTTCCTGCACCAGTCGCTTTCCACCCCGTGCCTGAACGTGCTGGCGGGCTGCCAGGGCAGCTACCTCGAAGACTTGGAGGGCCGCCGGTACCTGGATTTCCACGGCAACAACGTGCACCATTCCGGCTTCGGCAACCCCGAGGTGATCGAAGCCATCGCGCGGCAGATGCGCGTGCTGTCGTTTTGCCCGCGCCGGTACACCAACCTGCCGGCCATTCGCCTGGCGCGGAAGCTGGCGGAGATCGCGCCGGGGCGCCTGAACAAGGTGCTGCTGGCGCCTGGGGGAACCAGTGCGGTGGGCATCGCGCTCAAGTTGGCGCGGATAGCGACCGGACGCTTCAAAACCATCTCGCTGTGGGACTCCTTTCACGGCGCGTCGCTGGACGCCATTTCGGTGGGCGGCGAGGAGATCTTCCGCCGGAGGATGGAGCCGCTGCTGCCGGGGACGCTGCACGTATCGCCGCCCGATCCGGCGGGGTGCCCGTTCCGCTGCGGCGGCGCGTGCACGTGCGCCTGCGCCGAACACGTCGAATACGTTATGCGGCGCGAGGGCGATGTGGGAGCGGTGATCGTGGAGACGGTGCGGGCCACTTCGCTGATCCCTCCGCCGCGCTACCTGGAGATCCTGCGGGAAGCCTGCGACCGGCACGGCGCGCTGCTGATCTTCGACGAAATCCCGCACGCCCTGGGACGCACGGGCCGCATGTTCACCTGCGAGAATTTCGGAGTCGTGCCCGACATGCTGCTGATCGGGAAGGCGCTGGGCGGGGGCATCTTCCCGCTGGCGGCGCTGGTCGCGCGCGAAGACCTGGACGTGGCGGGAGATGTTGCGCTGGGCCACTACACGCACGAAAAGAACCCGGTGGCGTGCGCGGCTGCCCTGGCGGCGATCGAGTACATCGAGCGAAACCGGCTGGCGGAGAAAGCCCGAGAGATGGGCGAGTACACTCTGGGACGGCTGCGCGAGATGCAGTCGCGCCTTCCGGTGATTCGCGCGGTGAGAGGCCTGGGGCTGCTGTTGGGGGTGGAACTGGCGAGCGCCGCGGCGGCCGAACGCGTTTTGTATCGGGCGCTGGAACGGGGGCTGAGCTTCAAGGTGACGATGGGGACGGTGCTGACATTAACTCCGCCGCTGACGATTTCGCGCGCGGAGATGGACGAGGCGCTGGCGATTCTGGAGGAGGCGCTGGGCTAAGCCGGCGCTGCGCCTGGCAACCGTCATTCCCTGACACACCGAACCGAAAATGCTCTCTGCTTCTCGCCGCCGCTCTGACGATAAAGCGATAGCCCGCCGTGACCGAAGTTGTAGAACCAGGCGCTGCCGGGATCGTCTTCCGTTGCCGTCCAGTAAAATCCGTGGGCTTCCAGCCG
>JASHSS010000858.1 GCA_030038565.1 Bryobacteraceae bacterium
ATGCTGATGGGCGTCGGCGTGTCGTAGCCGTAACCGGCCTGCGGAGAGGAGAGCCAGCCTGCGCTGCTCGAGGTGCTGGCAACGAACTCGAAGGAGGCGCCCACACTGGTTACGGACAGAACTTGCGGCAACGGGTTGGCGCCACCGAATACTTTCGTGAAATACAACTGCGGTATTGGAGCGAATTGTGGAGTGGCCGCTTGAGCCGGATGCGCAAGCAAACCTCCCAGTACGGCTAGTGCCAAGAGAGCCGCACGCTCCGAGAACCTGTGATTCGAATAATGAAACCCTTTCCGATCTTCCATTTTTGGCCCCCCCCTTTTTCCCTGTGGAACACTGAATCCGAATGCAGCCCGATCCCGATGCACCAGTCGCGAGGCTACCCTATGCACGTCGGCGCATGGCCGGTTACTCTGCTATGCGCAAAAGCAACCGAAAAGCTGTCATGGGGAGGGAAATTTGAGCTAAACGCGGCGACGTTTGACGATTGCGCCCGAAATCGCGCGCTCACGCTCGCGATTCCGCGTGAGCCCGGGCCGGAGCCGGGCCCACAGGGCAGCCCAGAGGGCGCCTCGTAAGGGCGCACGCGCAATCATCTTACGTGAAACCCCGTCGCCAGTTGCAAAAAGATGCCGCGGCCGGCTGCGTCCAATGGCCTCGCAGCACCTTGCGGGTGAAGGTTCCTACCGCGAGTATGCCGGCCGCCTGACGCTGCGGCCGCACCGCCGGGACTCCGCCGAAGATGGCCGGCGCCGCGGGGCGGTAAGAGCGCCGAAGTCGCCGGCCGAGGTGCCTTATGATGGTGGCCGATTGCCACCTCAATGCGGCGCCCACTCTTGGCCGCCAGGCAATTTGACTAATTTGTAATAAATGCCGGTGGCACTTGAGGAACGGGCCACGGATTCAACCCCGATGATGATAGCGCGTCATTGCTTCTCGTCGCGTTGTCTCAGAAACTCCTGCCCGCATGCCTGTCCGGCCGACCGCACCGCCTGGTATTCCGGCCGTCTCCGCAAACCGGCGAAAAGCGGATCGGTATCGATTGCGGGGTACGAACAATAGCCTGCCTCGATCGCCGTTTTCAGCATGGCAAGTGCGGCGTCCGTCTGGCCGGCATAGGCGAGATGCGCGGCCGAAAAGAAATTGATTTCGGGATCGATCACAGGCTTTACTTCGTGCGCCAATGCGGCGATTTCCCGCGCCGGCCGGTGTTGCAAGTAAGCTACCAATACGTTGTAAGCCCCCCACTGTGGGACCTTGCCCTCTGCCTGGTGGAGAGCTTCTGGCACCTTATTCTGGCGCACCAGAACGTCGATGGAAACCGCCCTCGACACTTCCGATCCGGGGTCGGTATCCAAATAGTCGAAAGCGCGCTTATAGTCTCCCAGTAACATAAAAGTAACTCCGCACGAGCGCGCGCCCGCGTCTTGGGCATCAATCAGGATCGAGATGTCGCACTCGCGGGCCGCTTCGGCGAGCGAACCGGCATCGCGCAGAATCCAACTCGCAATGAAATGCGCTCGCGCGTTATCGGGACGCCGGCGAAGCAGGTCCTCCAACTCGCGATAGGCACGGCCGCGCGTCATTTCCGATTCGCCTGCCCGCCCCCACTTCACGCTCAAATCATACAGCAGCTCGGCGCGGAAGCGAATATTCTCCGGATCGAGCGCCTCCGCCTTGGCGGATAATTCACGAAAGCGCGTCATGGCGTCTTGGCCGCCGTCTCCGAACCAGGCATCGTTAAGATAAGCCGATGCAAGAAATTCCCACGCCGGCGCATATGAGGGATCGAGGTCCACCGACTGCCTTAACATGTCAATGACCCTAGGGATGGCGTAGGAATCGGGCACGACGCCGGAGTTGGCAGCAATCGCGCGCAGGTACAGCCGGTAGGCTTCTTCATTCTTCGGCTTAGGCGGGTTTTCGGTTACAAACTCCGAGACGCCTAACAGCGGGGCCATGGCTCGCCGCGTTTTGGAGGCAGTTTCCGCCTGCATAGCCATGATGTCCGCGGCGGGAACATCGAAGACGTCGTCCCACATCGTGCGGTTCGTTTCGACGTCCCTCAAATCCAGAGTAATTTGCAACCGGGAGCCTTCTTTTATGAAGCGGCCGGACACAATCGTGGCGGCGCGTAGCTCGTGGCCGGCTTTTTGCAGGTCCACACCGGAGCCGCCGTACCTGGCTGCCGCTTGCGGGGGACGCAGCGAAAGCGAACGGGCATAACCGAGTGTCCGGTAAATCTCGTCGGCCAAAGCCACCGATAGATAATCGAGGCTCTGGTCCGCGGTGCCGTTCACGAGGGGAAGCACAGCCACCGACCGCGGCCGCGGCGGCGCTGGACCTTTCCGCGAAAGCGTGAGAGTCAGGCCGACCGCGGCCGCGAGCACCGAAAACAAGGCCAGAGCGCCCGCGAGGGCCCGCAATTTTCGCCGGCCAAACCTGGCCAGTCCGAAACGCCACGCATCTCCGCGCGCTTCGAGTGGCTCACGGCTCAGGTATCGG
>JASHSS010000859.1 GCA_030038565.1 Bryobacteraceae bacterium
GCGTGGTATTCGTAGAAGGCCCGCTTTTGCGGGTTCATGTGCTGGTTCTTCGACCACGCCTCCGGAATCAGCATGGCCATGGCGTGCGGAATCGAGCGCCCCGCCATCACCAGCAACTCCAGCGCGTTGTCAAAAGCCGCCGAATCGCTCCCGCCCGGTTGAATAATCGGGAACAGCTTCTTGATGTCGTCGCCGAATAGCGGCGAAGCCAGGATGCTCTGCCGCGCGTGCATCCAGTTTACGTTCCCCCGCAGCGTGTTGATCTCGCCGTTGTGCGCGATGTAGCGGTAAGGATGGGCCAGTTGCCAGGTGGGGAAGGTGTTGGTCGAAAACCGCTGGTGCACCAGGCACAACGCGCTCACTGCCTCAGGGTCGCGCAGCTCGGGATAGAAATTGGCGATCTGCGGCGCCAGCAGCAGGCCCTTGTAGACAATCGTCCGCGCCGAAAGCGAAGGGATGTAAAAAAAGTCCTTGTCCGGAATGTCCGAAGCCGCGATTTCCGCCTCTGCCCGTTTGCGCACCACGTACAGCTTGCGCTCCAACTGCTCTTCGTTCATGCCCCGCGCCCGGCCTACGAAAAACTGCTCGATGTAGGGCTGCGACACGCGCGCCACGCGCCCGATCGCCGACCCGTCGATGGGCGTATCGCGCCATCCCAGCAGGGTCAGCTTTTCCTCGCGCACGATCCGCTCCACGATGCCCTCGCACCGCAGCCGCGGGTGCGGTTCCACCGGCAGAAACGTCATCCCCACACCGTATTCGCCTGCCGCCGGGAGTGTGAATCCGAGGTTGGCGCACTCCCGCTGGAAGAATTTGTGGGGAATCTGGATCAGTACCCCGGCCCCATCGCCGGTCTCCGGATCGCAGCCGCAGGCTCCCCGGTGGGTCAGGTTGATCAGCACCTGAATGCCCTTCACGATGATGTCGTGCGACTTGTGGCCCGTGATGTTGGCGACAAACCCGATGCCGCAGGCGTCGCGCTCGTTGCGCGGATCGTACAGACCCTGCGCGGGTGGTAGACCGGTATGGCGAGCAAAATCGTTCATGGGAGGCTCCTCGACCCGCCGGCCTGGAAGGGTAATCCGGCGCGTGCGGTTTAGGACACTACGCGGTGGTTGCCTGCATGGCTAGTGTAACAACTTGGCTAGTATTACGCAATGAAAAAATTATCCCTTGCTACAATTAGGTAAACTTATGGTATCCTAACACCCGTGACGACCTTTGAACTACGCCTTTTCAAAGAGATCGCAGCCACCCGGAGCGTTACCAAAGGCGCTGCCCATTGCGGGGTTAGCCAATCCGCCGCCAGCCAGCACTTGCAGGAGGTGGAACGGCGCCTTGGCACGCGCCTCCTGGACCGCAGCAAGCGCCCCTTGGATTTAACCCCCGCCGGCCGCCTTTTCGCCGACTATTGCCGCGAGGCGATCCGCCGCCGGGAAGAATTCGAGCTCGAATTGGAGGCTCTCAAGGGCGATGTCGCCGGCGCCGTGCGGGTGGCTTCGATTTATTCCATCGGCCTCTCCGAAATGGGCCGCCTGCAGGAGGAGTTCTCAGCCGCCTGCCCCGCCGCCAACCTGCACGTCGAGTACATGCGTCCCGACCGCATCTACGAAGCCGTCGGCAACGATGCCGCCGATCTCGGCCTGGTGAGCTATCCTCAGTCCAGCCGCGAAATCGCCGCCATCCACTGGCGCGAGGAAGAAATGCAGCTCGCCGTGCCGCCCGAGCATCCCCTGGCCGCCCGCCCCATAGCCGCCCTTGCCGACCTCCATGGCCAGGATTTCGTCGGCTTCGACGAAGACCTCTCCATCCGCCGCGAGATCGACCGCTTCCTGCGCGCTCACGGCGTCACCGTGAATCCGGCTCTGCAGTTCGACAACATCCAGATGATCAAGGAGGCCGTAGCCCTCGGCCGCGGCATCAGCATTCTCCCCGCCCGCACCATGCAGGCCGAGATTGCCCAGGGCCGCCTCGCCGCCGTACCCCTGGACGCCCCCGGCCTCGTCCGTCCCGTAGGCATCCTCCACCGCCGCCACAAAAAACTCAACCGCGCCGCCCAGGCCTTCCTGGAATTGCTGACGGGAAGCGATTAGCGGGACGGACCGGCTCGTGCTCCCAGCCGTTGCAGTGTTAACGACGGCGGCCACCATATCGACGTGCAGACGGATCCGCCGCCATTGCGGGGTGGTCGACAATACCAAGGCAATGCGCCGGCCTGCAAGGTTCTGCTGCTAGCGCATGTTGTGGTCGGCCGTAAGAAGCACGTCGAAGCCGGCCCGCTCGGCTTCGGCCAGCAATTCGCCGTTGCTCAGCCTGTCCCACCCCCGATCCTCGGCCTTGGCCACCACGTGCCCGGTCAGGTAACGGGACAATGGGGCCGGCGTGCTGCGATCGCGTTACCCTGTTTGCCGTCCGCAGCGTAGTGGCCCCGGCTCCCGCGGAGACGCCGGAATCGATGCGGGTCATCTTTGATCGGCCGCCGCGGTCCTGATGCTACACCTTTTCGAGCGCCTGCTCCAGGTCCTCCACGATATCCTCCGCCGCTTCGATCCCCACCGAAAGGCGCACCAGGCTGTCGCGTATGCCCATCCGCAACCGGTGCTTGGGCGAAATTTCGCGGTGCGAGCTCATCACCGGGTACAGCATCATGCTGTGCACATCCCCCAGCGACGTCGCCCGCACCACCAGCTTCAGCGCGTCCATGAATCGGAATACCTCCGCCCGGCCGGCGCCCCGCAGTTCGAAGCTCACCATGGCGCCGTACAGATTCTGCGGGAACAGCCGCCGGATGGTTGCGGCGTCCGGGTGGGCCGGATCTCCCGTGAAATAGACCCGCTCCACCTTTGGATGTGCGCTCAACCACGACGCCACCCGGCAGGCATTGGCGCACTGCCTCTCCATACGCAACGGGAAGGTCTTGATGCCGCGCATCGTCAGGTAGCATTCGAACGGCCCCAGCACCGGACCCAGAATGCGCGATAAGTTGCGCAGGTTGGCGGTGTGTTCCTGGCTGGTAATCACGGCGCCGGCCAGCACGTCGCCGTGTCCCGCCAGGTACTTCGTCAGGCTGTGTACGCTGTAATCGGCGCCCCATTCGAGCGGCCGCGCCACCATGGGGGTGGCGAAAGTGTTGTCCACGACCAGAACCGCGCCCGCGCGGCGCGCCATTTCGGCGATCCGGTCCACCGCTCCCACCCGCAGCAGGGGATTCGAAATGGTCTCCATCAGCAGGCAGCCCGGCCGCGCCTCTTCCACGGCCGCCTCCAGCGCTCCGAGGTCGGTCGGGTCGGCGAACCGCACCGCTACGCCCGATGGCTCCAGCACCTTCATCAGCATCCCGACAGTGGCTCCGTACAGCGCATCCGCCGCCACAATCGACTTGGGCCGGTCCACCAGCGCCGCCGTCACGGCAATCTGGATCGCCGCCATCCCCGACGCGCACGCCAGCGCGCCGTGCCCGCATTCGAGCGCGCACAGCAACTCTTCCAGGGCGGCGGCGGAAGGGCTGTCGTACCGGGCGTAGCAGTAGCCCTCCTCCTCCTGCCCGAAAATCCGGTCGAGCTGCTCCATCGAATCGTAGAAATAACTCGTCGCGGTGTGGATTGGCGTGGTCACCGGAATATGTCCCGCGGTCTTCTTGCGGTCGCCGGCGTGTACCGCCTGGGTTTGAATTTTCATGGTCTCTCTGTCGTCTTGCCTCTATTTTCGTTTCCAGCGCACCCCGCTTTTGGTGTCCTCCAGGATGATGCCCTGTTCCAGAAGCTGCTGGCGAATCTGGTCGGCGCGCGCGAAATTGCGCGATTTCCTGGCGCCATCCCGTTCCGCGATCAGCGCTTCCACGTCCCCATCGGCAATCCCGTATGTCACCACCGCCGTCGCGTACCCCGCCGCCTGGGACCTCCCCTCCGCACTGGCTATTATCTTGCGCTCCAGCACGTCGAAGATTCCGTCGAAGCGCTCCAGAAACTCCAGCGCGCCCGGTGCGTTGCCCGCCCTGAATTCCCCCGAATCCATGGCGCTGTTGGCGTCGCGCACGTATTCGAATACCGCCGCCAGCGCTTCGGCCGTGTTCAAATCGTCGTCCAGGCTGCTGGTGAAGGCCTTGGTTGCCGCGGCCGCTCGCTCCTCAAGCTGCTCATTGATCCCCTCCGGGTAACGGTCCGTCTCCAGCCGCAGCTTGAAATTGCGTAGCCGGTCGATGGCCGTGACGGCCGACTTCAGCCCGTCGAAGGTGAAGTTCAACTGCTTCCGGTACGGCACCGAGGCCAGCAGGTAGCGGATGGCCTCCGGTTGGTATCCCCGGTCCAGAAGGTCGCGCAGCGTGTAGTAGTTGCCCAGCGACTTGGACATCTTCTGGCCTTCCACCATCAGGAATTCGGCGTGCAGCCAGAACCGCGCAAACGGCTTCCCCGTCAGGGACTCCGATTGCGCAATCTCGTTTTCGTGATGCGGGAATACCAGGTCGATCCCGCCGGCGTGGATGTCCAGTGTCTCCCCCAGGTACTTGATGGCCATCACTGAACACTCGATGTGCCAGCCGGGGCGCCCCGGCCCGATGGCCGTCTGCCAGGCCGGTTCGCCCTCCTTGGGCGCCTTCCACAACGCGAAATCCCGCGCGTCGGCCTTTTCGTATTCGTCCACATCCACCCGGGCCCCGGCCAGGTTGCCGCTGAAATCGTTGTGCGAGAGCTTCCCGTACCCCGGAAAGGTGGCGATGCGGAAGTACACCGATCCATCGCTCCTGTAGGTGTGCTGGCCCGCCGTCAGGCGCTCGATGGCCTTCACCATATCGTCGATGTGGCCGGTCGCCGGCGGCAGCCGCTCCGGCGGTTCCAGCCGCAGCGTTGCGCAATCCTCCAGAAATGCCTTGGTGTAGGTTGCGGTGTAGTCCTCGATCGACTTGTGCTGCGCCACCGCGTTGCGGATGATTTTATCGTCCACGTCGGTGATGTTCATCACATGGTCGATTCCGAATCCGCTGGCGCGCAGGGCCCGCCGCAAAATATCGATAAAAGTGAATGACCGGAAATTTCCAATATGCGCGAAATCGTAAACCGTCGGTCCGCAGGTGTACATACGGACGGTGTTGTCACGCGCCGGTGAGAACTCCTCCACTTGTTGCGACAGCGTGTTGTAGAAGCGCAGTGCCATAT
>JASHSS010000860.1 GCA_030038565.1 Bryobacteraceae bacterium
CCCATGTAGTAGCCGTTGTCGCCTCGTGGCAGGAGACCATCTATCTCATCGATAAAGAGGATCGAAGGGCTGTGCTCGCGTGCTCGGGCGAACACCTGCGCAAGCTTCTCTGAAGTGGGAACGTCCGCTGGCACGGCGTGAGGTCGGCGCTGCGCGGCGGTTCGCCGAAAGCGGGCGGGACAATCGATTCGCCAAGCGGCGACCCACGGCTCGGGCGATCGCGCGGCCGACCGCGCGGCCCCGGCCGGCGGGGGCACCAACGGGGCCAACCAGGCGTGGTCTACTTCGGCGATAAGCCCGTTTTCTTGCCGTTATCGGAAAACGGCCAGTTTCCGGGTAAAACGACAATACACTCGGAATCCAGCACGCATATTCGGGGCCACGGCCTTTTTCTGAGCTACGTGACGTATTCCCCTTAGATAGGGAGAATTGGAGCGAACCGCTCTCGAGTTACTGACGATCCGCCTTAGGATTGTAGGTGATGCCGGTTCCGGGGGCTGGAATTTACTCGAAGTCGACGGGGATCACCGCAGGGGAGCTTTGCGCTTTAGATCGTCGAAGAAATTGAGGACGAACTCGGCATGCGAGGGGGGCGTGGCGTGTTCGGGGTTCTCGGCGGGTGCCAAATAGACGAGGCGCTTGCCGTCCGGGGAGACGTCGATACTGGAAAACATGGGCACTCCTGCCGGCGCTGCGCCGGGCCAGGGACGCGGCGTCTCTGCCACGAACGTCGCGCCCTTTACTGTATACGTCACCGACATCACACGGCGATCCGACGTCTGATACAGAAGCTCGCGGCCGGCGCGGGACCAGACCGGCGACCGCGCGCCGCCCGACGAGATTAGCCAGCGGCCCCCGGGCCCGGGAAATGGCCGCACGTACAACTCCTGCACACCAGATTCGTTCGAAAGGTACGCCATCCACCGGCCATCCGGACTGAAGGCCGGACTGCTCTCCGAAAAAGGCGTACCCAGGAAAAGCTCCGGCTTACCAGGCTTAGGGTGCTCCGGGTCGGAAACGTCGAGGGGCAGGGTCCAGATATCGACGCCCGTCCGGCTGGATCCAGTGGAATAAGCCAGCCGTCCATCGGGAGAAAAGGAGTAGGGGATCAGTGTGGACGTGTTCTGGAGCAGTGGCTGCGGCGTGCCGGCGCCATCGGCGCGGATCCACCACATGGCCCCCGTGCTCGCTTGCGTATCGTAGACGAGGTGTTTTCCGTCGGGTGTCCAGACGGGCTGGCGCTCGCGGCCCGTAAAGGTAATCTTGATGAGATTCCCGCGCGCGAGATCGTCGACGTACACATCGTGGGACGCGCCCGGCCCCACGGCAAGCGCCAGGCGGCTTCCATCGGGAGAAATGTGCGGATCGGCATATTCTGCAGGCTTTGAAAGCAAGGGGACCGGCTTGGCGGTGCGATCCAGCGAGGCGACCGTAAGCTGGTTAGCCGTCCCATCGTCGATACCGTAGACCGCCGTTCCGTTTCGCGAAAAACTAAACGCCGCAGCTGCGAATTGGAGCTGAGTGGCCAAGTCTGCGAGGACGGGAACGGGCGTTCCATGCGCTTGCAGCGAGCCAAGGTCGAAAGGCACGGCAAACAACGTGTTGTCGCGAGCGAAGACAAGGTGGCCGCTGGGCAGATACCGTCCGAAAAAGCCGCCACGCTCCAGGATTTTCGCTTTTCCAGTGCTCAGCGACGCCACTCCTACGGAATCTTCATCTTCCGCAGTGGCGTAGGTTCCGCTAATAGTGAACAGCACAGATTTGCCACCGGGGAGAAGCTGCGGCCAAAGCCGGGAACGCCGGGTCTCGCCAGGCGGGTCGGGCAAACGCTCCGGTTTCCCGCCGGTGGATGACACACGAGCCATTCCGTCCGGCAGCCCGAGGAGGATGGAACCGTCCTCTCCCCACCACGCGGTGGCCACTGTAGTTTCACAGATCGTCACTGGCGTACCGCCGGTAACGGCAACCTTCTTCAGCTTGCCATCAGCGAAGAAGGCAATCCATTGGCCGTCCGGCGAGAAGAAAGGTGAGGCCGCGTCTTCCGTGCCGGCAAGCGGAATCGGTTGCCGCTGGCTAAGCAACTGCACGTCAAGGCGCCGTTTGCCATCCGCCGCCTGCGAGGGAAAGACCATCCGGCTTCCGTCGGGCGAGATGGACGGCAACGCGAACGGCAACGCGCCACCGCTGACGTCCTGGCCCAGATTGATGCTGAGTTGCACGAGCGGACGATCGGGCTGCCGCGTGGCGCGCCAAAGCAGGAAGCCGGCGCCAAGGAGTGCGGCCGCCAGGGTCGCAGCCAGCGCCTTGAGCGGCCGCGTACGCGCGGTTGCGGCCGGCGCGGCGGATGCCGGTTCGTCCGGCGGCGACTCCAACTGAATCCGCGCCTCCCCGATGTCGCGCAGGCGTCGTTTCGGGTCCCTCACCACGCAACGTCGAAGCAGCGCCCGCATGTGCGACGGAACGCCGGCCGGCAGAGCCGACCAGTCGGGCTCCGCGCGTAGCACTCCGGCGAGCGTGTCGGAAACCGTCGGCCCCTCGAACATTCTCCGGGCGGCCAGCATCTCGTAGAGTGTGACCCCGAAGGACCAGATGTCCGCGCGCTTGTCCGCCTCCAGCCCGCGCGCCTGCTCCGGCGCCATATACGCCGCCGTACCCAGGAGTACGCCCACTGCGGTGGAGCGCATGGTAAGAGTTGGAGAGTTAACCGGGTCCGACTCGACGGGCTCGGCCGAGGCGGCCTTGGCCAGCCCGAAGTCCAATATTTTGATCCGACCGTCAGGGGCCAACATGATATTGGCAGGCTTTAGGTCGCGATGAACGATCCCGTGCTCGTGCGCGTACTCCAGGGCGTCCGCGATCTGCAGGGCAATCGGCGCCGCTTCTTCCGGCGGGATCGGACCGTGCGCGATGCGTTCGTAAAGCGTGACGCCTTCGATCAGTTCCATCACCAACGCGCGGTCTTCGACGCCATATATGGCGGCGATGTTCGGATGGTTTAGCGAGGCCAGGACCTTCGCCTCACGCTGAAAGCGGGCCATCCGATCGGCGTCGGACGCGAGAACGGCGGGCAGCAACTTGATGGCAACGTCACGGCCAAGTTTCGTGTCCGTTGCGCGCCAAACCTCACCCATACCGCCATCGCCGAGCTTGGAGACGATACGGTAATGCGCGATGTAGGCGGAGGGCTGCATTCCAGTCGTATTGGCAATCGTAGCACCTCCATTCTGCCCAAAGAAGCTGTCTACCAATGTCTACCGTCCCTACGCGCGCGCGAGGGAAACACGGGAGTTACGGTCGGAGCCTTCGCGCCACTGCGGCGGGCGCGGGGGGAGTCGCCGGATGCGCGGCGGAGGATGAACGCGTCCGCCACCCGGCGATCCCCGGCTCAGAATCGGGCGATGCGGGAGTACGCCGTGGTATGGCTCCGTGAGTACGGGGCGGGTCCTACACGATTTAGCAACCGCGCCGATTCTACGGAAGCACTTTCTGATTTATGGCCGATGAGGTGCTGCCGTTGAATTTGGGGT
>JASHSS010000861.1 GCA_030038565.1 Bryobacteraceae bacterium
GGATTGCTGGTCTGCGGCGAGCCGGTCAACTGGTTTCATCCAAGCCTACGTTAGCCGAAACCGCGCAATTTGTCCAGCGGAATCTTCAGGACACCGATTTCAGGAGCATTTCAGGCTGGTAAACAAATACGATTGTCGATGGGCGGCGCCTTGGCCATCAGGCTGCGCAGGGAGGGATTGCGGACATAAATGCTGGAGACCCTGTCAGGGTTGGCAATGGCCCACGCATAAACTTCTCCGGCATTAGCGCCGGTCCCTTCCATCACCGGCTTTTTCGAGAATCCACTGTCCACGAGGGTTTTGTAGGTCTGGTCCCAATCCTGTTGTGCCGGCCCGGGTTGCCCGGTAAGGGGAGGACTTACAATGTGGAAGCCCTTGGCCAGCAGTGCCAGATCGACGGTGGAGTCCCGGTCGATCGGGTCGGCGCGGAAGACCCAAGGTTTCCCAGGAGCCACGTTGCGCGGCACAACGATGGCCATGCCGCCGGACCGGAACGTGCTGTTGCGCGCGGCATCGTACCGATCGTAGGATTCTGTGAAGCCCGGTCCGCGTCCGGTGGCAAAAGTCTGCTCTTCCTTCAGGTAGAAGAACGAAGGCTCCAGGCTGTAGAGATGGGACTTTGTGAAATTGGCGTCCACGAAGGCGGGCCGGTTGATGGCCGTCGGCTGCATGTGCTGCACAATCCAGTCGGCGATGAGTTGGGGGTTCTTCAAGCTATGGGGGTGATGGGCCTGGCCTTCCTTGATGATGACAGTGATGTCGCCGCCCGCCTGATGGTAGATGTTCTCGATGACGAGGGTGTGGCGCTGCAGCAACATGTCCTCAGAGCCGCAGACATGCAATAAGGGAATGTCGTGTTTGGCCAGTTCGGGGATTTTGGCGAAATCCTCCTCGTATAGCGCGGGATTATCGGCGTAAATGCAGGCCACTTTGTCGGGATTCGCCACGCCCCAGTTGAACTCATTGACTCCTCCCTTACTCATTCCGATGAAGGCGGGTTTTTTCGAGAACCCGTGCTTCTCCGTGAGGAACTCGTACCACCGGTCCCAGGCCTTGCCTTGTCTGCCGGCGTCGGGCGCGACAAAAGCGACGTGGAATCCACGGGTGAGCAATTCGATTTCGGTCTGCGGCTCGTGGTTCCAATAGCAGCCGCGCCACGACCAGGGGGTGCCTGAGGCCGGCTGCCTGGGGACGACCACCACACATCGGCGCTTGCCGTCCTTGAGGGTTACGTCGATGCTATTGGCGATTGCTTCTTTGTCCGGGGCCTTCATCGGCGTGATGGCCCCGGTGGCATCGTCCATGAGGAAGTCGTAGCGGTCGAATCCGTGCCATGTGGTCTTCTCCCCTTCGAACGGAGCATATCCATCGGCTGCGATGGCCCTTTGAGCAGGACAGAAGATTGCCGCCGCGAAGATTGCCGCAAGACCAAGATGGAGATGCATTCCTATGCCACTCTTCATATTCAGCGCCCCTTTCGATCATATTCAATCTCCTTGAAGTGCGGGCCACATGGTAGGCTCCATTGTCGCAGGCGGAATCGTCAACTCGCAAAGCGCGGCCCCGACTGCCCGGATTCTCCAACAGGTACACCAGAAATCGGTTGCGAAGCCTATTTCGAACCCCAGTGACTACCCGCACGGATCTGATGTCATGAATCCATAGCCTTGAAATTTGTCGTGGAACAGGGCGAACGCGTCGGCTTAATTTTCTGTCGGCTTCTCAATGTGGTCGATCGGCGGGTCGCTTGCGATACAGCACTAACACTTATAACGACCGGAATCGGTGGGATAGCAGCAGCGCCTCTACGGTCGCGGTGTGATACGCCCGGGGATCTGTTGGCGGATGCGCCGTAACTACGGCGAGACCAATGCCTTTCTTCACCTGGCTGGCGAAACCGGGCTTTTCGGCTTGAACTTCATACGGGCCAATGGGAATGGAAGGTACAAAATAGCGGCCGGATCCGTCCATAACGACTGTGCGCTACGCTCCGGTCCCGGTATTGCGGACAGTGACGACGGCGCGAGGCATACCGGCGCCCGTGGCGTACTTCAAGGTTCCGGAGAGGAGAGCGCCGACCACCTGCGCGTGAAGCACGGCGGAAAAAAGAGAATGGTCGGCAGCAAAAGGCTGCGTGTCACTCATGAGCTTCGATGGCCTCCAATAGTGGTTCCGGGCCGCTCTCGATTACGATGCGCGCGATGTCGCGCAGGGGTGTGCGGCAGCGGCGGCTCATCCGCCGCATACTCATATAGGCTTGCTCTTCAGTCCAGCCCAACTTGGCTTGCACCAGGCCCTTGGCGCGTTCGAGGAGCTTGCGGTCGGCGAGGTCGCGGTTCGCCTTCTGAAGTTGCCGGAGCAGATCGGCGGTGACCAGCAGCGCGCCTAGGGGAACACTCAAGCTCAGCACAAACGAAAGAGAGCCGGCGCTCACCGAGGCAGTGCCGCTTCGGCAAAAATTCGCCAGCCCGACACACTCGGCGGAATCGAGCAGCGGAACGGAGATGACGCCATCGAAGCGGCCGCCACGGAATTCCGGGAAACCGGCGAACCGCCAGTCGGACGCCGCCGAGGAACGCAGCACCACGGGCGTTTTGCGGTTGCAATGGAGAGCGGCAATTTCGTGCGGCAGATTCAGTCCCTCGCCCGACGGTTCGGGACCCGCGAACGCTACCAGCTTGACGACGATCGGGTCGCGGTCGATGCGGTAGACGTAAGCGCCCTGCGCATGCGTCTGCAGGATAGCCAACTCGAGCAGCGGCAAAATAGGGCCACTTTCGCCAGGTGGAAGCGAACTCGTCTCAGTCTTCTGGAAGCTATGGATGGCTGTCGCTGACATGATTGTTATTGCCTCGATTTCCCAGCTGCCGCCGTTGTGGGCTTGTCCCGTTCCGAAAGGAGGCGCTCGACGGTTGAGGTGTACTCCTGGTCTAGTTGTCTGTAGAAGTCGCCGCTGGCGGGACCGGCGAAGCCGGCGTGAATTCCTTTGACCAGGCCGTCACGCCCCACGAAGATGGTTGCCGGCCAGGTATTCAGGTTGACCAGTTGCGTCACCTTGTCCTGCAACTCCGCCGGCGCACCGGCGATCAGGTACAGATACTCGATCCGGTATTTCTTGACGAAAGCTCGGGCGCGGATCAGTTGCGCCTGTTGCTCCGGTTCTTCGAAATCCAGCGCGACAATCTCGAGCCCGCGATCGTGGTACTTCCGATAAAGCGCTTCTAAGTACGGGGCTTCGTCGTGGCAGTTCGGGCACCACGTGCCCGTGATATTGACGATCACTACTTTGCCGGCGAATCTCGGGTCCTCGTTCGACCAGACTTTCCCGTCGAAATCGGCGAAACGGAAGCGGAACGGCTCGGCGGGGTCTTTCACCTTGGTGTGCTCGGCAAAATCCGCCGGCTCCGGCACGCCTTTGGCGCGTGCCTCTTGCACGCGGTAAGCCGTGAGTTTGCCTTCGCGGCCGGTTTTGAAGTCAATGGCCAGCGAGCCATCCTTCTCAGGAACGATTTCGACCAACGCGGGACGCGTTCCGTCGAAGTGGCTCAATACGAACTTGCCGTCGTGCCAACTTCCGGTGAGCGAGCCGGTGTCGCCATCGACCCGAAGAATCGCGGCGGCGGCCTCCGCGCCCGATTGCCGCACAATCAAGCGCCAGGCCTTCTCGCCCTTCGCCGTTTCATGGGCGGTCTCCCAAATACCCGCAATCGAAGGTACATTATCCGCGGGCGCCGGCGCGGACACGTGCCTCTTGGCGGTGAACGGCGAGCCCCCGCGGTCCAGAGATCGGCCCTCGATCCGCCCTTGCAGTTGACCGTCGTTGAGCTCGGCCGTGATTGTCACCGGCAGTTGATCGAACGCCAGCGTCAAGGCGCCGTCCTGAAATCTGGCGCTGGTCGGCGTGACGGGAACGTCGCCGTTGAAGAGCGATCCCGTGAAGTCCGTTCCTTCGCCGGAGAGGTCGAGCCGGAACGGGATGGCGACGCCGTGTATGGTAACGGTCGCATCCCAACGTCCTGCCGCCGAATCCGCTTCGAGAAGGGGCGTGGGTCCCAGGGCAACGCCGATCCACAGCGCCGCCGAAATGAGTGTTCTGGTGCCGGTCATTTGCTGTTTCCTTTCCGGGCGAAGGTTCGTTGCCCTGAAAACGAGGCCTGAAGCGAAGACAGATTGGCCGTCGCCTCGTCCCCGCTCACCTCGAAAAGCCAAAACTCCTCAAACCGATGCTGGCTGAAATCGGTCTGAAAAAGGCCCTGGGATTTATGCTCGGCGATCAGCCAGTTGACGGGAATCTGATAGTTCAGCAACCGACGGTAGCCAAACGAGAGATTACGGTCGAACACGAGAGAAGGCGCGGCGGTTGGGGTGCGCGTTAAAGGCTCCGCCGGTAAGCCGGAAAACTGGCGCGCCGGTTCGTCCGTGCCGCGCGGCTCGGCTCCAAGGATAAGCGGGCGCGCTTCGCTGAGGCCGGAGACGGCTTCGAGAGCCAGCAACGTGGCGGCGCGGTGATGGCCATGGGTTTCCGCGGTGGGCAAGAGCGCGAACACCGCGTCATACCGTTCGCGGGCCAACAGATCGGAGAAAAAACCTCGCAGATACGAGCGGTCCCAGTTGCCGCTGCCGGCCGACGCCGGATCGCGGTCGAAGCCCAGGTCCCGCTGGTCGAGAAAGTAATGTCGCCGGATCCCCAGGATCTTTCCCGCGCGCATCGCCTCCTGTTTGCGAATCTCGGCGAGCTTCGCCCTGCCCTCGGCGTTTGGTGCCAGGGACACGCCATAGTAGGCCTCAGCCAGGGCCGCATAGCGGTACCCGGATTCGCCGTTGGTGATCACTACTTCGTCGGCGGTCCACTCGCATTCGCGAACCAGGCGATACGTGGCGGCGGCGCAGGCATATTCGTCGTCCGGATGAGCCGCGACGATCAGCAGTTTCCCGCCTGTCGTCTGTGTCTTGAGCAATTCGGGCAACAGCGCGACACCCGCGAGCGCCTTCAAAAAAACCTTACGGGTCGGAAGCAGGCCGTTTGCTGATCCCTCGATGTACGGCAGGGTACGTAAAGAGCCACAAGGAATAGATGAAGCTGACATGCAATCTCCTAAAAGAAGTTCGACGGACAACGAATACCGGAGGCAGCTATTGGCAGCGACAACAACAGCGATGGCAGGGAACGAATGCAGACAGGCTCGGGCTTTTCGTCGTTTCCGGCATAATCCCTATAATGTCTATAGAGATTACTATAATTGGGAAATCCTGTCAAGAAAATTAAATGACTCACTCGTATGGTTTGCAACCTACGCAATGTCGATCTACGATTGGGAACTTAAGGCCTTTTCCTGTCGATGAGAGCATGGGAATGTTTTGGGCCCTCGGGCGCGAGTGGTCAAAGGTACCGCCTTGGCCGCCACCGAACGCAATCGGGGCGATGCCCTGTTGATGGAGGCGGAAGCACGAAAACTCGTGAGAATGGGTAAAGTAGGCGAACTCGATCTCCGTCCCATGACATTAGCGGGGCCAACGCCTACGTCTTGTGGGCTAAGGGGGAACACCGCACCCGAACACCTGGAAGCGGATTCGGAGAGGTATTACGAGTTCAAAGGCGTTTTTCTCTCACAAGCGTGTTCATGCTAGCCCGACTTTCGCAACTGGATGGGTAGGGCAGAGGCAACTGCTTTGTTTTCACCAGCCGGTCTCCAAAGGCCTGCACTACAGTTTCAGTTGGGGTAGGGCCTCTTCGGAGAGGGGGCGATGCGCGGCGGAGGCTGGTTCGGCAGAGTCAGCTTGAGTTGATGCAGTAACAGGGCGGCATCGGCTTCCGGTTCGGTGTAGCGCGGCATGGTGAGGCAGCGGCCATCCGTGGTCGGGACAGTAACGTCGAGCGTCTGAATGGCGGCGAGTTTCTCCAGCACCGCGCGCGGGGTCAGCCCGGGAGCGTGAGCTTGTAGGCGATGCTTCAGAGTCACGCTCAAACAGTAGGCCAGAAACGCCACAAGGATGTGGGCGTCCACACGATGCTCCAGTTGATGGTAGATCGGGCGAGTCCCCAGTTCGCTCTTCAGGCATTTGAAGGCGGCTTCGATTATCTTCTCGGCCGCCCATTTCTGAGTCACTCGTCCTTCCCGGACGCGCTTCAACCATTCCAGCCAGTCTCGTTCCTCTTGGCTCATCGCGATTCGTTCCACCCCTCCAGCCTTGCGGGTGCCAAGAGGAACTTTCTACTTTGCCCAATTAGCAACTTCTCACTTGGCCGCGACAAACAGGGGGATCGACGTTGAAAAATGCCGTCGACTGCGATAACTTAGCCGAAGTACTTTGCAAAGGCCGGGTGGGACGCTCCGCTCTCGCCACAGGGGGTTTCTCATCGCCGGCTCAGGGGGGCATCCGCATGAAGCATGGTCGATGGGTCTTCTTTTCATATGCTTTTTTCCTATGTCTCCCCCTGGCTGGCCAGACCTGCCCGGCGCCCAATTTTCGCACCGCCAGTCAAGCCAACATCGGTTACGCGTGGAGCCTCATCAGAATACCTAGTGGATCCTTCACACTCTTGACCGGAGACTACAGCCTCTCTCCGCTGAGTGTCTCGCTTGGTTCGATGACCAGCGGCTTCCAGCGCGTTCTTCTGGCTTGCAGCGGCCACACTCCGGCGACGGTCACTCCGCCACCCAATTGGAGCTTCGGCAGCGCATCCCTGCTGGGGATTATGTCCCACGACCCGGAAGCTGCGGTGCTCGGGAGTACCGGCCTGATATTGGGCGCCTACGCGACCGCCGCCTGGTCGAATCCGGATCTGTTGCAGACCTTCGTCATCACGACTTCGGGCACCAATATGAAGCTGCCCACCTACACGGTTACCCAGCAGTCCGATGGTATTATAATGGCCGATCTCAATAACGACGGGATCCCGGATTTGGTTGTGAAAGATCCCGGTCTCGGCGGCCTGTTCGTTTTCCTAACCAACCCGGATGGAAGCTTGACCTCGCCCACCACACCCTTATCGGGACTAAACGCCAACGACATTTACGCGACTGCTGCGGACCTGAACGGCGATGGCAATGTCGATTTGGTTGTCACCTGCCTGTACGGAACGTGCGGTAACACAATCACTATTCTGCTAGGCAATGGCAATGGCACCGTTGGTGTCCCGGTCTCTATAAATGCCGGCATCGACGTGGGTACCGCCGCCGTTGCCGACGTAAATGGCGATGGCAAACTCGACCTGGTGACGACAACCGTTAATGTGGGTACCGATCAAAACGGAATCGCCATATTCTTCGGAAACGGCGACGGAACGTTTCAGACGCCGCACGTCTATCCCACCGTCGGGTCTCTGGACGCCATCGCCGTAGCTGATGTGAATCACGATGGCTGGCCCGACGTGGTCGCGAGCGACTTCAATGGCGCGGCCCTGATCCTATTGAATGCCGGAAACGGAACTTTCCCAACTGCCACCGGCTACGTGACCGGATCCTTTGGCGACACGTTCGAATCCTTCCTTATGGATTTCGACTGGGATGGCAATCCCGATATCGTGTTTGCATCCGGGCACCCCGATATCCTCCTGCCCGTTCCGTACTCTCAAAATCTCACCGTTCTTTTCGGTAACGGCGACGGCACTTTCAACGGAATTCCAGCCTATCCGCTGCCCGCACAGGCCCCCGCTCTGCCCAGCGGGCTGGCAATCGCAGACTTCAACGGAGACGGTAAGCCTGACGCGGTCGCGGGTACACAAACCGGCATCTCGGTCCTGCTCGGGCACGGCGATGGCACCTTCACTCCGCAAGTAGTGAGTCCCCAGCAAGGCAGTACCTCGCTCGCCGCGGGCGCGTTCCGCCCCGCCGGAAATGCGGATTTTATCGCCACCAACCCGACGAGTGGCATCTCCGTGTATCTCGGCAACGGCAACGGAACATTCCAGCAACCGGCTTCCACTACAACCTCTGGCGCGGTCACCGGCGCCGCCGTGGGTGATTTCAATGCCGATGGAAGGCTGGATTTCGCGGTGGTGGATTCCGGGGCTGGTCCCGGATCCAACGTTTACATCTATCTCGGAAATGGCAACGGCACGTTTCAATCCCCCAAAAATTTCACCGTGGGATCCAATCCGAAATACGTGCAGGTAGCCGATGTAAACGGCGATGGCAAACTCGATTTGGTAGTGACGAATAACGGCACGGTCGGCTCGGCCACCGATGTGGGCAGTGTCGCAGTTCTATTGGGTAACGGCGATGGCACCTTCCAGCAGGAAGTCCAATACACCGCCGGCGGCAATCCCGACTTCACCCTGGTGACCGACATCAATGGGGATGGCAAGCCGGACATGGTCACTTCCAACAGCAATGGATTGAGCGTGCGTTTGAATCAGGGAAGTGGCGCGTTCGGCGCCGCGCAAACCATCAGTCTGGGCAACGGTCCATACACCGAGATTGGGGCCGCGGATTTCAACGGCGACGGCAAAGTGGATCTTTTGGTAGGCGCCTGCTGCGGCCTTTCCTCGATGGGCTATCTTTTGGGAAACGGCGACGGCACCTTTCAACCCGAGGTAACGGTGGTCAACGGCAATGGACAGATCAATGCGCGCGTGGCCGATCTGAACGGCGACGGAAAGCCCGATGCGATGTTCACCATGGGCGGACCTTACGCCGCCGCCATGACCAACATCACGGCGTCGACCACCGCCATAACTATTCAGACCAACCCCTCCGGATTACAGTTCAGCGTGGATGGCGGCGCAGCGCAGACTGCGCCCCAGACGCTGAACCTGACACAGGGACCGCATACGCTCGCGGTGACTTCGCCGCAGGCGGGTAGCACCGGAACACAGTACGTCTTTGCCTCCTGGAGTGACGGAACGAAAGCAGCGTCCGATCCCATCACGGTCGGGAATTCGGCGGCCAACTATACCGCAACGTTCACCACCCAATATCAGTTGACGATCTCTGCTTTTCCGGTTGCGGGCGGGACGGTCACGCCGGCTTCAGGAGGTTTCTACAATGCCGGGGCAGCGGTGCCGGTTCTTGCCACCCCGAACGGAGGGTACACTTTCGACGGATGGACGGGTTCGGTCGCAAGCGCATCCAGCGCTTCCACTACGGTGACGATGGGCGCTCCCGAGAGCGTCACTGCCAACTTTACCGGCACCAGCGGGTCGTGCTCGTTGGCCTTGAGTCCCCCATCGGTGCAACTGCCGGCTACCGGGACTTCCACGGCCGAAACTTGTCCCAACAACTCCGGCCAACCAAATTGCGGCGTGACGCCCGAAATCCCCAGCAGCTTCACTGTGTCGCCGAGTGCGGCTTGTGGATCATGGACCGCCACATCGTCCAACCTGGAGTTTTTGCAAATCACATCTGGGACGAGCGGCAGCGGCAACGGTACCGTCACCTATGTGCTGCTGAATAATACTCATGCCCTGCCACAGAACTACACCATCACGGTTGCGAGCGGATCAGCATCGCAGCCCTTCGCCATCACTGAAGCAGGATCAGGTGACAGCCAGGTCTACCGTGAAGTGTATGCTCTTTACGAGCAGCTTTTAGGGCGTGATCCCGACCCCTCCGGATTCGCATTCTGGACCGGCTCAGGTGGTGCTGAACTTGGACAAATGGCGGATTCCTTCCTAACCAGTCCAGAAGCCTTCAATAGCGATTTCGCTGTGATGGCGGCCTATCAAGCCGCTACTGGTGCTCCACCCACCTTCGCACAGTACACCGCCGGCGTGGCAAGCATCCGTGCCAACACACAGACGGTGGGCGGATTGTTCACCGTTCTGGCCGGGTCCAGTTTCACCGCCGCCAACCTGTACCAGAACCTTCTCAGCCGCGCTCCAGGTTCGGCGGATGCCTCGTGCTACGCCACGAGCCTGAGCCAGTGCTTCGAGACCATCATCGGGTATCCCGGAAACATCACTCCAATGAGCACGCCCAACAACGAATTCCAAAGCACCGGCACATTCCATACGGACCACACGAATGCCTTGTACGTGCAAATGATCTACTACGTGACGCTGAGCCGTGATCCCGATCCGAGCGGTCTCGCTTTTTGGATCGGTGTTGCCAACTCGGCAGGCCCGGGCCTTCTGTTCCAAGGAGCGGCCGGATATCCGACCCGCATCCAGATCCTGGGACCTGGTACGCCGAATCAGGGCTTTATCGGGAGTCCGGAATTTCAAGGACTCTTTGCGAACTAGATTAGCGTTCTTTTAATATCTACACTATGATGGTCTCGTGCATTTTGTACTTCCAGCGAAACACCACAGGCGCGGCGTTGATCTCCTCGAAGTATTGGTGAATTCGATCGATGAGTTCCCGCTTCCTGGTCACGCGGATTCCTCGCAGCATCGTCCGCGCCATCTTGAGTGAATTGATTCTCGATCAGATTTAACCACGAGCCGTGCTTCGGGGTGAACACGAAGACGAAACGTTGCGGCATCGTTTGCAGGTAGCCTCGCGTTGCCTTGGAGATGTGGGCGGAGTGATTGTCCCCATCAATCGTATTTGGTGGTGCCCCGGGTAGGCGCTGTCCAACTACCGTAGGAAGGCGATGAAGTCGGTGCTGTTGTGGGTGTCGCTGACGGTTTCAATCACTCCCCCGCTGTGCAGCTCCAGCCCAGCCAATAGCGACACCGTACCCAGTCGCACGTACTCGCATGTTCGCCTTCGCCCGCGCCTGTGGCGGGCGCCCCGACATTGCAGTCGCGATATTGATAAGCGGCAAGCTGTTCGAAGGCTGAGTTGCCGGCACTCCATTCGGTATAATCGCCCGGCGCAGCCAGCAAGGACGGAACGGCCTGCTGCCTTTCCTCCTCGATCGCCGCCAGACGGTCAGGTTCAGGGAAAGGAAACGGCCTCAGCATGAGGGCGTTGACGAAGCTGAATACCGCGGTGTTGGCGCCAACTCCGAGGCCCAATGTCAGAGCTGTCGCGAGAACAAATCCAGGCGGCCTTGCCAAACCGCGCGACGCGACTCGGATATCCCGCCATAGATCGCTCATGACAGGCCTCCCCATCTTCTAAGTTATTTTACGGCCCAAGTTCCGCCGCGGGTGAACTACCTGACCCGCCGGCACGGCTGACGGACTTGGGCACCCGCGTTGACGGGGGCGCGATCGGCCCGCGGCCGCGCACGCACGGAATCCTGGTACAGTTCTTACTTCTTCAGCAGCGCATCCACTGCCGCCTGACGGATGGCCTCGTCTACCTCCGACGCCGCTCCGCTGCATGCGATTTCCCCGATTCTCAGGTGGCTGGCACACGTCGTGAACACCGGGGCGATTGAAGTGGAACGATTCCGGAGCATGATTACCCGGTTCCTGCGGTCGGTGCCGGCATGCCCAGCACCCGAGGGTGTTGGCGTCGCGACGGTTCGTATATAGCTCTGCGGCGACAGTCGAAACCGGGCCGGCGGGCAAGCACTCCTCCAGCGCAGCGGTTTGCGCCGGCGCCGATTCGAACTTACGCTAATCTTCCCTGGAACACCGCGGCGAGAAGGCTCTAGTCCTACCACAGCGAATGCTATGATGTTCTGCCAGAAGGTTTTTGTGAGCCAGGCTTCTCCGCGGCAGATCACGGAATACCTGCTCGCCTGGAGTGGGGGCAACCAAGGCGCACTCGCTCGCTTGTTCGAGCTGGCATATCCTGAGCTGCGCCGGATCGCGCAGGCCTGTCTTGCTGCGGAACGGCAGGGCCGTAACATCCAGGCCACCGAACTGGTCCACGAAGCCTACCTGCGACTGGTGGACCTCGACCGCATGCGCTGGCAGGACCGGTCTCATTTCTTCGCTGTCGGTGCTACCATCATGCGCCGAATCCTGGTGGAGCACGCGCGCGCCCGATCGAGCGCAAAGCGGGGCGGCGACACGCAATGCGTCCAATTGGACGAAGCGCTGCTCGTGGCCGAGGAGCCGGATCGCGACCTAGCGCGCCTGGATGACGCTCTCGAGGCGCTCGAACAGTTCGACCGGCGAAAGGCCAAGGTGGTGGAGATGCGGTACTTCGGCGGACTTACCACCAGCGAGATGGCGGCCGTTCTGGGCGTTTCGGAGCAGACGGTCAACCTGGATTGGAGCCTCGCCAAGGCCTGGCTGGTTCGCGAAATGAGCCGGGGGGATCTCGATGGACGCGCAGCGTTGGGCGGCGATTGAGCCTTTGTTTCATGCGGCCCTGGGGAAGGAGCCCGAGGGCCGCGCGGCTTTCCTCGCCAATGCCTGCGGTGCGGACACCTCTCTGCGTGAGGAAGTGGAGTCGCTGGTTGCTTTCGCCGGAACCGACCTGGAGAGCCCCGCGCGGCGGGAAGAACTGGAAGAGCTATGGGGGCGTGCCGTGGATTCGCAGGCTGGCGCAACTCCCACACGGATCGGCCGCTACCGAATTGCGCGCTTAGTCGACGAAGGCGGCATGGGAGCCGTGTATGAAGCCGAGCAGGACCAGCCGCGCCGCACCGTCGCGCTCAAAGTGGTCAAGTGCGGCTTCTCCAGTCCCGACCTCTTCCGGCGTTTCGAGACGGAGTTCCAGGCTCTGGGACGGCTGCAACATCCCGGCATCGCGCAAATCTATGAAGCCGGAACAGCGGATAGCGGTTTCGGGCCGCAGCCCTATTTCGCCATGGAGTTCATCCGTGGGGATCCCCTCACGCGGTACGCCGAGACGCACTCGCTGAGTCTCCGCCAGAGGCTGGAAATCATGGCCAAGGTCTGCCAGGCCGTACACCATGCGCACCAGCGCGGCATCATCCATCGCGATCTGAAGCCCGCCAACATTCTCGTAGATCAAACCGGGCAGCCTAAGATTCTGGATTTCGGCGTAGCCCGGCTTACCGACAGCGGGACGCAAGTTACACAGCAGACCGATTTCGGGCGACTGATGGGAACTCTGGATTACATGAGCCCCGAGCAGACTCTGACGGACCCGCTCGAAATCGATACGCGGAGTGACGTCTACTCTCTCGGGGTGATCCTCTACGAGATCCTGGTAGGGCGGCTGCCCTACCAGGCCAGCCCTCAGCTCGCCGCAACTCTTCACACCATACGCGAAGAGGAACCGGCGCCCCTGTCTTCCGTCAGCCGTGTTTATCGCGGAGACATCGAAATCATTGCCGGTAAGGCCCTCGAGAAAGATAAAACGCGGCGTTATTCGTCCGCCGCGGAACTGGCGGCCGACATTGAGCGACACCTGCACGATGAGCCGATTGCCGCCTGCCGCCCGAGCACGGTGTACCAGGTGCGCAAATTCGCCCGCCGCCATAAAGGACTGGTGGTGGGCGCCGCGGCGGTATTGCTGGCGCTGGTTGGCGGCATTGTCGCGAGCACGTGGGAGGCAGCCCGAGCCCGCCGCGCGGAGCAGACGGCCGAGGCGGTGAGCGAGTTCCTCCAGGAGGATTTGCTGGCGCAGGCCGGCTCACTGGCTCAGTCATCCTCCGGCGCCCGTGCCGATCCCGATCTGAAAGTCAGAACCGCGCTGAATCGCGCAGCCGACGGAATCGGCGCGCGGTTCGCCTCCCAGCCTCTGGTGGAGGCCTCTATCCGCGAGACTATCGGCGAAGCTTATCTCGACCTGGGCCTGTTTTTCGAGGCGCAAAAACAATGCGAGCGCGCGCTTGACCTGCGCCGCCGAGTGCTGGGTCCCGACGATCGCAGCACCCTCACCAGCGCCCGCACCCTGGCGATTGCTTACGGCCAACAGGGGCACTCCGCCGCGGCCGAAACTCTGTTCCAAAACACTCTCGCGGGGCAGCGGCGCGTTCTCGGCTCGCGCCATCCCGAGACGCTATATACCATGCAGCAATTGGCTCTGCTGCACGAACGGCAGGGGACGCTCGCGGAGGCTTGGCCGATCGTCCAGGAGTATGTAGAAGGCGCCCGCGGCGTTTACGGGGAGACCGCCCCCCAAACCCTTGCGGGCCTGGAAACCGAAGGCGAAATCCTCTCCACGCGAGGAAAATATGCGGACGCCGAAGCGCTGTTGACGCAGGTTGTAGAGGATCGCCGGCGACTGCTTGGCGAGGACAACCTGGAAACCGCAGACTCGCTGAGCATGCTGGCGGTGAACTACGGCCGCGAGGGCAAATTTGCGGAGGGTGCGCAGGCGTTGGAGAAGGCCTTGGAGGTGCAGCGGCGCCAGCTCGGCCCGCAGCACGACCGCACGCTGGACAGCATGGTGGTCCTGGCGTGGCTTTACCAGGAGCAAGGCAGATACCGGCAGGCGGAGAACCTCACTCTCAAGAGCATGGAAGCGCAACGCCTCATTTCCGGCCGGGACTTGCCTTACCTGCGCGGCAGCGTGCACCGCCTGGCCTCGCTCTACCGCGAAGAAGGCAGATATGCGGAGGCGGAGGCTCTGAACACCAAGGCTCTCGAGTTCTGGCGGGGAGCATGGGGAGTGCCGGGCAAATCGAGAGCATGAACGACCTGGCGCGGACCTACCGGGAAGAAGGCAGGTACCGGCAAGCCGAGGAGTGGAGTCTGAAAGCCGTGGCGGCGTGGCGTTCTCAGCTTGGCGAGCAGAATCCGGTGACGCTCAACGCTGTGGGCGACCTTGCGCTCATTTACCGCGGAGAACGCAGATATGCGGAAGCCGAAGCTCTGAGCGCCCAGGTGATCGAGGGCCGCCGCAAGATCCTCGGTCCAGCCAATCCCGATACGCTCGCCAGCATGAGCGATCTCGCGCTCATCGATGAGGACCAGGGCAAGTACGGGCAGGCGGAGCCGCTGCTGACAAACGCCCTCGACGGGCGGCGGCGAGCACTGGGAGGAAGTCATCCGAAGACGCTCGCCAACATGATCAACCTCGCCGAATTGTGGATTTACAAACGCCGCTACAGCGCCGCCGAACCCCTGCTTCGCGAGGCCCTCGCCGGGTTCGAGAACATCGACCCCATCAACTGGCGGCGCTACCAATGCCAAAGCCTGCTGGGCGCGGCGCTCGCAGCCCGGCGTAGTTACTCCGACGCGGAACCGCTTCTTACTGCCGGTTACCGGGGAATGCTGGCTTCGAAGGCCGCGATTCCCGCCTCCAGCGCCCGCGCGATCGAGGAAGCCGGGCAACGCCTCGCCGAATTTCGCAACTCCCATTAGAACTTTCGCCGCTGTTTTTCGCCTAATGGTCTGGAGGGGGCACTCAGGTGATTTTTGGGCTGAATTGGAACCTGTCTAAAGAGGGTGGAATATGGCACATCTGAACGGGAATGATGACGGAGCCGGTTACGGAGTTGAGGGCATTAGCCTGACGGCTGGCGGTTCAGGAGTCGTAGGATTTGCCGCCAGTGCGCCAGTATTGGGTACAGAATCGCCGACAAGCCCTCCGAAAGCGCATCTCCGGGCCGGCGTATACGGAGTGGTGGACGCGGGGTCGGGGTTAGTCGGGCAAAATGGTGCGACCCCTGAAAGTCTTACTCTGCCGGCCGGGGGCAAACCGGGAGCAACAATACCGCCGGCTGCCGGAAGCGGACATACTCCAGCGGGTGCAACCGTAGGAGCCGTTTGGGGGGACTCGGCAACTGGCAATGGCGTTTACGGTTCCAGCGCCAATTTCAACGGGGTGGAGGGAGACAGTTGGGCGCCCGGGCATGCCGGAGTTGCAGGACAGAACAACGCGGGCGGCCCGGGCGTCTGGGGGTTCAGCAGCGGGAACGCGGGCCAATTTGAAGGGAATGTGCTGGTAACCGGCACCCTTACAGTGAACCAAGACATCCTGTTGCCAGGGGCGGACTGTGCCGAGCAGTTTGACGTGGCAGAGGCACAGGAACTCGAACCGGGGACGGTGGTCGTGATCAACGCGGACGGTGCACTGCGGGCGAGCCATCGCGCGTACGACAGGAAAGTAATCGGTATTGTCTCCGGCGCCGGCGAATACAAACCGGCAATCGTGCTGGACCGGGGAGGGGCCGGCAGCAATCGGATTCCCGTGGCCTTGACTGGGAAAGCCTACTGTAAAGTCGACGCGCAGTTTGCGCCGATTGAAGTTGGCGACCTCCTGACGACGTCGCCCACGCGCGGCCATGCCATGAGGGCAGCCGACCCGCTGCAAGCGTTCGGAGCGGTAATCGGGAAGGCGCTACGGCCACTGCGATCGGGGGCGGCGCTGATTCCTGTTCTGGTAGCTCTTCAATAGAAGCTCTAAGGTGACTCGGAGGATGCTATGAGGGAAATGAGTGAAGCCATCGCTCGCCAGGCACCGGTTATACCGAATGTACAGAACGGTGTCAGCGTAAAGCAACTGTTCCAACTCTTCCCTCCTTCGTCGCCAAACTCGGTGAACGCGCTGCGGGTAGCCATGGGGCCGTTTAAGCCTCAGACTGACGCATTCCGATTCGGCAACAGCTTCCCGATCACCGCCGAAAATGCGGCCCAATTCCAGCAACACTACCAAACGTTCTCGGACGCGGTCATCGGCGGATTGGTCGAGATCGTGACGGGAAGCGTGAATGGGTACAGCTTCGGGCCAGTCTCCATCCCAGGGACAATTGCGGACATAGTGATTGGCAAGGTGACAGATTTCCTCACCGGAGGTTTGGCGAGCAAGCTCGTTGATGCGATCGTCGGGCAAGTAGGTGCAGGGGGCTTCGGGCGATGCGGCGGGATGGCGTTCGCCGGCAACGATTTCTACTTGGCCAATTGGCCTGTTGATGAACGGTTGGGAACCACACCCCCAGCAACAGGCCCGCTCAGCGACTATATTTTCCAGCGTCTTTTGGACAGCCTGGACGCGAACGGCCTAACGTTTCTCACTTGGCTCATGAATTATTACGTGATGCCGGACGCGGGGCCAATTGCGACCGCGGCATTGCTCGCCGCCGCGGAAGCCGCAGTCGCGGCCGCGGCCGGGCCGGTGAGCTCGGTTCCTGTTGTCGGACCAGTCGTGGGAGTCGCTGCCGGAGGGGCGGAGGCGGTCGCGGCTGTAGCCATCGTGGCGGGCCTTGTAGGCAAGAACGATATTTTCAACTGGGGAGGACCTCTGGGGGGTCTTAACGACACAAAGACCCAGTGGACCCAGATAAAGGCCAAATTGAACACCGGAGCGGCCTGGCCGATCGGCGTAATCTTCAGCGACACCCCGAACCCCATCGAACAGCACCAGATTTTGGCAATCGGATATTCAGACCGTGGAGACGGCACAGCAACGCTCGATGTTTGGGACAATAACGAGAGGAACCTCGCGCGTACGCTCGGACTGAACTTCCAGGGAAATCAACTGCAGGTAACTAACTTTTTGAACGACAGGCCGGCCGTAGGCATCTTTCTCGAAGGCTACTCACCCGTGCTGCCGCCTGCCAGCCTGCACCTTCCGCTCGAAGCGTCCGAGCAAGCTTAAGGCGGCCTTCAGCAAACGATGAGATCCCGAACTGCTCCGGCGTTTCCAGAACAATTTCCAGTTGTGCCGGCTGCGACATCCGGGCATCGCGCAAATCTATGAAGCTGGAACGGCACTATGCAGCGCTTGGCCTCGGTCTACCGCGACGAAGGCAGATACGCGGAGGCAGGGACCTTAAACACCAAGGCTCTCGATTTTCCTGTGACGTCTCCGTCGCCCGCCGCTCTGGCGCCCACGCCGGCGGGGCGCCCGGCCGGGCGGCGGGTTCGCCCGAGCCGTGGGTCGCCGGGCGAATCGATTGTCCCTGCCGATTTCGGCGGTGCCGGCAGCTGAACTCCCCATGCCGAACCAATACCGAGGCAAACGGAATTAACTGAAAGCCAGATTTCGGGCTTTCCGTCTCAGCGCATTCATCCTTTCCCCGAGACGCTAACGCTGTCACCGAAGAGCATCAGTTCGAAGAAGACTGGGAGGACGGAGGACTCCTAACATTCGCCGCCGATGTTCACGCGTTCTCGCCAAGCAGCGTCCGCACCCGCTGGCGCTTCGTGATTCCGGTCGGGCCGTCCTTGGTCGTGTGCTCGGCCCATTTCGATACCTGGCTGAGGCGAATGCGGTGCTCGGTGGGATTGCGCAGGACCGCGACGATCAACTCCGTCATCGCGGAAGGGTAGACAGAAATGAGCGGATCTTCGCGAAATTCGGCAACCGCGAGCGCCACAGCTTCATAGAGGGAATCGGCTTCGACTTCGACGGAGTGCTCCGTTTTCTCGCCATCGGTGAAGCTCACGCGGCATCGCGCCATCGTCACGATTATAACCCCGATATTCGCCTTTTATTCGCTGAGCTACTGACAGTCTCTTTCGAAAGGGCGTGGAAAGGGAGGGTGTCAGCGCCCCTACAGAGGCGTCAAAAACGATGAGATCGCGTGAAATCAGGTGAGCTCAAAATCCTTGGCAAGTGTTGGCTGGCAAGAGGTTTGACGTTGTCTTCTTGCACTTGCCTTCAAGTGGGCTGATCGGTTCAGCAAACCGCTGCTTTCGACCACTCAGCCACCTCTCCGTTGAACTTCGCCTGATTGCGGTGTCCTTGTGGTTTGGAGCCAAAATACCACATCGCCAGCCGGTCGCGCGCGCAATTGGCAACTCCCGCTTGGCAACCTTGGCAACTCCCCTTGGTTGTGTATCCACCTTCGGAAGAGTAGAATTGACTGGTGCACGACAGCCGTCGCGCATCTCGCACGTGAGGCGTCTGGAGCACTCGGACACGTGACCGAAGTCGGCGAACCCCAACTGGATTATTTGACCAAAGAGCCGGTGGAAGGCGAGTTGCTCGCCGCCCGCATTGCCTCCGGTTCCATCACCCCGGCCGAAGCCTTGCAACTGGGGATCGAAATCGGCGGTATTTTGAACCGCGCCCACGCTCGCGGCATGGTGCACGGCAGCCTCTCGCCTTTCACCGTGGCGATCGACAACTCGGGAGTGCATATCCTGGCGCCGCCGGCCGTTCCCGACGAACGCGCCGCGGCTTACCGCTCACCCGAGCAGGTCCGCGGCGAGAAGCCCGACTGGCGCAGCGATATCTTCGCCTTCGGGGCGCTCTTGTATGCACTGGCGGGGGGGCGGCGCGCATTCCCCGGCGAAGGCGCGGAACTGGACCGCGCCATCCTGGAAGAGCCGCCTGCCGCCCTCGTGCAGCCATCGTCGGTCTCGATTCTCATGGAAGGGGTCATCGCTGGATGTCTGGAAAAGGACCCCAAGATTCGCCGCCAGCGCGTTCAGAATGCCGTAATCGAGTTGAAATTCGCTGGCCGCGGGTTGCTCCGTCCGCATCCCCGCGAAGTTCAGGCTTCCCCTTCGGAGCCATTCGCACCACGGGCGGAAACCAGTCCCACCTTAAGACCAGAACCTCCTCGACCCGATTCCGTGCCGCGCCGGTTCCAGGTGCGGTCCGACTACCTCATCGGGGCGCGGCAGAAGGCCGGTTTCCGTTTGGGCATCCGCTTCTGGGCCTTGCTTGCCGCCGTGTTGTTGCTGGCTGCCGGCGCAGTCGCGGCGGCCCTGCTGTTCCACCGCCGGCCGCTCCAACCCGTGCTCCGCTTCACCATCAACCCGCCCGAGAACACCACCTATCCCGCCAATCCCGTGATCTCGCCGGACGGCCGGTACCTGACATTGTCCGCCGTGGGTTCCGATGGCCAGAGAATGCTGTGGCTGCGTCCCCTCGATGCCCTCCGCCCCATTCCCGTTCCTGGAACCGAGGGCGCCAGCGCGCCGTTCTGGTCCCCCGATAGCCAGTACATTGCCTTCTTTGCGGGCCGCGACCTGAAAAAGGTGCAGATCGACAAGTGGAACGTGCAGAAGATTTGCGATTCGGGTTCCAATCCGGGCGGCGGCTCCTGGAATAACGACGGCACGATCCTGTTCGCGCCCAACCTGGCGGACGGTCTGTTCAAAGTCCCTTCGATGGGCGGACGGCCCACCCAGGTGCTCAAACCCAAGCCCGAAAAATCCGAGTTCTCGTTTCTGTGGCCGCAATTCCTTCCCGATGCCAAACACTTCCTCTTCTTCGTCCTCACTAACTCCCAGGACTCCAGCGGAATCTACAGCGGCTCGCTCGACTCCAAGGAGTACTCGCGCATTGCCGCCACGGCCACCAACGGCCTTTATGCCGGCCTGCCCGACGCCGATGGGCGCAAGCACGGATACCTGTTGTACATGCGCGATCGGAGCCTCATGGGCCAGTCCTTCAACGCCGCCAGGCTGACCCTCGAAGGCGATCCCATGACCCTGGTCGAGAATGTCGGCTCGATAGCCAGCCTGTCCCTGGCGCCGATTTCGGTCGCCAACGCCTCTATCCTGGTGTATCAGGAGATGGGCGTCCCGACCCGCCAGATGGTGTGGATCGACCGCTCCGGCAGGTACACCGCCACGGTTCCCGATCCAGCCGAGTGGGGACCGCCCCGAATCTCCCCGGATGGCCGCCGGGCGGTGGTCGCTCGCAAAGCGGCCAACGCCGGTAGCCAACCGGCCGACCTGATGTTCGTCCAGAACGACGGCACGGTTTCTGCGTTCACCGAGACCCCCTCGGTGCACGAGGTCGACCCAGTCTGGAGTCCGGATGGCCAGCGGGTGGTTTTTTCCGAGGCTCCGCTCTTGAATCAGGCCGTGCAACAGGATTCCGAGGTTTACTACGACCTGTTCATAAAGCCTGTCGATGGAGGGCGGCCTGAACTATTGCTCAAGAATAACTTTAAAAAAAGCCCGACCGATTGGAGCCGCGACGGCCGCTGGCTGTTTTTCGATTCGGTGGCGCAGGGCACGGGAAACGACATCTGGGCTTATTCCTTCGCCGAACACCGCGCCGGACCGGTGGTGGCGACCGTCGCCCAGGAACACTTCGGAGCCCTTTCCCCCAACGGAAAATGGCTCGCTTACCAATCCGATGAAACCGGGCGCGTCGAGGTGTACGTGCAGTCTTTCGAAGGCCTTTCATCCAATACCCAGAAGCGCTATCAGCTCTCCCAGGGCGGCGGGGGCATGCCTCGCTGGCGCGGCGACGGGACCGAGCTTTTTTACCTTACAGCTTCTGGACGGATGATGTCCGTACCGATTCGCGCCGCCGACGCCGCCCTGGAATTCGATCCCCCGGAGACCCTCTTCCAGACCCGTCCGATTCCGCAGCAGTGGAACTGGTTCGACGTTTCCAGCGACGGGCAGCACTTCCTGCTCAACTTGCCCCAGGAGTTCTCGAATTCTTCCAGGATTAACGTGATTTCGAACTGGACAGAAAAGCTCAAGAACTAACCCGTCACGAGCACCGCAAACCAACGGATCTATCAGCACCGCCCGCCGAGCGATAAGGTAGCCGGCCTCCAGCGCCACCGCCACCAACGGAATTCCCGGGCCGCCAAAAGCCACCGCATCTCTCGGCTGATTTCGCGGGTTCTCGGGTTGGCCGATTTCGCCACCACCCCGTAAATTCCCATACCCCGCTCTTACGGCCGGGGTCAATGCGGCTGGATCGGTCTTCGCGCGAACTTCTTCTAAACCAAGCCCCCAGTGCATAATAGACCCATGCGCCTGATCGCCCCGCTTCTCCTCTTCGCCCTCTTCCTCTCCGCCCAATCCGCCGATGAGAAAGAGGCCGTCGCCATCGTGCAAAAGGTCTTCGATGGAATGAAGGCCCACGATGCCGACATGATCCGCTCCACCATGTTGCCGGATTCCCGCCTGTACGCCATCCGCGACGAGGGCCCCGCCTCTTCGAGCGCGGCCGCGGATTTCGCCGCCAACATCGGTCGCGCGACCGGTGACCTGGTGGAGCGCTTCACCGCCAGACCGCAGGTTCTCATTCGCGGCCGCATGGCTCAGGTCTGGGGCGAATACGAGTTCCTCCGCGACGGCAAATTCAATCACTGCGGCGTTGATTCCGTCAGCCTGTTCAAAACTGCCGACGGCTGGAAGATCGCAGCCATCGCCTACACCTCCGAAACCACCGGATGCCCGGGCCACTAGGCGCGCAACTCGGTCAAAAGCGCGGCAACTACGTCACAATAGAAAAATGATCTCGTGCCGCAACCTCACGCGCCGCTTCGGGGATTTTACGGCCGTCGATAGCCTTAACCTGGAAGTCTCCGAGGGCGCCATCTGCTCGTTTCTCGGACCCAACGGCGCAGGCAAGTCCACCACCGTGAAGATGCTCACCGGCCTGCTGGCGCCCTCTTCCGGCGAAGCCGAGGTGTGCGGCCTCGATGTGCGGCGCAGCGCGGCCGAACTCAAGCGCCTGATCGGCGTGCTGCCCGAGGACCTGGGTCTATTCGACGATCTCACCGTGGAAGAGCACCTCCTGCTCACTGGCGATGTCTACGGCCTGGCGCGCGCCGAGACCCGCGCCCGCACTGCGCAATTGCTCCACGTCCTCAGCCTGGAACACGGCCGCCGCACCTTCGCCGCCGCCTGCTCCCACGGCATGCGCAAAAAAACCGCCTTTGCCATGGCCCTGCTGCCCAATCCGCGCGTGCTGTTCCTGGATGAGCCGTTCGAAGCCATCGACCCGGTGACCTCCAGAATCATGCGCGACCTGTTGGAGGCGGCTGCCCGCCGCGGCATCACCGTCTTTCTCACCTCCCACGTTCTGCCCATCGCCGAACAGCTGGCCACCCAACTGGTCATGATCCGCCAGGGCCGCATCGTTTGGGATTCGCCGGCCGCCGACCTGCCCCAGGCGCTCGAACAGCACTATTTCGAACTCGTGGAAGCGCCCGCCGTAGAGGAACTGGAATGGCTCGGCTCGCCGCGATCCTGAAGGCCCTCGCCAGGGCCTTCCGTCGCGACTGGCGTTCGTTCGGCTCGCTGGGCGCCAACAACCTGCTGTGGGTCACGGTGTTGCTGCTGCAGAAGGCCGGCGTGTTCATCTATTTGATTGTCGGCCTGGTGATGCTGGTGCCCATGAGCGCGGATCCGCTGCGCAAGATCCCGCCCTCGCGGCTGGCCGTGTGGCCGCTTTCGCGCCGCCAGCGCTGGCTGCTGCGGGCCGTCAGCCCGTGGATCAATCCGATCGCCTGGCTGGTAGCCGCGCTGGCCGTCTGGTCCCTCCGCGGGCGCGTCTCCGCCGGTGTAGTGGCGCTGGCCGCCGGCCTGTTCGCCGCCGGGTTCGCGCTCTCATCGGTGACGCTGCCGCGCGGTTTTGGCGGCGCCTTGTGGGCCTGGCGGCGCGTTCCGCATTTCCCCGGCCGGCTCGATCAGCTCATCCGCAAAAACCTGCGCGAGATTCTCGCCACCCTGGATTTCTACTGCGCCCTGCTGCTGGCGCTCTCGCTGGCGCTCTACCGTCTGCTCGGCCCGCCTCTTCCCGCGGAAGCCTTTCTCGCCATCACCCTGCTGATCGTGCTGGCCCTCTCCACCTACACCCTGAGCCTCTTCGGCCTGGATGGCGCGGGCGGTCTTTCGCGCTACCGGCTCCTGCCGCTGGCTGGCTGGCAGCTTCTGGCCGCCAAGGATGCCGCCTTCCTCGCCGTCGCCGTCGTTCTGACGCTGCCCGGCGCCCCACTCGCCGGATTGGCCGCCGCCCTCATCGTGCTGGCCATCGGCCACGCTCCCAGCGTCGATCGCCCCACCCCGCAGATCCGCTGGCGCTTCACCAACGGCTCTTCCATTACCTACGGCCTATACCAGGCAATCATGATGGCCGTGGCCGGCGCGGCGGTCTTTTTTAAGGGCCCCTGGCTGCTGATTCCCTGCGCCGCGATCTGGGCCGCCACGGTTTGGTGGTATGGACGGCGCACCCTGGATGGCGGCAGCACGGAGTGATTCCCCACCGCCCGCTGGCCGTTTTTCCCGGTACAATAGCGGCTGAGGTGCCGGGATGATGCGCCTGATTTCACGCTGGGCGTTGGCAGTGGCCTGTGCCGGCTGGCTCTGGGGACAGGCTAATCTCGAAGTGCGTCCCGCACCGGCGGCCAAAACGGACTCATTCCCCAAGCCCGATCTGCGCGTAGATACCGTCCTGGTGCTGGTGCCCGTGAGCGTCAACGACCCGCTCAACCGGCCGGTCACCGGCCTCGACAAGGAGAATTTCCGCGTCTACGAGGATAAGGTCGAGCAGAAAATCGTCTCGTTTTCGAGCGAGGATGAACCCATCGCCGTGGGCCTCGTCTTCGATACCAGCGGCAGCATGGGCGACAAGCTGCAACGCTCGCGCATGGCCGCCAGCGAGTTCTTCAAATTCGCCGACCCGAACGACGAGTATTTTCTGGTGGAGTTCGACAACTCTCCCCGCCTGGAGGTCCCGCTGACTCGGGACACCGGGCAAATTCAGGAGCAGCTCACGTTTTCCCGCTCGCGCGGCTCGACCGCCCTGCTCGACGCCATCTACCTGGCCCTGCACGAGATGAAAAAGTCCAGGATGAACAAGAAGGCCCTCCTGATCATCTCCGATGGAGGCGACAATCACAGCCGCTACACCGTCACCGAAGTCAACAACGTGGTGCGCGAGAGCGATGTCCTGATCTACTCGATCGGCGTGTTCGGCGGCGGTTCCACCCCCGAGGAAATGGGCGGTCCCGCTCTGTTATCCAAGATTTCCGAAGAGACCGGCGGAAGGTTGTTCGAAGCCAACCCGGTGGAATTGCCCGATATCGCCAAAAACATCGGCATCGAGCTGCGCAACCGCTACGTGCTGGGCTATTCGCCCAAGAATTCGGCGCGTGACGGCAAGTACCGGCAGGTGTCCGTCCGCATCGCACCTCCCCGGGGGTTGCCGCCGCTCAAAGCCCACTGGCGGCTGGGCTATTATGCGCCCGCGCAATGAGATTTCCACGCAGTTTCCGGTGAAACGTCCCGCTCTGTGGAATCATCTACCTACTTATAGCGTGAGATGAGGCACATCGGACAGGTGTATTGGGTGGCTACGGCCCTTGCCGCATGGCTCGGCGGGAGTCTTTTGCGGGCCGGCAGCGCGGATCTTGCAACGGCACATAAATACTATAATTGCGCTAACTTCGAGGAATCACTTAAAGTTTTAGATTCGATCCAGGACAAAACTCCCGCGGTGTTCCAGCTCAGCGGCTTGAACTACTACATGCGCGGCGACTACAAAAAAGCCGTGGAGGCCCTGGAAACCGCCCGGAAGAACGACCCGCGCAATTCCGCCACTACATTGTGGCTGGCCCGGGCCTACGGGCGTCGGGCGGAGACTTCCAGCCCGTTCACCGCTATCGGATATGCCTCCCATGCGCGGCAGAATTTTGAGCTGGCCGCACAATTGGACCCGCACAACCTGGAGGCCCTTTCCGATCTGTTCGAATATTACCTGGACGCCCCCGGCTTTCTGGGCGGGGGCATCGACAAGGCGGAACGGGCCGTGACGCGAATCGCCGCCGTGGATGCCGCCGAAGCCCAGTGGGCGCAATCGAAACTGGCGGAGAAGCGTAAACAGTATGGCGCCGTGGAGGAGCACCTGCGCCGGGCCATCAAGTTGGCTCCGCCACGCATCGGGTTGCGCCTGGAGTTGGCCCGGTTCCTCGCCCGACAGGGACGTTTCCAGGAGGCCGAGACCAGTTTTACCAACGCCGAAAGCATCGCTCCGGGTAGCCCACGGGTCCTGTTCGCAAGGGCCGAGATGTATGTTAAGTACTCGCGTAATCTAGAGGTTGCGCGTCAAATCCTGAGGCGCTACATGAGTCTCCCGCTGACCCCCGACGATCCTCCCCGCTCCGAAGCGGCCAAGCTCTTGCGGCAGGTTGAGGGCGTTTAGCCCCGCCCCATGTTGCTGGCCGAATCCCTGCGTTTCAGCGCCCAGGCGCTGCGCTCCAATCCGGTCCGTTCGATCCTCACCGGCTTGGGCATGGTGATTGGCACGGCGTCCGTAATCCTGGTAGTCACCATCTCCCTGACCAGCCGCGATTACATCCTGGAACAGGTGGAAGGCATCGGCTCCAACATGATCTTCGCCTACTACGTTTCGGCCGGGACCACCGCCGCCGCCGATGCCGATTTCATCAAAATGGCCGACGTGGACACCATCCGCCAGGAGTTGCAGCCGGATATCGTGGCGGCGACCGGTGTGATGTCGAACTTCGACCGCATCCTGATCGGCGGCAAGTTGCAGGATGTCAAGATCATCGGCACCGACGAGTACTACCAGGCGGTGCGCAATATCGTCATCAGCTCAGGCCGCTTTCTGGACCAGGGCGATTTGCGAATGCGCGATAAGGTCGCGCTGCTCACCGACCAACTGGCCGCGCGCATGTTCGGCACGCCCAACGCCGCCCTCGGCCGGGTGATCCGGCTGTACGGCCTGGAATTCCCGGTGATCGGCACCTTTCACGAGAAGGTCGAGACCTTCGGCCAATCCGAGGTGGAGCGCGATACGGTCCTGATTCCCATCCCCGTGCTACGCTACTTCACCCCCGTGGAGCGCATCGACCCGCTGTACGTCCAGGTGCGCGCTCCCGAAGAAGTGGACCGCGTGGCGGCGCGCGTTCAGGATATCATTTCCGGGCGGCACCGCTCGGGCGCCACCTATCGCGTGGATACCCTGACTTCTATTCTGAACGCGGCCAAGAACATTTCGCTGATTTTGTCGCTGGTGCTGGTGCTGGTTTCCGCCATCACCCTGGTGATTTCCGGAATCGGCATCATGAACATCATGCTGGTGACGGTGACGGAGCGGACCCGCGAAATCGGCCTGCGACTGGCGGTGGGCGCATCGGCGCGCGAGATTTTGACGCAGTTCCTGACCGAGGCCATGATGGTCTCGCTCTCCGGCGGCCTGCTGGGAATTCTGGTAGGAGTGGCCATTCCCCTCAGCGTGCAGGTCTTCGCGGACATCCGCATTCCCATTTCGCCCGTCGCCATCGTGGTGGCCTTCGGAGTTTCCTGCCTGGTGGGCCTGGTGTTCGGGATTCTCCCGGCCAACCGCGCGGCGCATCTGAACCCCACCGAAGCTCTGCGGTACGAATAGCGCCATGACGCCGCTGCGCGGCCCGTTTGTCCCGGCCCTTAACTGGAGGATAATAAAGGCTCTTGGCACGCATTCGCATTCTCCTGGCCGACGACCACACCGTCATGCGCCGCGGGTTGCGCCTGTTACTGGAGCAGCAGGCCGACTTCCAGGTGGTCGGCGAGGCCGATGACGGGCGGCAGGCGGTCGATCTGGCCGCTTCGCTGCACCCCAACGTGGCGGTTCTGGATATCGGAATGCCCTTGCTGAACGGAATCGAAGCCACCCGCCAGATGCTCGCGGCCGATCCCTCCATCTCCGTGGTGGTGCTCAGCATGCATTCCGACGAGTCCTACGTACTGCGCGCCCTGAAAGCCGGCGCCAAGGGATACTTGCTCAAGAATTCCGCCGAAGCCGACCTGATCCGGGCGGTGCGCGCGGTGGCCGAGGGAAAATCCTTTTTCAGCCCCATCATCGGACGCATGTTGCTCGAAGACTACATGCGCCAGGTGGCCAAGCGCGAGGTCGAAGACAGCTACGACCTGCTCACGCCGCGGGAAAAGGAGATTCTCCAGTTGCTGGCCGAAGGCAAGACCAACAAGGAAGTCGCCAATATCCTCAAGC
>JASHSS010000862.1 GCA_030038565.1 Bryobacteraceae bacterium
GCGCCTGGAAGCCATCGCTGGCGCGGATTTTCTTACCCTCGGCGATGCCGCGGGCGTTGTAGCTGATGGGGACCTCGTGGATGCGGTAGCCCAGGCGGCACAGCTTGGCCGTCACTTCGGGGCAGAACTCGAAGCGCCGGCATTCCAGGCGCAGCCGCCCGAGTGCGGACATGCGGAAGGCCTTGTAAGCGGTGGCCTCATCGGAGATGCCGGCGCCGTAGAGCAGGTTGGCGGCGGCGGTCAAAATCCAGTTGGCGATACGGTTGGCGAGCGCCATGCCGGTGGGCTGCCCGAGGAAGCGCGAGCCGTAAACCACCTCGGCCTCGCCGCGGACGATGGGTTCCAGGATGCGGAGGTAATCGGCGGGATCGTATTCCAGGTCGCCATCCTGAATGATCGCGATATCGCCCGAGGCCATCGAAATACCGGTGCGGATGGCGGCGCCTTTGCCGCGGTTTTCGGGTGAGTAGTGGCCCACCACCACGCCCGCGCGGACGTGCTCGCCGAGCAACTGGGCGGTTCCATCCGTGGAACCGTCGTCGATGACCACCAGTTCCATCGAGCAACCCGCGGGCAGCGGCGCCCGGCGCACGCGCTCCAGCACCTTAGGAAAGGTGCGGAACTCGTTGTACACGGGAATAATGACCGAGATTTTAACGGGTCGCCCGCCGGTTTTCACTCAAGCCCACTATATCCAGGGCCGCGGCGTTGCGCCACACGGGGCGGGATGGAGGGGGATGGAGGGCGCCTTGGTCTCAGCCCGCATTGGGCCGGAGGCGTGGGAGGAGGCGGAACGACGGGACTGCCACCGGCCGCGTCTGCTGCCGTTCGCGCACCAATTGCCGAATCACCTCGGCGCGCTCCCGCAGTGCCGTCTGCATCATGGCGCGCTGCCCGAAGAGGCAGCCCCAAAGGAGGGCCACAGACAGCGCAATGGCCGCCAATCCAGGTTTGGTGATCTTCACGAGCGGCATGCGGCGTCCTCTCCCTCGCGGGTTAGTTGAGCAATCCTCTTGCCATTCAATACGTTCTTTAACCAGAGATGGATTGACCTGGTCGGCTGTGCCGCCTGGGGCACAATGGGACAAGCTGACGCCCCTGCGACCCTGGGGGCGGCATTTTGCGCCCGAAGTGGGCCCAGGCGCGCAGCCAAGCGGCGCGATTCCGCCCCGCGCGTCGCCGCCCGATTGCCGCGGCAGGTGTTCGGTGCCTGGCGGCGCTTTCACCGCCGCCACCCGCGCGCGTCGGCGCGGAAGTGTACCTTTCAGTGACACCCCATGCACTGAAACGTGCGCCCGTGGCAAACCGCGCAGGTGCTCTTGTCGAACTGGAGTTTGCCGGAGCTGTGGAGGGTGAGGAAATGTTCGGTGTGGCTGGCGGGCTTGAGCGGGGCATCTTTGGCGTGACAGTCCTCGCAACTGAAGGGCGGGTCGATCTGGCTGTGGCACACCAGGCAATCGGCCATCTGGGGCATATTGGAGGCTCCCACCTGGTTGGATTCCTCCATTCCGCGGTGGCACGCCTCACAGGGGTTGTGGGTGTTCAGGTGGGCGCGGATGCTGCCGGCGGGCTGAAGATAATCCTGGTGATCGAGAGCTTGCGCCAGGAACGGCGCCACGTCGCCCATCTTCAGGTGCAGCGCGTGGCTGAACTGGACGATGCCCACCGGCTGGGGCGGGGGAATGGCAGCGTCCTCATGGCAATCCAGGCACGCTTCGCGGGTCGGCAGGAGGTTGTCGCCCGCGCGCGTGCTGCGCGCCGCCGCGGGATGACAGGTGAGGCACTCCAGTTTCAGGCCCAGGTGGAGGCGGTGGGAAAAAGGGGCCGCGGCACAGGCGGCCGAGGCCCATAGCAGCAGAAAAATGATCCGGGTCACTGGTTTATTTACCCTTGTAGCTGAGGCGCCAGATGCGGTTGTTGCCATCCTCGCTGATCAGCAGGCTGCCATCCGGCAGTTGCAGCAGGCCCACCGGCCGGCCCCACACTTCGTGCTGGTCGGGACCCAGCATCCAGCCGGTCACCACTTCGCGCGGCGGACCGGAGGGCCGGCCGTTCTTGAAGGGGACGAAGGCGATCGACTGGCCGACCCGCTTGGAGCGGTTCCAGGAGCCATGCCAGGCCAGGAATGCGCCGCCCTGGTATTCGGCGGGAAACTGCCTACCGGTGTAGAAGATGAAGTCGAGCACCGCCACGTGGGCGCCCAGCAGCACGTCGGGAACGATGGATGTTTTCACCAGGTCGGGGGCCAGGCCTTTGTTGGTGGGGTCCTCGTGGGGACCGATGTAGGCGTAGGGCCAGCCGTAGAAGCCGCCCTGCTGGACGTGGGTGAAGTAGTCGGGCACCAGGTCGTCACCCAGGTCGTCGCGCTCCTGGACGGAGGCCCACAATGTGTCCGTGCCGGGATACCAGCGCAGGCCCACCGGGTTACGCAGTCCGGCCCCGAAGATCTCGTGGCCGCTGCCATCCAGGTTGTAGCGGTTGATGGCGGCGCGGCGGGGGTCCTCGCCGGGGGTGGAATTCGAACCCGAGCCGACGCTGACATAAAGTTTTTTGCCGGCGCGGTCGATCAATAGGGTGCGGGTCCAGTGATGTTGATCGATCCCTTTCAAGGAGACCATCTCTTCGCCCGGCCCGGCGGTCATTGCGTGGCTGTCGTACTGATAGCGCTTTACGGAGTCGGATTCGGCCACGTAGAGGTAGCCGTTGAGGTAAGCCAGGCCATAGGGCTGGTACAGGCCTCCAATCAGGGTCTTTTTCTCGCGGCTGCCCGGGGCAAAGACATAGACCGTGCCGTGGGGCCGGCTGAAGGCGTCCGAGAGCAGCACCTCGTTGCTCGGGCCGAGCATTATGAAGCGCGGCCGGCGGTAGCCATCGTCGGACCAGATTTCCATCTGGAAGCCGGGAGGGACGTTCAGCTTGGCGCCTTCCGGCTGCGGGATCACCCGCGGTCGGTTGTTGGCGGATGGCGTGGCATAGGGAGGCGGCA
>JASHSS010000863.1 GCA_030038565.1 Bryobacteraceae bacterium
GAGCGAATCGTGGATTACGATCCCGCCACGGACGTTATTCTCATGACGGCCTACTACTCCACCGAATCGGCCGTCGAAGCGATCCAGAAAGGCGCGTGCGACTACCTCAATAAGCCCCTGTCGATCGAACGGCTTCAAGAGCGGGTGGGACGGCTGGTCGCCGACGCTCGCACCCGGCAGAAGGCCGATGCCCTGGACGGCGAACTTCTGGCAGCCCACTGCTTCCAGGGCATGATTGGCCGGAGCCCGCTGATGCACGAAGTGTTTGCGCGAGTGAGGCGGATCGCCCCGCATTTCCGTACCGCCCTGATCACCGGCCAGACGGGCACAGGGAAGGAACTGGTCGCGCGGGCTTTGCACGATCTGAGCCCCGTGGCGAAGGGTCCCTTCCTGGTGTGCAATTGCGCGGCGATTGCCGAGAGCCTGGTCGAGAGCGAATTGTTCGGGTACGTGCGCGGCGCCTTTACGGGAGCGAACCAGGACACCATGGGAGTCTTCGAACATGCGCAAGGCGGCACGCTGCTGCTCGACGAGATTGGAGAAATGCCGCTTTCGATTCAAGCTAAATTGCTCAGAGCCGTCCAGCAGCAGGAGGTGCAGCGCCTCGGTTCGCCGATAGCCAGGAAAGTCAACGTGCGGATCGTGGCGGCCACCAACCGGAATTTGAGGTCTTCGGTGACAGCGAAGGAATTTCGCGAGGACCTGTTTTATCGTTTGTCGATGGTGGAGATCAAACTGCCTTCCCTGGCCGAGCGCAAGGAAGACCTTCCCCTGCTTCTGCGCCACTTCGTGAAGCATTTCGCCGGTCAGTATGGAAAGCCGGTCGCCGGCCTTACCAGCCGTGCCGAAATGGTCCTGAACCGGCATCCATGGCCCGGAAACGTGCGCGAACTGGAGAATGTCATCGGTTATGCCGCGATGATGACCCACACGTCGAAAATCGACGTGCACGACCTTCCGGAACTGGTTGTGAGCGGAAAACCCGCCGCGGCGCCCGAGGACGCTCACCCCATGGTTTGCATTGAAGAAATCCAGAGGCTGCACGCTCGCCGGGTACTGGAAAGAGTCGGTGGCGACAAAGTCATGGCCGCGCAAATTTTGAGGGTCAGCCGTGCGACACTCTACCGCTTGCTGGCCGAAAAGGCAGGCTGAGGCGGCGACATGTGCGGACGGGTAGTTCGTCTCACCGCTGCGACGCGCAACGCGCATCGTATCGGGAGTGAGACTTGCCCGGACATCTGCGCGTCAGGAAAACCACCAAATTCAGAGGTTACGGAGCCTTGAGTGCGCCTTGCGAGATGGCCCCACGATTGCACCTTAAGGGGTGGGGCTGACCGAAGCTGAGTAGCGATACAAAACATGACACAGGCTCGAGCAAGATTTTCAGAGGTTCAGAGTGTTCTGCGCCCGGTCGCGGAGAGCCGGCGTCTGAGCGCTGTGGTGAAGGCAATGGCTCAGGAAATCGAGCGACTGCACGAGGATAACATGCAGCTCCAGGCTGCCGTCGCCATGTACCGCGAGGTCTTGCGTCTCTATTCCTCGAAACTCAAGAGGGGTACGTGCCAGGCTTGCTTTCAAGCTGTATCGCGCGCGAGCGCAGGCGCCGCCGCTGCTCGTAACCCCGAAGCCGCCCAGTAGCGTTCAGATCCTGGACCCCTACCCGGACATGCGCAGCGCGCCGCCGGGAGCCCCCGCGATCGCGTTCACCACATCCGGACGTGGCCCGAGTCAAAACCGCCAGTTTCCGATAAACTCATCGACACGGGCGTCTTCGTGCCGGAACGGCTGGGCGGAGACGCGCCGCGGGAGGCGGCCGGTAATGATCGAGGTTTCGAGAAGAACGGCGCTGGCGGCATTGGCGGGAGTGACGCTGCACCGAAGCGCTCAGGCGCGGCCCAGGGGTTACCTGGTCGAGAACACGCTTCACATGTTCGCGGAGGATCAGACCCGGTTTCCGCTCCACCGGAACGCGCCCTACAAACCGGCGCCGAACTCGCTCGACCAGTACATCGCCTTCGTGAAGGAAGCCCAACTCGACCACACGGTCCTCGTGCAGCCTGAACCTTACCAGGACGACGAGAGCTACATTGAGTACTGCTTCAACCGCGAACCGTCTCACGGCTACTTCAAAGCTACGTGCCTCGACGACCCCATCGATCCCGCCACCCCGGCGCGCATCGAGGCGCTGGCGAAACGGAATCCCAACCGCATCGTGGGCATGCGCATGCATGAAATGAGCGCTCCGGGCGCTCCGTTCGAAACCTCGGGCGCGATCCGGAATCGCGATATGAAAAACCCGGCCATGAAAAAGGTGCTCCGGAAACTGGGAGACCTTGGCATGATCTTACAGGTGCAACTGATTCCTCACCACGCGCGAGGGTTGGGAGAACTGTGCTCGGGATTCCGCAAGGTGCCCGTGCTGATCGATCATTTCGGCCTGATCGCCCGTGGCACGGCTGCGGAATACGAAAATGTGCTGGCCCTTTCCAAGATGCCGCAGTTCTATATGAAGATCTCTCAATTACCACCGAATCCGAAGGCCGCGGTCCGCCGGGTTTACGATGCTTTCGGGCCGGACCGGTTGATCTGGGGGTCTTACGGCACCACCATGCAGGCCTTCGACCAGGCGCTGGCGCAGATCGACGATGTCTTCGATTTCACTCCGGAAACCGAACGGGCGAAGATTCGCGGCGGGAACGCCATGAAGCTGTTCCAATTCAGGACGTAACACCCCGCATTCGACCCCCGGTGCGGCCAATCTGCCGCATTCGGATTGCGCTTGCCGGCTTGCACTTCCGGGGTTTCCGGCAAAAGCGGCAGCCGCGAGCCGCGGTTGCCGTGCCGCAGTTCGAGAAGCCGCGTCCCACTAAGTCCTTTAGGCTGCGAAGCTACGTTATGGAACTATCTGGAGACCGGATTGCTCTCATCCCGAGCCGAGGATCGTCTTGGCCGACTACACCGCTATCTACGCCGTGGGAAACTCAATGGCGCAGTATCTGGAGAACAGCTTCCCGCCGGCCCTGAAAGCGCAGTATCCGAGCGTCAAATTTCAACTGGTAGCCAGCTCTCAGATTGCGGAAGAGGACCAGTCGAACCTCGACCAGGTGGTCTCCATCTTCCTGCATCGCATCACCATCAACGAGAATTTCCGGTCGGCCACGCGCATACAGGACGATCCCAATAAGAAGCCGGTGCTCTTCCTGGACCTTCACTACCTGATCACCTATTGGGGAATCGACCCGCAGGCCGAGCAAACCATTCTGGGCTGGACCATGCAGCAGCTTCAGGTGTCGCCCATCCTGGACAATTCCATCCTCACCCCCAGTGGCATTTGGGATCCGACGGAGAGCATTCAGCTGGTGCCGGCGGACCTGAGCCTGGAAGATATCCTGCGGATCTGGGACGCATTGGGCCCGAAATACCGGTTGAGCGTGTGTTACATCGCCCGCGTGGTGCGCATCGATCTCCCGATCCCGCCGCCACCTCCGGTTGTGGCGACCGGATTTCAATATACCGGAAACGGAGCGGGGCAATGAACGAGAACCTCGCCTGGCACGTCTTAGCCGGCTTCCGCTGCGTGGATGCCATCACCAGCGGTTCCGTGCTGCGCCCTCTGCGGGTGACCGCCAAACCACTGCATCTGCGCCGCAACCGCAGCGGCGTGTTCGCGGTGATGGATGCGCCGGGGCTGGCCGGCTACACCCAATCTGTCACGCCCGCATCGTGGCCGGCCGGGTCTACGGCCTATGAAATTGCGATCCAGGATCCCTCCCTGCGGTATCTGCCGCGGCGGGCCAACATCCAGGTTCCACAGCCTCTGCCTCCGACGGTTACGCCGGGGGTAACGGTCCCGCCAACTACCACCGTTTCGCCGTCTACCACCCAGGGCACCACGCCGACGACCACCGCCGCGGCCCCGACAACCACGTCTTCCACAACGACGGCTGCCCCGACAACCACGGCTCCCGGCACGACGCCGTCGCCAACGACCACCGTGGCCGGTCCTCCGTCACTGCCGCCTCTGACGATTCCGCAACAGGTCGTGCTCTACCCGTCGCCGCTCGCTCCCCTGGCGCCGAATTGGGCGGTGGTGCGCGCGTACGTGATGAACAACGCCAACCCGCCCCAGGCGCTATTCGGAGCGGTGGTCCAGGTGGCGATCGCCGGGAAGATCCCGCTCACGGGAGTCACCAATGAAAACGGCGAAGCCCTCCTGGCGGCGCTGGGGCTCGGTTTAACGTTCAACGCAGACAGCACAGGCGGAGTGACGGAAACGACCACGGCCGCGACCGTAACGGCCTGGTTCGATCCCACCACGCTGACCCAGCCGCCGGGCTGGATTCCCAATCCGGACAATATTTTGCAGAACCTGTCAAGCACCCAGTGGCTGGGCGCTTCCGAAGCCGTACAACTCGAGCCGAAGCGAACCGCTTTTGTCAACCTAACGATTGCCATGTGACCGAGGAGGAAGAATGCCTGAGTATTTAACGCCCGGAGTTTACGTCGAGGAAGTCAGCTTCCGGGCCCCATCCATTGAAGGCGTCGGGACGAGCACGACGGGTTTTGCCGGCGTGGCGCTCACCGGTCCGATCTATACGCTGCCGAGTCCGAACCCCGGCCAGACGCCGGTGCAAAATCCAGCGCCGGAGCTGCTGACGAGCTTCGGAGACTTTCAGAACATCTACGGCAGCTATGACAATCTGACGCTGTCGGGCACCACCTACACCAATTACCTGGCAATGGCCGTGAAGGCGTTCTTCGATAATGGCGGCTTGCAGTTATACGTCTCGCGAGTGTTCGTCCCCAACGGGGGAGCCGACATGGGCCTGGCCACCGGCGGCACACTCTCGCCCATGAATGTGGCGGTGACGGCCCGCTTTCCGGGGGCCAGCGGGAACCAACAGGTGACGGTCAACCTGAAGGCGGCGCGAACCCAAAGGATCACCACGCTGCCGACCGGCTCGCTGCTGGCTTCGGCGGCGAACACGTCCTCGCTGGCCGACCCGGTTCTGCCGACCGATGTGCAGATCACGCTGAACGGACCGTTTCCGTGGGGCCTGCCGGCCAAGGTGCTGGTCGGCTCCGAAGTGATGGCGGTTACCGGTTCGGACCCCACCGGGACGATACTCTCAGTAACCCGCTCCGCGTCGGCTTCGTATAATGAGGGCGCCGCGGTGCTGGGACAAGTGGGAAATCTGTTTGGAAGTGGGCTCGCGGCAAACGCCACGCAATTCACGCTAAGCGCCGGCGCAGCCCCCACGGCCACCACGCCCGCTCCCGCGACCACCGTACCTGTGACCGGCACAACCCCCACTACAACGTCGTCTTCGACCACCACACCTGCGCCCACAACCACCCCGGCGGCCACCACCACCGCCGCTCCGAAACCCACGGCCGTGTCCTTCGGCATACCGGCCTTTCTGCAGGTGGATGCGGAAATCCTGACGGTGACGCAGGTGGATTCAACAGGCACCGTGATCACGGTGACCCGATCCACTCCTTCCGTGGCACACGCCGCAAACGCACCGGTATTTGCGCCCATCCAGGTGTTCAGCACGGACAATCTGAGCCAGTTCCTGACCAACACGACGCCTCCCGGCATGTACGTCCTCACCATGCAGGTATTGTGCAACTCGGCCTCCGGCGCGCAGGCTGTATACGACAACCTGGGATTCGAGATAACGCATCCGTACTATCTCGGCACGGTTCTGGCCGCTCCCCCGAACGTTCCCCCGCGACACATCGATGCGCTGCAGAATCAGATCGGGTTTATCATCGGAGCGAACCTCACGCCCGTGTCGTTATTCCAGGTGATGTTCCCCAATTGGGGAGGCCCGAACGCGGGGGCCAGCACGGTCTACAACCTCACCGGCGGCAACGACGGCCAGGAACCCGAATCGACGGACTACGACAACGCCCTCAGCCTGTTCACTTCGATCGAGGAAATCGCCATCGTGGGGGCGCCCGGCTCGGGGGCTTTCGACGCCTCCGAGGATATCATCGACAGCCTCATTACCCACGTCAGCCAACAGCGCGCTTACCGGGTGGCGATCCTCGAAACACCACCCAATCAACTGGCCTCCGACAACGAGGACGTGCGCGCCACGATCGACAGCAGCTACGCGGCGCTGTATGTACCGTGGGTAATCACGGCGAATCCCCTGGCGACCGCGGGTTCGGCGATCGCGGCGGAAATTGCCGTGCCGCCCACGGGCTTCATGGCCGGCATCTGGGCGCGCAGTGACGAGCAGAACGGCGTCTCCAAGGCTCCCGCCAACGAGGTGATTCTGGGAGCCACGCGCCTGGAGCGGGATATCAGTTTCGCGGAGCAAGGGATACTGAATCCGCTGGGCATTAACTGTCTGCGATACTTTCCCAACCGCGGATTCCGCGTCTGGGGCGCGCGCACGGCAACCTCCGATTCCGAGTTCATGTATCTCAACGTGCGCCGTTACCTGGTCTACCTGGAGCACTCCATCGACAACAGCACGCAGTGGGTGGTGTTCGAAAACAACGGCCCGGCCTTATGGTCGAGGGTGAAAGAGGCCATCGACTCGTTTCTTTACAGCGAGTTTAAGGCCGGCAACCTGCTCGGAGACAGCGCCGCGCAAGCTTACTTCGTACGCTGCGACCGCACCACCATGACGCAGAACGATCTGGACAACGGCCGCATGATCTGCCTGATCGGCGTAGCGGTGTTGAAGCCGGCCGAGTTCGTCATCTTCCGTATCGGCCAGATCACCGCACTGGCTCAAAGTTAGTTCTGAAACGCAGGAGGATCGTAGATGCCCGACAGAACCGCGCCTTTACCGGCATATAATTATCTCGTCGATCTCAACGGACCGCGCGATCCGAGCAAGCTGCTGGGCGGCTTCTCGGATGTCTCGGGGCTGGTGACCGAAATCCACATTTCTGAATACCGCGACGGCAACGAGGCAGAGGCCCACGTGCGGAAGATCCCCGGCTCCCACAAGGTGGGCGACGTTACGTTGAAGCGCGGGGTGGTGGATTCTTCGGACCTGTGGGACTGGATCACGGCCACGCGCACGACGGGCGTCGATGCGCAGCGCGATGTCGTCATTACGATGCTGGACGAATCGGGTAAGCCTATCCAGCAATGGAAGCTGCGTAATGTGGTGCCCATGAAGTATACCGGCCCCACGTTAGCGGGCAAGGGCGGGGCCGACGTCGCCATGGAAGAACTGGTGCTGTCCGCCGAAGGCTACGAGATCAGCCCGGCTTCGTAAGCTGGAAATCCGCCGCGATAGGGTGACCCATGAGCCGCATCGTCTTCGACCAGGCGCGCCCGGTAGTGGAATCGGATCCCGCGCGCAATGATGTCGCTTGTTTCGTGGGGCTGGCCCGCGCCACCGGAACGGCGCTCCCGCCCGCCGTCCAGACGTGGCTGCAAACGCACGGCTGGAGCGATGGGCTGAGCTCCTCTCTGGCGGCCAATGTCCAGGTTGGCGATATCCAGGTAGTGCTGGCCACGCCTTTCCCGACGGGCGACCTGGCCTTCATCTCGATCGACTCGGAAGTGATGAATGTAACGGGCGTCGATCCGACGGGAACCGTGCTGGGGGTGGTGCGCGGCGCACGCGGCACTTCCGCAGCCGCCCACACCGCCGGGACCGCCGTGCTCGGGTCGATACGTCCTTCGGCGCGGCCCATCTGCCCGCCTTTTTCGGATCTGCCGCTGCCCATCGAAAGCTACGCCACTTTCACCGCCCTGTTCGATCCGGGCGGGTCTCCGGAAAGTTGGGGAACCGACTATCTGGCCGCGGCGGTGCGCTCGTTCTTCGCGCAAGGCGGCCGGCGCTGCTACGTGGTGCGCATGGATGACCCCGTGTCCCCCGCGGACGCGTCCGCGCAAAATGGAACTACCGGCGCCGCGCGGAAATTGCAGGAACTGCTGCCCGGCTATCTGTACGCATCGAACGACCGCCGGACATGGCACGGCGTCGGACATCTGGGCGGGCTGCCGGACGTATCGTTTCTGGCGTTGCCGGATCTACCGGTGTTATCGGCTTCGGGACCGGTGGCCGCCGCCGGGAGCGAACCGGCGCCCGCAGCCGCCCCGGCGCAATTCATGGAATGCGCGGCGGTCGAGGCAACTCCTCCTCCGCCTCCCATGTACCTGTTGCCGGCGCCGCGCCTGAGCTCCGGCGATTTTGCGGGCTGGGCGCAGAGCGTCCAAACCGTGCTCGGTTTTCTCTCCCAGAACAACATTCGCGAGATCCAGTTGGTGGCCGCCTTTCCGCTGCCGAGCGATCCGGATGCCGCCCTGGCCGCGGAAGATCCGTCCAGCGCCGAACTGGCGCAGGACGTTCACGACTACATCGGGGAGTACTTGAACGAAAATGTTCCGTCGTCCGATCCAGGCCTGTCCACCGCCTTCCTCCAGTTGGCGTATCCATGGCTCACCACCAGCGGATCTTTCGTGTTGAACGAATCGCTCGAACCGCCGGATGGGGCCCTGGTGGGGATTCTCGCGCGCAACGTCCTGACGCGCGGAGCCTTTACCAGCGCAACGAAAATCGTTCCCGCGGAAATCTCGGACGTGTCGCCTTACCTGCCCGCGCAAGACCTGCAGACGCCCACCGCGCCGCTGACCTGGGGCGACAATTCATTCAAGCCCCTGATTGTCCGCCTGAGCCTGTTCGGTTTCACGCCGGCCGGCCTGCGGCTGCTCTCCGACGTGACCGCTTATCCGGGCGAAGCCTACCGTCCCGCGTGCGTGCACCGGCTGGTCTCGGTGATTTCGAGGGCGGCGCGCCAGTTGGGTGAAGGCATCGTCTTCCAGCAAAACGGCCCGGCACTCTGGAAAATCATCGAGGACACGCTGGGGCGGTTGATGACGCGGCTCTGGCAGGCGAACGCCCTGGATGGCGATACCGCGCAGGACGCGTTCTCGGTGCGCTGCGATTCCAGCACCATGACGCAAAACGACCTGGATAACGGCCGCCTGATCGCGCTGGTGACCTTCTCGGCGGCGGCTACCGTGGAATTGATCCGGGTCACCCTGGCGATCGAAACCAGCGGCGCCAGCGCCCAGGGCATCGCGGTCATGGCGGAGGCAAGCTGATGGCGACTCCCAGTATTGATCCGCTCCATATTTTCCGGTTTCGCGTAGATGTGGCGTCGGAAACCATCTCGAATGTCCCGGGCGGAGCCGCTCCGCCTGGTGGAACCGTGCAGATGTGCTTTGCGGAGTGCACCGGTCTGGAAGCCACCATGGAGCCGAAGACCATCAAGGAGGGCGGCCGCAATTACGGCGCCGCGCAGCGCCCGGGCGGCATCACCTTCGCCACGGTGGTATTGAAGCGCGGCGTGAGCACCGATCGCGGCATGTGGACGATCTTCAACAACGCCAGTGCGGGCCAGTATTCGGCCCGCTTGCAGGTGACCATTACGCTGCTCGATGGCGACATGGACCCCATCATGGGCTGGCAGCTCGACCAGGCCATGCCGGTGAAGTTCAAGTTTGCGGATCTGAACGCGAAAGGCATGGAGGTGGGCATCGAAGAGCTGCACTTCGTGCACGAGGGCCTTTCCGCCGTGTAGAGAGGCATTCCCATGAGCCAGCCCAACCCCAGCACGCAAACGATGCCCACGGTGGTGAAGGCGACCCTGACCGCGCTGCCGGATGGCGATCCGATCACCGTGCACTTCAATCCGGCTTCGCTGGTTTACACGGTAGAGAATTCCTCTCCGCAGCAGGGCGGCGATCCCAAGCGGCGTCAATTCGCCGCATCCTTCACCGGGAAACTCACCATGGATCTGCAGTTCGACACCACCGATTCGGGCGCGGACGTGCGGCAGATAACCAGCCAGGTGGCGTTGTTCATGCAATCGTCGGCGCAGGCGAACAAGAACAGCAGCAGCGGTCCCAGCACCACCAACCAGCCGGCCCCTTCGGTGCTCAGTTTTGAATGGGGCGCATACCAGTTCCAGGGGTTCATGGAATCGTTCAAAGAGACCATCGATTTCTTTTCCGCCGACGGCGTTCCCCTGCGCGCGCTGGTCAGCATCGGGCTGGCGCGGCAGGACAACGTTTTCGATGCCGGCTCGGGAACTTCGACCGACACCAGCGGCAGCCTGGTTCCAACCGGCCAGAACATGAGCGTCACCGACGCGGCTACCCAGGGCGGCGATCCCACTGCCACCCGCGCGCTGGCCAGCGCCAACGGGGTCGAGAACCCGCGCTTCACCGGGGGCGCGTCGCTGCAGGTGGGCGGCGGAATTCAATTGAACGCCGCCGTGGGGTTTGTGGCCAGCGCCTCGGCCGGCGCCGGAATCGGAGTGTCCGGAGGTTTGGGGCTGAGCCTCACCGCGAGCGCTGGAGCGGGTGTCTCGCTGGGAGCAGGCGCCGGGATTTCCGTGGGCGGCTCGGCCGGCATTGGCATTTCAGCTTCGGCGGGCGCGTCCGCCGGCATCGGCGTTTCGGTTTCCGCGGGCGCGTCCGCGGGAGTGTCGGCCGGGGTATCCGTGTCCACCGGCGCGGGCGCGCAGGTCACCCTGGCGGCGGGCGGCGGAGCGCTCTTCGGATCGCAAGCCTCCGCCGGAGTGCCGGCCACTGCCGGGGCGTTCGCGGGCCTTCAGACCGGAGTGGCCCCGGTCAGCACGACCGCCCAGCTCAATCCGTTGCGCATGTTGCCGGCGACCGTGGGGACCAACGTGTCGGTCGGCGCCAACGCGAGCTTTAGCCTCGGCGGCGTGGCCACTGCGCCCGCGGGCTTCTCTACCAATGTGGGGGCCGGCATCAGCCTCACCGATTCGTTGGTTTTCGATAGCGACTGATTTTCGATAGGGATTGACCTCGGAGGATCTCAGGATGGCCGTAAGTATCGACGATTTGCAGGTGCAGACCCAGACCCCTGCCGCGGCGCCGGCAGGCGGCGGCAAGAGTGGCCCGGCGGGTCAGCCCAAGCCCAACTTCAAGGCGGAGATCGACAAACAGCGCGAACGCGATCTTCGCTTGCGAGCGGATTGAGAACATGCCCGAAACTCCCGTCACCACAGCGGCCGTATACAGCGCCATTCCCACCGTGCAGGTAGATGGCCAGCTGAACGACAAGGTCACCGCTCAGTTGCTGGGCATGAAAATGTGCGAGCACGAAGGGGGGATGTCCGATCTCGAGCTGCGGTTCAGCAATTTCGGATCGTTCCCAAGCGGGATCGCCGACCAGGTTTTTGAAGACGGCTCCATCCTCAAACTGGGCGCGGCGCTGACCGTCTACGCCGGTCTGGTTACCTCGCCGACGGAGATTTTCCGCGGCAAAATCACGGCACTCGAAGGGGTCTATCCGAGCGACGGACCGCCCGAGTTGATCGTGCTCGCCGAAGACGCACTGCAGGCCGCGCGCATGAGCCGGCGCACCAAAAACTGGGACAACACCTCGCTCTCCGCCATCGTGCAGCAGATCGCCGGCGGGTTGTCGCTTACGCCTGTGACCTCCGGCCTGGATGCTCCCATCGGCAGCGAGCAGCAGCTCAACGAAAGCGATCTTCACTTCCTGCGCCGCCTGCTGGCGCGCTACGACGCCGACCTGCAAGTGGTGGCCGCGGAGTTGCACGCCACGCCCCGAAGCCAGGCGCAACGCAACGCCATTCAATTGGATATGAACAGCCAGCTGCATGAAATCCGCATCCTGGCCGATCTTTCCCACCAGGTGACGCAAATCACGGCCACCGGATGGGATTTCAAGCAGGGACAGACTATTTCGGTGACGAGCCAGACGACGTCGCTGGGGCCGGGGTCGGGTCAGACCGGCGCGTATTGGCTGCCCCAGGTCTGGGGCACGCGATCGGAACAACTGGCGCAATACGCTACCATCAACCAGGGGGACGCTCAGGCGCTCGTGGATGCCGAGTTCGCGCAGCGCTCGCGCCGGTTTTTGGTAGCGCGTGGAGTGGCGGAGGGCAACCCCCTTTTGCGAGTGGGAACCTACCTGACGCTGACGGGCATAGGGCCGAGATTTTCGAACACCTATTACACCACCGCGGCGGTCCACCGTTTCGACACAGAGAAAGGATACGCCACGGAATTCACCGCGGAGTGCGCCTACCTGGGGAGTGGATCATGAGCCTGTTGCTGCACGACACGGTTCTGGAGTTGCTCGGGCCGGCGCTGTTCCTGGCCACGGTGGTGAACGTCCTGGATCCCGACAGCCGCAACCGGGTTCAGGTGCGCCTCTACAACGCCGATGGGGTAACGGGTCAGGATGGACCGGTCTGGGCGCGGGTAGCGGTGCCCTTCGCGGGCGGCAACCGGGGCGCATTCTTCATTCCGGATGTGGGAGACGAGGTGGTGGTGGCTTTCCTGGCGGGGGATCCCCGATCTCCTATCGTCCTCGGCAGTCTCTGGAACGGCCAGGATTCCGCCCCCGTGTCGATCGGCGGCTCCGGCCAGAGCGTCGATCGCTGGGTGATCACCGGGAAAGCCGGTACGGCCATCGCCATCGTGGAGCAGCCGGCCAGCAGCGCCACGCTGACGCTTTCCACGCCCGGCGGCCTCACCGGAACGCTTACCGACCAGGATGGCTCCATCACCCTCACCAACACCGCGCAGACCTCCGTGCGCATCGACTCCACCGGAATCACCATCAACGCGCCGACAGCGCAAGTGCAGGTCACCGCGGCCAGCCAGGTGAACGTCTCGGCGCCGGCCATGAACGTCAGCGCGGCGATGAGCACCTTCAGCGGCATTGTGCAGTGCCAGACCCTGCAGGCCACCACGGTGGTTTCATCCACCTATTCGCTGGGAGCCGGGAACGTATGGTGAGTCACGACATCTCGGTCGAGGGTGTGGGGCTGAACGCTCAGACACAGACCAAGCCCGTGCTCTTGCAGATGAACGACGACGATTTCCCGAATGCGTTCCTGCGCGACCTGGGCGCTATGGGAAGCGCGTCACTTTCGAGCACGGTCTCCCTCGCCACGTCGCCCACTTCTTCTGTGACCCTGTTTCAGCCGGTCACGCGGGTGCTCCACCTGGCCCTGGTGCAATTGAACTGCGAGAGCCCCGGCTACCCGAGAGTGGATCCGTCGCGCGTGCTCTCGGCGGGCCTGGTGGTCCGCCAGATACCACTGGCCGGTGGCCCGCCCTCGGCAGCCTGGCCGTGGATGAAGAATGCCAATGGGCAATCCGCCTGGGTGCAAATCGACCCCAGCCACGCGGATGACGATCCAGATCCCACCAAACGCCCGCAGCTCCAGTCCGGACAACCGGCGCTCGACCAGATGCTGGCGGCGCAGACGCTCGCCACAGCCATGACGGAGAGCACCACGCCGGCGTTTGTAGCCGCTCCCGCGGTATGCAATGCGGCCCAGCGCACGCTGGTCTACGCGCTGATTCCCACCGCCAGCAACGAAGCCAGCACGCAGCAGCCGCCCGCGGTCGCACAGTTGGACTCGGCCACGCTGAAATCGATTCTGCCCACCCTGCTGAAGGCCGGGAGACACCACGCTCCGTATGCGGACCAGTGCGTCACCTACCAGTACATGTCCGACGATTACGCCAAGAGCCAGAACGCGAGCGATTTTCTCACCTTCTCCTCAACCCTGCGGATGCTGTACGGCGCATTTGGCGCATTCAGCGGGTCGCCCGGCGCCGAAGCGCTTCTGAAGGCTCTGAACGGGTATAGCGTGACCATCCAAAGAAGTTCCGGATCCGAGCAGAAACCGATGGGCGACTTTTACCGGGAAGCCGCCACCAAGCTGATCGTTTACGATCCTTTCGCGACCAACGCTCCCCCGCCCCCGGAGCTCAAGATGCCACACGCCTGGCAGCATTTCGATCACCAGGATGAGAAGAAACTGCTGGCGGTGATGGCTCCTTTGCTGCAATCGCAGGGACAGGCCGCTTCTCCCCCTCCGGGCCGTTTTCAGGACTCCACGCGCCTGTACCGCGTGCGTCTTTTCTTTCGCATCAAGGGCGAAACTTCGACTTGTCCGCCGGAGCTGGTCTGGAGTTGTTACAGCGATCCCTTCCGTATTGCGGCATGGTACGAGAGCAGCGGACGGGCCGTGGCGCCCGTGCCGCTGCCGAACCCGTTCGACCGGAATGCGGTGACCAGCGCCAAGCCCACTTCCTCTTTTGCCGTGCCTCCCGCGCTGTCGAACGCAATGGCAGGCGCTACCCTGACGGGCTTATCGAGCGGGCAGGCGCCGTCGCCCGGCCCGAGCATCGGCCTGGGCTGGATCTGCAGTTTCAGCATTCCGCTGATCACGATCTGCGCCTTCTTCGTGCTGAACATTTTTCTTTCGTTGCTGAATATCGTGTTTTTCTGGCTGGCATTCATCAAGATTTGCATCCCGTATCCAGCGCCCAAGGACTGATGGCTACCACGTATCAAGATCCGATTTCCTGGCCGTTTCTTCCGTATCCGGAAAACGGGCAGTTGACGTACGACTCGCTGGAGCAGAGCGTGCGCGATTCGATCCGCGTCATTCTGACCACCCGCCCCGGCGAGCAGCTCATGCAGCCACTCTTCGGAGCCGGCTTGCAGAATTTCCTGGACGAAGGCAACACCGTAGCGCTGCGGCGGCAGATTCAGACCGCCATCCTGAACAGCCTGCAAACTTACGAGACGCGCATTGCCGTGGATACGGTCGACGTGGAGACGGTACCCGGCGCGCCTTCACAAATTCACATTACAATTTCCTACCGGTTGCTGCGCACCAACGCGCCGCAACAGATCGGCGTGAGCATGAAAGGCGGATGGTCCAGTGCCTCTAATACCACCAGCGCTTGACGACCGCTCGTACAGCGACCTGGTGCAGGACATGCTGGCCAGCATTCCGGCGCACACGCCGGAGTGGACCATCCAGCAGGAGGGAGACCCGGGGCGCACCCTGATCGAGTTGTTTGCCTGGCTCGCCGATTCCATCCTTTATCGCGCCAATCTGATTCCGGAGAGGCAGCGGCTGGCATTTTTGAAATTGCTGGGCATGCCGTTGCAGCCTGCCGCGGCAGCTACTACGATCCTTTCGATCACGCCCAACGCATCCGCCGCCGCGGCAGTGACGCTGGCCTCGGCGGCCTCGGTCACGGGTCCCCCGAATTTTGAGACGCTGACGGAATTGGATGTGCTGCCGGTCACCGGGCAGGCGTACATAAAAGCGCCGCTCACCGCCGCGCAGCAGACCTCTTCAATGGCTTTGCTGACCGGCCTCCAGTCTCTCTACAACCTGGCCACCGTGCCATCGGGCTACACAACCACTCCGGTTTTCATTAACAGCGCAGTGGATCCCAACGGTGTGGACGTGTTCGGCGGGACCATCGACCAGTGCCTGTGGGTCGCCCTGGTGGCATCCAAGCCGGCCAACCAGACGGCCATCCGCGCCAATCTGGGCGGCAGCAACGGTCAGCGCATTCTGAGCCTCGGTCTGATGCCGGCGTTAGCGAGCAGCGACCCGTTCGCCGATACTCCCACCCAGGCGGCCGTCCCGGTGACCTGGCAAATCAGCGGCAACACTGCGCCCGGGCAGCCGGCGGTTTACTATCCCCTCAGCATCGCCAGCGACTCTACCCAGGGGCTGACCACGGCGGGCGTCGTCCAATTGCTGCTGCCGCAGGCCGCCGATATCGGAGCGCCGGCCAACGACGTACGCAGCGACGCGCAGGCAGGCGTGGGACCCAAACCCCCGCGCGTCGACGATCCCAATTTCGACAGCGTGCTGGTGACCTGGATCCGCGTGAATGTGCAGAGCGCCCTGACGCTCGGTTGGGCGGGCATCAACGCGGTCGAAATCGACCAGCGGACCACCTACCAGAACGTGGTCGCGGGCGTAAGCGACGGCACTGCCAACCAGCAGTTTACCCTGGCGCAGACGCAAATCGATCCGTCTACCTTCCAGCTCGATGTGGATATGGGACCCGGCCTCGGATTCCAGCTCTGGACAGCCGTGGACGATCTGGCCGTCTTGCAGGGTCCTGTGCCGGCCTTTGTGCTGGATCCGGAAGCCGGCACGGTCAGTTTCGGCAATCAGATGCAGGGGATGATTCCGCCGGCTGGCCGGCGTGTCCGCGCGCGGCTGATGCGCGCCGGGGGTGACTCGGCGGGAAATCTTCCGGCCGGCTCGCTGGCCGCCATCAGCGCCGTGGATGTGAACGGCAACCCGGTCAGCCAACTGACCGTGCAGCAGCCTATCCCTACCACCGGCGGCGCCGATTCGGAGACGCTCGATCAGGCGGAGCAGCGCATTCCCGCTACTCTGCGTCATCAGCTTCGCGCCGTCACGGTGCAGGATTATAAGGACCTGGTGCAGGAGATGCCGGGCAGCGGCGTGGCGCGCGTCGAAGTCTTGCCTCTGTTCAAGCCGCAGACGCGCCAATCCAACATCCCCGGCGTGGTTTCGGTGATGGTAATCCCTCCCAAGGGCACCGTTCAACCGCCCTGCCCACGCGCCGACCGCACGCTTCTCGACAGCGTCTACGCCTATCTGAGTCCCATGTGCCCGGTGGCGGCCGAGATGTATACCATCGGCACGGAGTATGTCGATTTCGGGCTGAGCGTGGCGGTGGAGGTGACCAACGGATATGGTTTGCTGCAGGTGAGCCAGCAGGTGGAGCTGGCGTTGCGGAGTTACCTGTGGCCCACCGCTCCTGGCGGCGCGAACCAACAGGGATGGGTCCTGGGCCGCACCGTCCGCAGCCTGGAACTGCTGGTAGTCGCCGGGAATGTGCCGGGGGTTTCCGACGTAAACGGATTACTCCTCTTCCTGCCTCAGACCGGGGGCGGCTACCAGCAGATCACGCCCAATAGCGATGGAAACGCGGAGCTGGCGCTCCAGAGTTGGCAGTTGCCCGAGCTTCTGCAGGTGTTGGTGACGCCGGGCGCCGAGGGGTCGAACGTGCAGCCCGGAAACTTGAATCCGGTGGTGCAAACGGACAATACGATGGCGGTGCCGGTGGTTCCGGCAGTGTGTTGAGCGGATTTCGATGGATTCGAACGGTCTCAATTTCTGGATGCTGAGCCAGGCGGGCGATTGGCCGATGGCGTCGCAGTCCGCCAGCCCGAGCGTCTCTTCGCTGGCCGAAAGCCTGGGAATCGCGGACACCCAGATCGTGCTCGAAACGCCCCTGCCCGGATCGCTGCCGGCCTTCGTGCTGATCGATTCCGAGGTGATGTCCGTCGGCGGCGTGGACCAGACGGGCTTGCAACTGGCCGTGACGCGCGGCGCCCAGGGAACCATGGCGATGATTCATCCGGCGGGCGCGGTGGTTTGGGGTTCGGTGGGGACCCTCCAGCACGCCGTGGCGGCAGGCGACACGCAACTGACGGTTACCCCTCCGCAAACCGCGATTTCCCCGGGGACCTTTTTGCAGATCGGCGCCGAGGTCCTTTCCGTTACGCAGATCGATTGGACCAAAACGATTCTCACGGTGACCCGCGGGGCGATGGGCAGCGCTCCGGCCGCTTATCCCGCAGGGGCGCCGGTTTTCTCGCCCACCGCGGCTAACCTTTATTACTGCACCAGCAGCAATACCTTGCAATTGCTGAGTATGCGTTTGGGTAGTCCACCGGTCGAAGACTTTACGGCGGCCTCCGCCCTGGTGGAGACGGCGCCCATGACCCAGGATGCCTTCGGCAACTATGCCCGGTGGGATCCCATCTCTTCCCAGGTGATGGCGGGCGGCAGCGGCCCGGGCGAAGTGTCGATCTTCACCCCACCGGGCGGTCAGACGGTGACGGACCTGGCGATGGGGTACGATGGCATCCTTTATATCGCGGTAGGCGGGAACCTGGCGCTGGTGGACCGGCAGGGCCGGTGGCCCAATTTCACTCTCTCAACTCCGAAATTGAGCTTCTGGCGTCTGGCGGCGCTTCCGGAGGGAGGCGTGCTCGCGCTCGACCGCACCCCGGCCGCTCCTCAATTGGGCAAGGTGACTGGCGCTCCCTTGCAAACCGGTCCGGTCGATACGCCCAATCCCGGAATTCTGCGTTCCTGCCAGCCCAACCCTACCCCGCCGACGCTGACTGCCACGTACGCGCTCCCTTCTACGGAGTCATTCGTGGCCTTCACCATGATGGACAAGCGGCCCGCATTGCTGTCGTGGGCTGCCAATTCCGCTGCCAATACGACCTCCTTTCTGCGCGTCTTTCATTTCCAAAAGGGCATCGGGCAGCCATGGACGTTGAGTGGCGCGCGCTGGCCTTATGCCCTGGCATGGCTGGGCAGCCAGAAACTGGCTGTGCTGGCCACGGGACTGAAGGAAGCGCTGGTCTTCGACCTTTCGGAATCCGGCTCCGCGCTGATTCCGGCCGGCGACACCTATGTTCTGGCGGCCCTCAACAGCGGTCCATTTGCGCACGGCTTGAGCCAACCGCCGTATTATGCGGCAGGGGTCAACCTGGGCGCCCCGCAGACGCTGGTGGCCGGCGCGGCTTCCCTGCCCGCCTACTCGCTCGCGCCCGGCACGCACTACTTCCGGGCGGTGTATAGCGGCGACACGACGCATCCGGCGGCCACTTCCGCCGTGCTGATCGAAAACGTCGTTCAGGCCGGTTCGTCCGTGACCCTTAGTTCCTCGGCCAATCCATCCACTGCGGGATCCCCCGTAACCTTCACGGCGACGGTCTCCCCCGCCGCGGCCACCGGCAACGTGCAGTTCCTGGATGGGACGGCCAATCTGGGAACCGAAGCGTTGAGCGCCGGGGTATCCAGGCTGACCGTTCCCGCGCTGGCGGCAGGCGCCCACCCCATAACGGCAGCTTATGGCGGCGACACCACTCACCCGGCAGCCCAATCCGCCATGCTCCCCCAATCGGTCGTCCCCAATGCGTTCGTGGTGGCCCTGGCTGCCTCGCCCAACCCGGCATTGGCGGGGCAGACCGTAACCCTCACGGCGCAGCTTCCGTCCGCGGCCACCGGCACGGTGCAATTTCAGGATGGCGCGCAATTGCTGCCGTTGCTGCCGGTTTCGCTCAACTCCATGGCAGGCTTCGGCTCGACCGATCCGCGATCGCCGAAGATGCTGGATAGCGGCGTGGCGCAAACCGTGTGGCACCGGCTCTTTCTGGAGGCCGTTCTGCCGCCGCGCTGTTCCGTGGTGGTCTGGCTGACGGCCTCCGATCAGCCTTCCGGCATTGCTTCGTCCACCGCACCGTGGTATCCCCACGCCTTCGGCGATGCCGACATGAGCGCGCTCGCGCCGCAGACGCCGCAGGGCGTGTGGATTGGGATTCCTTCCGAGGTGCCGTTCGCCCAGCCCTTGTTGAGCGGCACGCCGGTTCCCCATCGCCAGGGGCTTTTCACCGTGCTGGTGCAGCGCACCGGCCGGCTGGTTCGCAACCTCAGCGGACGCTTCCTGGGCATTCGCGTGGATCTCCATGGCGACCGCCGCTCGACGCCCCAGATCGCCGCGCTGCGGGTATGGGCCCCCCGATTCTCCTATGTGAATCACTACCTTCCGGAACTGTACCGGGAAAACAAATTCAGCCCCGCCGCCGATCAGCCCAGCCAGCAGAGCACCCGCCGCGATTTCTTCGAGCGCTTCGTGGATATTTTCGAAGCGCAGATGACGCGCATCGAAGACCGTGTGGCCAACTCGTATCTGCTCACGCGCGCCGAAACCACCCCGGATAGCGCGCTCGACTGGCTGGGCGGCTGGGTCGGCATGAGCGGCACAGGGTATCCGCCGGACCGGAAACGCGCCCGGCTGCGGGCCTCCGCCAGCCTCCACCGGAAGCGCGGAACCGTGAAGGGCGTGATCGAGGCGTTGAATATCGCCACCAATGGCCTGTGCCGGCGTGGAGCCGTGATCGTGGTGGAAGACTATCGCCTGCGTCATATTTTCGCCACTATCCTGGGGGCCAATCTGGCGATTCAAAACGATCCCCTGCTGCCGGGCTACAACGCCAGCAGCAACTCCTTTGTGGGCTCCACCCTGTTTCTCGGCAACCCCAAAGATCAGGCGGAAATCCTGGCCCTGTTCTCCGCTCCCGAATCGACCGCCGAAGAGAGCGTCGTACAGCAGTTCTACGACAGCCTGGCCAACCGCATGACCGTTTTCATTCACAACCAGGTGGAGACCGTCGATGTGAAGCTGGTACAGAGGATCGTGGAATACGAGAAGCCTGCCCACGTAGCGGCTACGGTTCGCATCGCCACCCAGCCGTTCATGGTCGGCCTGGCCGCTCTTGTGGGGGTCGACAGCTACCTGGCTCCCGACCCTCCGCGCAACCCGGTGGTCGTGGGATCGAGCCAGATCGGCCGCTACAACATGGTGATTCAGAATCCCAGCCTCGACCCGCGAATGGAGACCTGACACATGGCAACCCCAACCGACAACCTGAATCCGCCGCCCGCGCCGCAACGCGTGTACTATTCCACGGGCCGCATGATGGGAGTCTCCGATTTTCAAGCCGATCAGGATTACCATCGCGCCCGGCTGGCGCGCGCCCTACTGCAGTTATTCGGCACCGGCACGGTTACGGGATTGAACGTGGTCATCGAGCCTCCCGTATGGCAGGGCAGCACCGCCTACGCGCAGTACGCCTTCGTCTACGATTCCAACCAGAACCTGCAAGTCAACACCGGCGCTTCGGGAACCAGCGGACTCACCGCGCCGGCCTTCGCCGCGGCGGCTGGCGGAACGGTCAACGACGCGAACGGCATTGTGTGGACCAACGAAGGTCCCATCATCCCGGCCGGATGGCGGCAAAACACAACCTTCCAATTCCCTTCGGCAATCGTCGATCCGAATCAGAACATCCAGATCCTGAATGTTCAGCCGAGCCTGGCCACGGGTACCGATGCGCCACCGGCGTGGAACCAGTCGATCGGCGGCCCCACCGCCGAGGGGACCAATGCCACGGCCTGGACGTGCCTCGGTCCGATGCAGATCGAACTGGCCGTGACGGCCGGCCTCGCCGTAGATAGGGTCGGCCGCTTGATCGATGTGCCGCGCACGGTCTGCATTCTCCTCAACAACTGGCTGGCCCAGCAGATCGCCTGTTGGCAAAAACAGCTCGCCAACCCGCAACCGGGGCAGCCTGCCATGGCCGATCCCAATCTGGCGATCCACAACGGCTCTCTGGTGTGCGATGTTTTCGCCACCTTTGTGCCCTGCACGCAAGGCCTGACGCCGTGCTTTGCCAGCGAGGACGACTACGACGCCACCGACGCATTTTCCCCCAATCAGTTGCTCGATTCCTTCGCCATGCAACTGGTGCTGCGCACGGATGCCACGCCGCTGACGCCCGTCGATCCCTGGAAGTCCAGCGGCGCGCTGGCCGCCTCGGGAAGCGCGATTACGGCGGCCAATGAGACCACCCTGCAGAATCTGTTGCTTTCTGCCGCGGCCGGGCCCGCGGCCGCTGCGGTAGAGTACCCGCCCTCCTTCGATACCAGCTCCGTATTCCTGGCGCGCATACAGATTGCGGCCACGGCCGGCGCCAGCGGCCAGCCGCCGGTTTACAACCTCGCGCAAGTATCCATCAACAACAACTCCCGCCTGTTCCTATATCCCGCGGGTTTGCTGGCGCGCCTGATCGGACTGGGCGCGGGAACGGAGACTTAGGAGCGAACCATGCCTATCTTTACGGCGGGCAGCACGCGAGTCACCCTGACCCAGCAGCAGACAGGCGCGGCCCCGGGTCCCACCGACCTGACCAGTCAATTGAACAGCGGCGCCGTGGTGCTGGACTCGCGCCGCACGCGGGCCATGTGGTTCGACGGCCGCTTCCTCTCGGCCGCCGACCTGGAACGCGAACAGAATTATTTCCTGGTGCGGGAGGCGGACCTCGGCCAGGCCGGAGGGTTCGAAGGCGTGCACGGCCTGATGGTCGAACCAGCGCCCTCCAACGGCCAGGGAACCTCCACGGGAGCGGTGATCATCCGCGCCGGTTACGGCGTGACTCCGGCCGGCGAGCTGGTCGCGGTTTCCAGCGATATGACGGTTCAGCTCTCCAGTCTGCCGGTTGAAAACAACGCCAGTCCCCAGCCCGGGCCGTCGAACCAGCCCGCCCAATCCGCTTTGACGCGGACCGGCCTGTACGTCATCGCGCTCCAGCCCGTGGAGTACGACGCCGATCCAATCACGGCCTACCCCACTACCGTGCAGGGGCCGCGCACCACCCACGATGGCGACATCGTGGCCGCCACCGCCGTCTCGCTGGTGCCTTATCCCAATCCCACCGGCGCCTATCCGGCGTCCCAGTTGCAAGCCGCGCTGGCCCGGCAGAACTTTGTCACCGGCAATGCGGTGACGCTCTCGGATGCGCTCCTTCCACTCGCCGTGGTGAACCTGAATCAGGGCGCCGTCCAGTGGATCGACCCCTACCTGGTGCGGCGCGAGAGCAGCGCCCAGTATGCCGGCCTCAGCTTCGGGGTGACCGATCCGGCTGCCCAGCAGGCATACCTGATGCAGTACGACATGCAGTTGCAAGCCGCCGTGGCAGCGCGCCAGGCCAGCGGATTGAAAGCCGATTTTGCCGCCGCCGATGTCTTCCGGTCATTGCCGCCGGTCGGCCGTTTCCCGTTGGACGGCATCGACACGAACCTCTTCTCCCAGGTCTTCTTCCCGCAGCAAATGGACGTGCGGCTCAGCATCGCCCCCACCGACGAGCTGGCCGCGTTGCTGGCGGATAGCATGTCGTTGCCGCCGATCGACCTGACACTCCCGGACAACGCCTATGCCAACATGGCGGTGATCGCGCTGATTCCCGTGCCGCGCGCGAACTTCGCGGCTCTGAAAGGCTCTCTGCCGGATACGCCCCTGAACCCGATTCTGCCGCAGGTGCTCGCCAACCGCTCGCCGATCCAATTGCTGCAATTATTTCAGGGGAAGATCAATATCGCCGCAGTGCCTCCGGTATCCAACAATGCCTGGGCGGCGGCCATCGGGAGCCAGCAGTACGGATATTATCTGCGGGAGAACGGGAATTCCACCCCCGTCCAGTTCAGTACTCCGCAGCCTCCTGTGACCACCCCGACCACCACGCCGACTACGACTACATCCACGACGACGAGCTCTACCACTACCACCACGCAAAAGCCGACTACTACATCGACCACCACCTCCACAACCACAACCACTCAAAGGCCAACCACGACTTCGACTACTACGACGACGGCGAAGCCGACTACCACCTCAACCACTACAACTACGTCGACCACGACGACCACCGCGAAGCCGACCACCACCTCGACAACTACAACTACATCGACCACCACGACCACCGCGAAGCCGACCACCACCTCGACCACTACAACTACCGCGAAGCCGACTACCACGACGGCCAAGCCAACCACCACAACCGTGAGAGTCACCACCCCAACCACCACGCCGATCAGGATCGTAGGCATCGCCGGCGGCACAGGTGTCCTAAATGAATGACCGGGAACTTACACGCCAGCCGAGCAGGGCAGCCAGGAAGTAAATTATGCCGACCTTCAACCAGTTCGCGCAGCTCAGCCTCTCATCGGCATTGAAGGCCGTGGCCATCGGCAAGCCAATTGCCCAATCGACCGCGGCCGCCCCGGTTCAGCCGGCACAAGTGGCGGCGGCATCGTCACCGCCGGCTGCCAGTCCAGTTAGCGTGCCGGGCATCGGCGCGACGGTGCTTGGCAGCAGCAGCATCCGCCCCTTGTGGTTCGATGGCCGTTTCCTGGCGGCGTCCGACATGCGGCGCGAGCAGAGTTATTTTCTGCACCGGCAGGCAATCTACGGACGGGCCGCCGGCTCCGGCGTACTCAACGGCCTAACCGTGGAGCAGGCCGCTGCCGGCAGTCAATTCGACACCGCCGAGACGATCGTCATTGGCGCCGGAGTGGGCCTTACTCCCTCCGGCCAATTGGTGATGATCTCCACGGATTTGACGATCGAACTCTCGGACCTCGCCGATGAGCAGAACCTGGACGAGCAATTCGGGCTGGCCGAAACGCCCCAGCAGCCGCCTCGTACCCGCACGGGAGTGTACATCGTGGCGCTCCGTCCGGTCCAGTTCACGGCCAATCCGATCGCCTCATACCCGTCCAGCCTTACGGCCCCGCGCGTGGCGCAGGACGGCGATATCGTGGAGGCCACCGCCGTTTCGCTCGTGCCATTCGCCAATCCGGTGAATAACTACGACTCGGCGATGCAGCGTGCGGCTCTCGCCAGGCAGATTTTTGTCGCCGGAAACGGTCCCACGCTGCCCGCTTCCATGCTGCCGCTGGCCATGATCGGCCTCGATCGGAACACGATTCAGTGGATCGACATGTACCTGGTCCGCCGCGACAGCGGCCCGCAATCGAGCAGTCTTCAGCTGGGATTGGCCGGCCCCGCCGAACAGCAGGCCTTTCTCCTGCAGTACGACGCGCAATTGCAAGCGGTGGCTACCAGCCTCGCCCCGGCGTCTCTCAACTTCGCCGCAACCGCCTATTTTCAGGCGCTACCGGCCGCCGGCCGCTTTCCGTTCGCCGCCATCGACGCGGTCCATCTGCTCCAACAATTCTTCCCGCAGCAACTGCCTGTCCAATTGAGTCTGATCCCGGTGGACGAACTGCCGGCCGTCATCGAGGACAGCATGTCGCTGCCTCCCCTGGATCTGACCATGGCGGCCAGTTCCTTCGCCAATTTCTCGGTTTGCGCATTGGTCCCTGTAGACCGCGCCGTTTATAACAGCCAATCCGCTGCGCTGCCGCCCACTGCCCTCAGCCCCGCCCTTCCACAGGTGGCGCCGGTCCTTCCTCCGGTGAGGTCGCTTCTGCTTCTGCGCTCCGTAGTGACGCCTCCGCCCACTACCACTACCCAGGCTCCCGGTGGATGGCAGACGGCGATCGGCGGGATGACCTACGGATTCTATGTGCTCCGCCGCAGTGAGCCGATCTATGTCGCTCTGACGGATTCCACCTCGCCGGCCACCACCACAACCCCGGCCCCGGCGCCTTCCCCCACAACGGTGCCTTTGCCCACGCTAACGATTGGTCCGATCAAACCCATAGTGCCGGTGGATCCAATCTTGACCGCCGCTCCGACGACGGCAAGCGCAGCCCCGGTCACCTCTGCGCCCACGACCGCGCCACCCATCGCCGTTCCCATCAGTCCCATCGTGGTTTCTCCGGTCCTTGTGGACACACAAGTCATCGCGGCGGCAACGACGCTCAGCGGGGCGCTCGTGACCTCTGCGCCCACAACCGCGCCACCCATCGCCGTTCCCATCAGCCCCATCGTGGCTTCTCCGGTCCTTGCGGACACCCAAGTCATCGCGGCGGCGACGACAACCGCCGCGCCAACCGTTCCTATCAAACCCGTAGCGGCGGTCGATCCAATCGCCGTGAGTTCATTGGCCGTGGAGGCGCCGGCGCCCACTACCACCCCGGCGCCCCGGACCTCCACCTCCTGACGGCACGAATCATGAGCGTAACTCTAATCCAAGACGCGCAACCAGGCGAGGACCTGATCGGTATCGAGCCCGAATTATCGGAGCAGGTCGATGCGGGATGGCTGCACCGGCTGGCCCTGTTCAACGGGCGGGCGCTAACTGCTCCGGCGCTCGATAGCGAGCAGGCCTACCGCGCCGGACGCCTTGCCATCCTCGGGCAAGCGGTGACCCACGGAGTTATCAAAGGACTGGCGCTCACGGCGAATCTCAGCACCGCCAATCCCACCCTGCAGGTGACGCCGGGATATGGAATCTCGGCCTCCGGCGAGGATGT
>JASHSS010000864.1 GCA_030038565.1 Bryobacteraceae bacterium
GGGAACGCACCAGGGACGCCATGGCGCACATGAAGGCCACACGGCAAGCGTACAGCCCAACGCCCTTCGGATTCGACCGGAACGGGGACGCGCTGTCCGCTGCTGATGCCGAACTGCGGACGGTGCAACAGATTCGCGCGTGGCACAGCGCGGGGTGGACGCTGCGCAAGATCGCCTGTGAACTGAACCGGCTGGGAGTGGCTACCAAGAACGGCGGGGCCGCGTGGTACGCATCAACCGTGCGTCGCATCGTGACAAACAAGCTTTACACGGTGGCAGCATGACGATTCCTATTCTCTACACACCTGAAGAGGTTGCGGAAAAGCTGAAGGTGACGCGGCGCAGCGTTTATGAATGGCTGCTGAAGGGAAGGCTGCGGGGCCTGCGCGCTGGGGACACGTGGCGCATTGCGGAAGCTGACCTGATGGCGTTCTTGGAGAGTCGCAAGGCATCAGCGCCGCACGTGGGGCCAAAGCACCCGGACTACAAGCGCTGGCTGGCGTACTTCCAAAAACACGGAACGCACAGCAGAGGAGGCAACGAATGAAACGGCAACCGGACTGCACGCTCAGTCCTACAACAAGCCAGCACATTTCACCACTTGATCTGAAGGCCATCATGGAGGCGTTAATTGATCTGATCGTGGAACGTATCAGCGGGCGCATCGAAGCAGCCCAGAGGTTGCGGCCCCGGCTCCTCACTGTGGAAGAAGCAGCCCGGTACCTGGGCCGCAGCGAAAAGGCGATTTACGCCCTAAAGGCGCGCGGCGCGTTCCCGGCTGTTCAGGCTGACGGGCGAATAATGTTCGACGTGCGCGACCTGGATCAGTGGATTGACCAAAACAAAGGATAGGCCGAAATGGTTTACAAACAGAAGACATCGAACAACTGGTGGTATAAGTTCGTCTGGAACGCCGAATTGATACGCGAGTCCACGAAACAGACGAACAAGCGCGTAGCGGAACAGATGGAGTCCGCACACCGCACACGGTTGGCCAAAGGTGAAGTTGGCATACGTGACCGGAAGCCAGTGCCCACACTGGCTGATTTCGCGGACAAGGACTTCCTGCCGTTCGTTGAGACCACTTCGGCGGGCAAGCCCAACACGGTGCGCTTCTACAAGAACAGCGTCAAGAACCTGAAGGCTGTGCCCGCGCTGGCCGGGCTGCGCATGGACGCTATCACGTCAGAGTCCATTGCGGAGTACGTGGCAAAGCGAAAGGCCGGTGACGTTGAAGTCTCAACCGTCAATCGAGATTTGGCAACGTTGCGGCGCATGTTCCACCTTGCGCAAGAGTGGGCCAAGGTGGAAAAGATGTTGCCGCGCGTGAAACTGTTGGCCGGTGAGAATCGACGTGAACGCGTGTTGACTCCTGAAGAAGAAGCCGCGTACCTGGATGCGGCCACCGGTATCGGTAATGAGATTCAGCAGGACTACCAGAGCGCAATGACCGGCATTCGGGCCGTGAAGCGGGGCCAGCAACCCAGGACCCCTGACGCATACCTGCTACGTGACGTGGCCACGATCCTTGCTGATTGCGGGTTGCGCCCTGAAGAATGTTTCCGCTTGCGCTGGGCTGAGAACATCCGCGATGGCGCAATCGAGATTCACACCGGAAAGGGCAAGGGTTCAAGACGCAGGGTCCCAGCTTCCCCGCGCGTGCTGGCATACCTCGAAATGCGGAAGGCCATCGCCCAACCTGATAGTTGGGTCTTTCCCGCAGCCACCAAGAGTGGGCATATCGAGGCATCCACGCTGAAAAAACAACACACGCGCGCTGTCACCATGAGTGAGGTTGCGCCGTTCGTGTTGTACACCTTCCGGCACACATGTATCACGCGGTGGTCAAAACACATGGACCCGTTCACGCTTCACGTCTTGGCGGGCCACACCGACATGAACACCACGAAGCGTTACGTTCACCCGAGTGATGCGGACGTGCGCGCCGCCATGGAAAAGGCGCGCGGGGCCACCACTCCGGTCCAGCCCGCTACAACCACCCCAGAAAAACCGCGCACCTAATGCGTTGTCATCACCCGAAGCATTTCTTCCTCCACCCGATCAGCGACGTTCGGCAGTTCGGAACAGGATTGGCACAGGCCGTAGACCAACAGCCGCTTTTTCCCCTTCGGCTGACCGATGCGCTTGGCAAATGGTCCTGTAGGTTCAAACAGGGCTGTCACAGTGAACGGCCCCTTGCAGAGCGCGCAACCGGTGACGCCGTACCGACCCGGATTCTGCAAGGCGTCGGTTAAAATCTTTGCTGTCTTGTCATCCACGACGCCACTGTAACGGTCTTCATGGGTTTTCGCAACGGGCATGCTGGCCGTGCCAAGGGTCGGGGTGGTCATAGTTTTAGGCATACAGGCCCAAAACGGCCTTCCCGCGTGTCCCAAGATTCTACATCTAACTTTTGTTGTTTGAGCGACTTAGAATGGAGCCACCCTCCGGGCTTGAACCGGAGACCTGCTGATTACGAATCAGCCGCTCTACCAACTGAGCTAGGGTGGCGTCCCTTTGGTTAAATCAACTTACGTAGGATGCACAAGGCAACGTCTTCGGTTTGTGCTCGATTCTGTGCTACGGCCTTGCTGTCATCCGGATCGGCGCGCCGCGTGCTGCCCATCGCTTCTTGATTCTAGCAGACGGCCAGCCACGCGCGCACGCGCGACCAAAGCCACGATCGTGGCGCGCTTGGTGCCGACGGCCGGCGCCGCGGATTGCGCCTTCCTGATGGACCTGGCCGGCTTCGACGCAGCCTGGCGTGCCCGTGGCGCGTCCGCAGCCTTTGGGTGGGCCGTGGGCTTCGACGCGGGGGCGGCAGGCTTCGCCCGCCGGCTGGCCTTCTTCGGTGTGGCTGTAAGCTCCGGCGCTACGGTCGCGTCGGTTTCGGTGTTCATCGGGGTGTGCTCCCCTTCGGCGGCGATTGGCCGCCCACCACATGAGTCACCCAGGAGCCCGCGGAAGGCAAGCGGAGAAACGGTAATCTACAGTGGTGCGGCGGATTGATAGTACTCCCCGCAACTTGGAATGCTACACCCCCGTGGTAAAATGCTGCAGTACTGATTTCCAACCGAGGAGCAACCTGGATGTCGCTTAGAGGGGACTGGCAACAAGCGAAAGCCACCGCTGAGAAGGAGACGACCAAGAAGCCGTTTCCGGTGAAATTCAAAGAAGACCTGGGTCCGACGCTGGACAAGTGGGAAAAAGCCCGGCCTTCCCCCGAGAAAAATAAGCTGGCGGGTAAGGCGTTGGAAGTGATCAAGGCTTACAAAACCGCTATCGCCAACGAGCATGCTTTGAGCCACGAGACCCAGCAGAAGCTCGCGACTGTTCTTAAGACGATCAGCGAAAAAGTCGAAGCTCTTCACCAAACCGAAGAGCGCGGCGAACACAAGCAACTTGAGTCGATTATTGTGCAATGCAACAATCTCATCCCGCAACTGGAGAATTTTCGCCTCGATTCTGAAACGAAGGACAAGCTCTGGGTTAAATTCCATGCCGAGGTCGTGCAAGGCTTGGGGGATGGTTTTCCAGAACTGGGTCCCGTTAGAAGAAGTATCATAGCTGCTAACTTTCCTTCTCCTTCTAAACGCGAGCCTAATGCCCTCCCCGACTGCGTTTCGGATCTGAAGTGGCTTGTGGAATGCTGCAAGAAGCAGATGACTGAGTTGTAGCGGCATTAGGAAAGGCTCCTACGCTGCTCCCGGCGCCACGGCCGGAAAGACCCTCCGCAGGCGTTCTGATTTTCGGCTGACAGCCATGTTCGGCCAAATGGCGATCAACCGCAACACGAACAGCACAAAACCAGGGAAAAAGGCGTGGCTGCGGACCGGCAAGAGGCGTGCGTTTTCTCGAGAGCCCCGCAGCCCTGTCGCATCTGAGTAGCATTGGTCGGCTCACATCGGATAGCCCGATGGCCTTGCACACGCCGCCATCCACGAGCTTCTCCATGGCCTTCGATGTGTCCAGCAGTGTCACGCCTCCCATAGATTTACGTTGTCGTTTTGATCCCTCGGGTCCTGGTCGTCCGCCGGCCGAAACGCATAGCGGACTGGTTAACAGGCTCGCAAGCTGCTCGCGTCTATGGTTGGATAGCACCGCTCAAAACCGGCGTCCATGGGGCGACAGCAGACACCGGCGACCGCCTGCTCTGGTTGATTAAGCTTCGCTGGCGGCACTCGGCTGCGGCGCGCCGTGCACCTCGCTCCGTGTACGGGTGGCGCTCATCAGCGAGTGCCGGCATGGCGGCGCGCCGCGAGCACATCAACCGGCCGACCCAGCCGTTTTCACGGACTCGCCATGGCCGGCAATCTCGTGGAGAGGCTGCGGTTCAGGCCCCGGCGCCATCTCGCGGGCATACTCCAGCAGCTCCCGGCGATTCCGCACCTCTGTTTTGGAATAAACATTGCGCAGATGCCAGCGCAAAGTCTCTGCGCTGATAAAGAGCCGCCTGGCGATGTCTTTGTTGCTCAGGCGCTGCGCAATCAGAGACACTACTTCGTGCTCCCGGTTGGTCAGCTTCGGAGCCGCGGCGCCGGCCAGCAGGTGCTGTACCGCGGTGGAAAGCAACCGGCGGTTTGCGGCGATCTGTCCGCCCCTCACGGCCCGCAGGATTCGCCCCAGGGATGCGTGCGATACGTGGTCTTGAACGAATCCATAGCAGCCGAGCAGTAACATCTGTTCCAGTTCGGGCGCAGACTCCGATCCGTCGATCCTCGCAATCGCGCGCAACGAACGTCGCAGGCGCGGCGAACTGCCATCCCCCAGCGGGGATCTCTGAAACAAGACCTTATCGACGATCGCAATGGATAGCTGAAAATGGCTGGACCATTGGATCAGCTCTTGCGGTCCGTGGCAATGTACCACTATGAATCCCGGTTGTGGCTTGGCGAGGCGGGAGTTCCAGGCCGGGGACAGGGCGATGGAATCCTGAACGATCAGTGCCGATAAAGTTTCGAGGCGATTTAAACCCGGTGTAGCTCTCATCGTGCCGTTCCGCCACATTGGATCTGAATATAGCACCGGTCCGGCGACGGTTTAGTCACAAACGGTCGGCCATTGTGAGCTACCGAACATCCGCGAGATCCGCGTTTGGTTGCAATACCCACATATCGCGCCGGCGTTCAGCACATATCGCCGTGAAGAACGTTCGGCGGCTCACGCCGGAACGGTCGTATGGTGGGCCGGACACTCCCGTGGAGCGGCCCCCGGAGTGGAAAAAACAACCCTCCCTCCGCGAAACTTCCGAACGCTAGAGTTGGTTAATAGCTTGGCGGGCAATGCGCACGGCATGTCGCCAGGATGGGAGCGCAGGGTGAACGATTTAGTAACTCTGTCCTTAGTTGTGTTGATCGGATGCGGGGCGAACCTTTCAGGCCAGACTGCCGGGCAGACACCGGCGGCGGTCCGTTCTACTTATGTCCTTGGTCCGGATGACCAGATCGTCATTCGCGCCCTTCACGCCGAGGAGATCTCCGATAAGCCTTTCCGTATCGAATCGGACGGATATTTGAACCTGCCCTTAGTCGGACGTATCCAGGCTACCGGTAAGAGCGTAAGCGCCCTGGAGGCCGAGTTACGAACGCGCCTGGCAGCTTACTACCTCGACCCTGAGGTGAATATCTCGGTCACCGAGTTTCGCAGCCAGCCGGTCTCGGTGATCGGCGAAGTGGCCAACCCTGGCGTGCAGCAACTGCAAGGGCACAAGACCTTGTTACAAGTCATCTCGGCGGCCGGCGGGTTAAAGCCGGATGCCGGCCAGGTAGTGAAGATCACCCGGAAAATCGAGTGGGGCCGCATCCCCCTGGCTACCGCGCACGACGATCCCGCGGGTCAGTTCAGCATCGCGGAGGTGAATCTGCGCGGCCTGCTGGAGAGCCGCGATCCCACCCAGAACATCGAAATCCGTCCGGACGATGTGATCTCCATCCCGCAGGGATCGATTGTTTACGTCATCGGCGAAGTCAAGAAGCCGGGAGGATTTGTGATCGGCACGCGTTCCAATATTACGGTTCTGGAAGCGCTCTCAATGGCCGAGGGGCTGGGAGCGCGGGCGGCCGCCGGCCGAGCCAGAATTCTGCGCCCCCCGGAGGGCGAAGATGGCGGCGCCCGCACCGAAGTCGCCGTCAATCTCACGCGGATTCTGGCCGGCAAGGCCCCCGATGTGGTCTTGCACCCGGCCGATATTCTGCTCATCCCGAACAGCGCCGCCAAGAGCGCCACCATTCGCAGCGTGGAAGCGGCCATCCAGATCGGCACAGGACTAGCGATCTGGCGTTGAAACGCAAGCGCATCGAAAGGCAACCATGGGGAAACAGCTGAGCGTCCCGCGGCCTGGCGGGTTACCCGGCCGGGTAATGCAGCACGATACCGATCCGCAACTGTACTACCCCGCGTGGGCCCGCCCGGAGCGCGCGGGCGAGCACAACCAGCTACTGGAGTACCTGCAGGTAATCCGGCGGCACTTGTTTTCCATCGCCCTCCTGGCTATCGCGGGTGTCACGGCCGGGGCATGTCTCACCCTGCTGACGCGCCCCAAGTACCGTGCCCGCACCACCCTCGATATTCAACAGTTCGATGAGAACATTCTGAACATGCGGGATACGGCCGAGCCGTCTGCCGCGCCCGCCGCGCCGGCCGAATCGTATATCCAGACCGAAATCAAGATTCTGCAAAGCGACCAGATGTCCCGGAGGGCCATTTTAAAGCTCAAAGCCGCCCCCGCGCCCGCGGAATCGGCGTCCCGCTCCAGCGATCTGGCGGCCTGGAGCGAACGCGTCGGAAAGCAGCCCTCCGCGCCGGTGGACCGCCAGGCGGCGCTGGTGGAAATCAGCCGGAACCTCAAGGTGCGGACGTTAGGCACCACCCGCATCGTGGAAGTGCTCTGCGATGCCTCCGATCCCAGGCTGGCGGCGGCGTTCTGCAACACGCTGGCCGCGGAGTACATCCAGCAGAACTCCGAGACGCGCTGGCAGACCACCCAGCAAACCGAGGATTGGCTCAGCAAGCAACTCGGAGAGACCAAGGCCCGCCTGGAACACGACGAAGAGGAGTTGCAGAAGGCCGCCAAGCAGCCCGGCGCCCTGATCTTCTCGGAAAGCGAAAACATGGCGCAGGACAAATTGCGCCAACTGCAATCGGAGTTATCCAGCGCCGAGGCGGACCGCGTCAAGCGGCAATCCATGTATGAGGAGGCGCATTCCTCGCCGGGCGAATCGTTGCCCGTGTTCAGCGAAGGCCCCGCCCGCGAGTACGAAGTCAAACTCACCGACCTGCGCCGCCAGCTCGCCGAACTCTCCACCACCCTCACGCCCGCGCACTACAAGATGCAGCAGGTCGAGGCCCAGATCAAGGTGTTGCAGGCCTCGCTCGACGCCGAGCGCTCGGCCACCGTCGGGCGCCTCTGGAACGATTACCAGGCGGCCGTGCGGCGCGAGACCCTCCTCAACAACGAGTACAAGGACCTGCTCTCCCAGGCTTCCGATGAGGCGCCCGCGGCCGTGCAGTACAACATTTTGAAAAGCGAGGTGGAGTCCGGCCGCCAACTCTACCAGGCCATGCTGCACCGCGTGGAAGAGTTGGGCATCGCGTCGGCCATGCGCGCCAGCACCATCCGGGTGGTGGATGGCGCCACCCCGCCGCTGAAGCCGTTCGCCCCCAACTGGAAATCCAACTGCGCCGGCGGTCTGTTGGGCGGACTGTTTCTGGGAATCGCGCTGGCCTTCTTGCGCTCCCGCAGCGACCGCAGCCTGCAAGAGCCCGGAGACGCGCCGGAACTCCTGCATGTGCGCGAGCTGGGCGTAATCCCTTCCGCCGCCATCCAGCCGCACAAAGCCTTTCTGCGGGTGCGCGGCATCACCGAAACGCCCTGCCGCACCCTGGAGCTGGCCACCCTTTACGAAAGAAACTCGGCGCTGGCCGAATCCTTCTCCGCGGCCATGAATTCCATTTTGTTCACCAGCGAAGGTGGACACCAGGCTAAGCTGATCGTGGTCACCAGCCCCGAGCCCGGCGACGGCAAAACCACCGTGTCGAGCAACCTGGCCATTGCGTTGGCTCAGATCGACCGCAAGGTCCTGCTGGTGGACGGCGATTTGCGCCGCCGCCGCCTCACGGAACTGCTCGGCGCGGGCGAGGCCCCCGGACTCATCGGGCTGCTGAAAGGCGCCGGTTCTCCCGAGGAAATTCAGCTGGCTTCCATCGACAACGGCTGGCGATTGCCCAAGCTGCACTTCATGCCGGCCGGCAATCCGGCGTTGTTCGAGCCCAAGCTGCTGCACTCCGAACGCATGCAGCGGTTCCTCCAGAAGGTGCGCGACGAGTTCGATATCGTCCTCATCGACAGCGTTCCCATGGCCCACATCGCCGACGCCCGCGTGGTGGGCCGCATGTCCGATGGCGTGCTGCTGGTCTTCCGCTCCAACCGCACTACCGTCGAACTGGCTACCGCCGCGCAGCGCTGCCTGATGGAAGATGGCACGCGCGTGATCGGCACCATCCTGAACGGCTGGAATTCCAGCCACAGCTCGCGGTTCCCGCACTACGGACGCTATGCCGCGGCATACCAGGGCGCGGGCGGTCCGAAATGACCGGCACGGTTCCCCCGGCCGTCGAAACGCCCGCTTCCTCTAAACACAGCGATCGGGCGCTGGCCCATTCCCTGGTCAACGGGATTTCTTCAGTGGGAATCGCCACCACCGCCGAGCGCGGTCTGGGATTCCTGGCCCACCTGCTGGCGGCGCGCATCGGCGGCACGGGCGTGTTCGGCGCTTATTCCCTGGCCTTGACCACGGCTAACAGCGTGGCCACCTATGCCGGCGCGGGCATCGGCGCCACCGCCAACCGCTTCTCCGGCATGTATCCCTACGGCTCGCCGCAGTATCCGCGCTTGCAGCGCACGCTGGCCATCATCAGCACCCAATCGGCCGCGCTGGCCGGTTTGATTCTGTGGTCCATCGCCGGCTTCCTGGCCACCCGCCTGGTGCGCAATCCGGCGCTCGGCCCGCTGCTCCGTCTGGGAGCGCTGTCAGCGGCGGCCATCATCCTGCTCGAATGCATGCGCGGCTTCCTCGTGGGCCAGCGCCGCTACACCGCGCTGCTGGCGCTGTCGTTGGCGGGCGGCGCCGGAATGCTGCTGGCGGTTCCGGCGGCGGCGCGCATCGGTCCCCGCGCCATGATCGCCGGACAGGCATCGGCGGCCACGTTGGCCGTGCTGGTCTGCGTGTTGTTCGCCCGCCGCCTCGCAATTCGCTCCACCGCGCCCGCCGAGCCTCGGGAAGAAGCGGGCGGCAGGCTGCGCTACATGGATGTCTGGCTATTCGGAGCCGGACAGCTCTTCGGTGTGATCGGCCTCAATGCCGCGGGCCTGTGGACCGCGTCCCTGGTGGGCCGCGCCGACCAGACCTTACTCCAAATGAGCCTTTACGTGGCCGCCACACAGATCCGCAACGTGATCGCCATGGTTCCCGGCCTCGTGCAGCAAAGCTGCTACGCCCTGCTCACCGAGGAGGCCGGAGGCGGCTACGGCGGCCCCGGCCGCGTGCTCGTCGCCTCCACTTTGCTGGCCGCGGTCCTCGCCCTGGTGCTTACCGGAACCGCCATCGCGGTGCTGCCCTGGGCCCTCGGCTTGCTCTACGGCAAGGCCTTTCGCGGCGCCGAGCCGGCCGCCGCGCTGGCCATTGCCACGGCATTGGTCCACATGGCCGGAGCGCCGGCGGTGTCCCGCCTGACGATTCTGTCCCTGCGGCTCATCGCCATTGTGAATGCCGTCTGGGCTGTGGGGGTGATCGCGCTCGCTCCCGTGTTCATCCCGCGGGGCGGCGCCGTCCCCGCCACCGCCATCCTGCTGGCCATGCACCTGCTCAGCGCCATCCTGGTGCTGGCCGGCCTGTGGAAGCGCCGCGCGCTGCCTCGCGGGTTACTCCCGGTATCGCTTCCCATGATGGCCGGTTCCTGCGGTCTGGCGCTGCTGGCCTGGATCCGTTGGACCATGCCCAACCTGCGGGGCGAACTCAGCCTGGCCATCCTCGTGCTCACTGCCGCGCTCATCGGCCTGACGCTGGCCGCCGGACACGCCGCCGGCTGCGCACCGCGCCTGGCCGACTGGCGCCGTTTGCCCCTGGGGCCGGCGGCCCGCATGATCGTGCCGGAATGGGCCCGCCGCCGCTCGCGAGGACTGCCGTGCTGAACATCCTTGCCTACGTGCACCTCAGGCGCATCGTCCGCTCCACCGGCGCGGGCAGGGTGGCGCGCTGTCTCACGGAACACCTTTCCCGGTCGCCGGGCGTAGACCTGCGGGTGCTCGGCGATTCGGCTGACTACCACCGCATCGTGGCCGAGGCCGGACCATCCTGGACCAACCTGCCGCATTACCTGTTTGCACGCGATACCTCGGCCCAGCAGGCCCGCTGGCTCTTTCTGGCGCGGCCCCACGCCGAGACGTTCTGGCCCGACACGCAGGTGATGTTTTGCACCACCGAATCGTATGTGCCCGTCAAACGCAGCCGCCTGGTGGTGCTGCTGAACGATGCGGCGCACCTGGAGAATGGCGTTCATCGCGGAGGCGCCGCCTTGTGGAAGCAGCGCCTGAAGTGGAGCTATCTCTACCGCATCCTGGAGCGCAAAGCCGATGCCTTCCACACCAGCTCGCGCTTCGCGGCGGAAAGAATTGCGCATTTTCGCCCCGGCCTCCGCACCCGCTTGCACGTCGTGGCGCATGGCGTGACGCCGTGTTTTTTCGAACCTCCTTCCGCTGAAGCCCGCGCCGCGGTGGGCGCCCTGGGATTGCAGGACCGCGCCTTCGTGCTGCTGCCGTGCGGCCTCGATCACCGCAAGAACGCCGACCTGGTATTGGACGCCTGGCCGCGCATCCATCGCGATTTGCCGCACCTGAAACTCATCGTCACCAGCAACGCCAGCGATCCGGCGTATTTGCGGCGGGCGCGCCAGTTGGGAAGCTCCATCGTCATCCCGGGCCACGTGGATGACGACGTGATGTGCGCCCTCTACCATGGCGCGGCGGTGGTCTGGTTTCCCTCGCGCTATGAAGGCTTCGGCCTGCCGGTGCTGGAGGCCATGGCGTGCGGCGCTCCGGTGGTGGCTTCCAATTGCGCCGCGCTTCCGGAGGTCGCCGGCGATGCTGCCATGCTGCTTTCCGCGGACGACCGCGATGCGCATATCGAGGCCGTCCGCTCGATCGCCACGGATGCCCAGGCCGCCGCGCCTTACCGCCAACGCGGCCCCGCGCGCGCCCGCCAGTTCACCTGGACTCGCGCGGCCGGCGAGGTTAAGACGTTGATGGAACAACTGGCGTAGCGAGGAAAATCACTGTGCCCATCGCTCCCTTCAAGACGCGCCCGCCGCACCAGAGTCGCGAGATCTTGGTGGGGCGGGCCTTTGGCCGGCCCCGGGCAGGCGTATCGCCTGCCCCACCGTGGGAGGCGCCTCGTGAGCCAGAGTCGTTTGTGAACTGAACTCAGGGTGAACAGAGCAATGCAAGCGGATCGAACAAGACGTGTGGTGGTAGCCCACCGGGGCGCGCGCGATCAGTATCAGGTGGCGCGCGGCCTGCACCATGCCGGAATGCTCGACACGCTCGTGACCGATCTGTATTGGCCCTCCGGCTCTCACTGGAGCGCCGCCCTGGTTCGCGCCGTGCCCGCGCGGGCCCGCCATTTGCTGAAAGCGCGCACCGGTCCCGGCCTTCCCGCCGGCTGCGTGCGATGCTGCGCGGCCAGCGGAATCTGGAGCGTGGCCCTGGCGCGCCAGGGCGGTCTGCCGTTCGCCTGGAAGCGCGCCGCGCTGCGCTGGTCGGACGATTGCATCGGACGGTGCGCCGGCCACCTGGCCCGCGCTCACGGCGCCGCCCTGCTCTCCTACAGCTATTACGGCTACAGCGCCTTCCGCGCCTGCGGCCCGGACGTGCCCAGGATTCTCTTCCAGTTGCACCCGCACCCGGCCAGTGTTCGCGCCATCCTGCTCGGCGAACTCGCCATCCACCCCGAATGCCTTCCCACGCTCGGCAAGGAGTGGGAACTGGCGCTCCCGCCGGCCGGCTACGCCCGCCTGGAACAGGAGCCGCTCATGGCGCAGCATTGGATTGCGGCCTCCTCTTACACCCGCCAGACCCTCGCCGAAAACGGCATCCCGCCCGAGCGCGTGCATACGGTTCCTTACGGAGTGGATGCCGAACGGTTTGCCGGCCCGCCGAGGTCGCCCTATTCCGGCAAATTGAAGCTCCTGTTCGTCGGCAGCATCAGCCAGCGAAAGGGCATCCGCTATCTCTTGGAGGCGCTCGACCTGTTGCCCGGCCGGCGCGTCGAGCTGACCGTGTGTGGTTGGCCGGTGGATGGTCTCGAGCTC
>JASHSS010000865.1 GCA_030038565.1 Bryobacteraceae bacterium
AACGCCGCACCGGAAGCCCTCCGAGGCGCCGTTTTTCAGTGCCCGCAGCCTGAGATGGGACCCGTTTTCGGGCCGGAACGACAGCCGCACCGGCGCGTAGAGCTTCAAAGCCGGCCCTCCCGCGCTGGTCTCCATCTCGCCGTCCGGCCGGACACGGCTCTGGTTGAGGAAGAGGGCCGCCGAAGCGCTGCGCCGCAAGGCGAAGCAAAATCTGCGCAAACCTGCCGCCAGCACCCGCGACTGCAATCCGGCCAGGGTGTCGCCAATCCCGGCCTCTAATTCCAGGCTGGGGGCCAGAGCCGCCGCGGAATCCACCACCAGGAGATCCACCGCGCCCGATCCGAGGAGTTGCCGGGCCATTTCCATGGCTTCCTCCACCGATTCGGGCCGCGCCACCGGCAGACGCTCCAGGGTCACCCCCAGGGCCGCTGCATAGCCGGGGTCGAACGTACGGTCGGCATCGATCCACGCCGCCACCGAACCGTTCCGCTGGAGGTGCGCCACGGTCTGCAGCGCCAGGGTGGTCTTGCCGCAAGCCGGTGGTCCGAACCATTCCACAATGCAGCCCCGCGGCAATCCGCCCGCCCCGAGCATCCCATCCAGCGCCCGAAAGCCCGTGGGGATGGCCGGCACAGCGCGCATTTCCAAGCGGGCAAGCTTCCGCCAGATGGCCCGTTGCCGGTATTGTTCCGTCATTCCGACTCGACGGCGCGGCGCGCCGCCGGGATCACCGCCGCACAGCCACCGGTTTCGGAGGCACGCTGGCTGCCTGGGCCGCCGGTTCGGGCGGCAGAGCGGCTTCCGGTTTGATCAGCCCCAGAATCTTACGAAGTTCCGTATCCAGGCCTTGCCGGATGTCCGGATTGTCCTTCAGGAACTGGCGCGCATTCTCGCGCCCCTGCCCGATCCGTTCGCTCTTATAGCTGAACCAGGAGCCGCTCTTTTCCACCAGGTTCTGGGCCACGCCGAGGTCGATCAGGTCGCCCTCTTTGGAAACGCCTTCTCCGTAAATGATGTCAAACTCGGCCTCGCGGAATGGAGAAGCCACCTTGTTTTTCACCACCTTGACCTTGGTGCGGTTCCCCACCACGCTTTCGCCATCCTTGATGGCGGCGATCCGGCGGATATCCAGCCGCACAGAGGAATAGAATTTCAGCGCCCGCCCGCCCGTAGTGGTCTCGGGATTGCCGAACATGACGCCGATTTTTTCGCGGATCTGGTTGATGAAGATGAGGCAGGTGCGCGATTTGGACACCACCCCGGTGAGCTTGCGCAGGGCCTGTGACATCAGGCGGGCCTGTACGCCCATGTGGCTGTCGCCCATTTCGCCCTCCAGCTCGGCCTTGGGCACCAGCGCCGCCACCGAATCCACCACCAGGACATCGATCTGTCCCGAGGTGATCAGGGCGCCGGTGATCTCCAGGGCCTGTTCGCCATAATCGGGCTGTGAAACCAGCAGGTTGTCGATATCCACCCCGAGTTTCTTGGCGTATCCCGGGTCGAGCGCGTGTTCCACATCGATGAAGGCGGCCATGCCTCCTTTTTTCTGGGCTTCGGCGATCACCTGCAGGGCGATGGTGGTCTTACCGGAGGATTCCGGTCCGAAAATCTCGTTAATGCGGCCGCGAGGGAAACCGCCTACGCCCAAAGCAGCGTCCAGCGAAATCGAGCCCGTCGAAATCACCGAAACCGGTACGATGGCGTCTTTCGATCCTAGACGCAGGATCGAGCCCTTGCCGAATTGCTTCTCAATCTGGCTCAGAGCGAGGTCTAAAGCGCGGGTGCGCTCCTTTTCGTCCATGTAGGGTGCAACTCCTGGGATGGGGTGAAAGGTTCATTGTAACAGCCAGACGGTATAATCGATAAGAAGAGGTGTTCGTAATGGCTGTTCGAGTGGTGGCCCTTGGGTTGCTGGCCCCGTTGCTCCTTTCCGCTGCCAAAAAAGACATCGCCACGGCCCGCGGGGATAACGACGACGTCGGTTTGGAAGCTACTCTGTACATCGACGGCGAGGCCGTCAAGGGATTAATCGGCAACGACCTGGGCGGACATTATATCGTCGCGGAAATAAAAGTGACCCCCAAGTATGGAAAAGACGTCGTGATCGACCGGGACGATTTTGTACTGCACACGGACAAGGATGGCGAAAAGGCCCAACCGTTCGTGGGCAACCAGATTGCCGGCCAGACCGCCCTGATCGTGAACGGCGAGACCCCGCCCAAGGAGAAACGCGGCGGCTGGACTGCGGGCGGCCCGATCATGATGGGCAGCCCCGGCATGCCCCACGATCCCGGCCCCACCGGATCCACGGTGAAGACCGACGAGCACGAGAACCCTTTGAAAACCCTGCTCGACAGCAAGATCCTGCCGGAAGGAAAAACCAACCAGCCGGTCAGCGGCCTCCTCTACTTCCCCATGGAGAAGCAGAAGATGAAGGATCTGGAGATCCTCTACGGGCCGAAGGACAACCGCATCACGCTTCAGTTCAAATAGCAGCTTTTTTGGGGCTGCCATCGGAGGAAATAGCATGCTTTGCGGACTTCTCGGCCGATCCGTACAGTCCCTCGGCGATGGACGCCGGCGTATGGACCGGAGCCTACCGCCAGGAGGATGAGGCCGCGGCCAGGATGTCCGGGAGCAGATAGGCCCCGCCGGGCGGAGCGCTTTTGCGCACCGTCCAGGCGTGAGGTTTCGGGTTTTCCAAGCTATCATTGGACTTACCCTCATCCAATGTTTCAGCGCATTCTTCGCGTGGTCAACTGGGCCATCGCCATCGTCTTCGTCCTGGCGGCCGGCTTGATTTATTGGTTCGTCTGGCGGCCTCTCCCGCAGCGCTCCGGAACTGTGGAGGTCTCCGTGGGGGCGCCGGTCCCGGTGGCATTCGATGCGCGCGGCGTGCCCCAGATCCGCGCGGCCAGCCTGGACGACGCGCTTTTCGTTCAAGGCTACGTTACCGCGCAGGACCGCCTGTGGCAAATGGATATGCTGCGCCGCTACACCGCCGGCGAGCTTTCCGAGGTGGTGGGGCCGGCGGGCCTGGACAGCGATCGCGAATCGCGCCGGCTGCGCCTGCGGCGGATCGCCGAGGACGCCTACACCACCCTTCCGGCGGCCGACCGCGCGGCCATGGCGTCCTACGCCCGCGGCATCAACGCCTTCATCGACTCGCACCTGAACGCGCTGCCGGTGGAGTTTACCCTGTTGGGTTATCAGCCGCGGCCCTGGAGCGTGGTGGATTCGCTGCTGGTGTGCATCTACATGTTCCGCGACCTCAGCACCACCTGGCGGGACGAGATGCTCAAGCGCGCCATGCTGGCGGCGGGCGATCCGGCCAAGGTGCAATACCTGTTCCCCGTGCGCGCGGGGTGGGAATCGCCGCCCGGGTCGAATGCCTGGGCGCTGGCGGGCCGGCACACAGCCTCCGGAAAGCCGCTGCTCTCGAACGACATGCACCTGGAGTATTCCCTGCCGGGCATCTGGTACATGGTGCGCCTGACCGCGCCCGGCCTCGACGTCTCGGGGGTGTCCCTGCCGGGTGTTCCGGGCGTGATCGTGGGCCATAACCAGCGCATCGCGTGGGGGATCACCAACCTGCAGTTCGACGTGCAGGACCTCTACATGGAGCAACTCGACGAGCAGACCGGCCGTTACGTGTACGATGGCAAGCCGGCCCAGGCCCATCTGGAGCGCGAGATTATCCGGGTGAAGGGCGCGAGCCCGGTGGAACTGGGAATCTGGGTGACCCGCCACGGGCCCCTGTTGCTCACCGAAGGCGGGGCGCGTTTCACGCTGCAGTGGACGCTGGCCATCCACGGCATCATGCAGTACCCGATTCTGGATATCGACCGGGCGCAGAACTGGCAGCAATTCACGGCGGCGCTGGAGCGCTTTCCGGGCCCGGGATCGAATTTCGTTTACGCCGACGTGGATGGCAATATCGGCTATCACGTAGCCGGCAAGCTTCCCAAACGAACGGGTTACCTGGGGGACGTTCCGGTGGATGGCGCTTCGGGAAAGTACGAGTGGGACGGCTTCATTCCGTTCGATCAGTTGCCGGCGGTCTACGATCCGCCCAGCGGGATCATCGTCAGCGCCAACCAGAATACCTTTCCGGTGGACTATCCCTACCCGGTCAACGGAAATTTCGCCCCTCCCGACCGCTCGGTGCAGATTCGCCACCGGCTGGAAGCGCGCGAAGGCTGGAAGGCCGCCGACCTGCTGTCGGTCCAGGGGGATGTCTATTCGGCCTTCGGGAGATTTCTGGCGGGTGAGCTGGTGGCGGCTTACGACCAGCGCCACGCTCACAACCCGGCGCTCGATCCGGCCATCGCGCTGTTGCGCGCCTGGAACGGGCAGATGGATCGCCGCGGGGCCGCGCCGTTGATTGTGGCGCTGGCATACCCCCAAGTCCGGCTGGCCATCGCCGAAGCCGCGGCTCCCGGACATGGCTCGGCTTACGACTACAAGCTCGCTCAGGCCGTGGTCGAGAAACTGCTGCGGACGCGGCCGTCCGGCTGGTTCGCAGACTACAACGAAATGCTGTTGCGCTGCCTGGTGGACGCCCTCGAGGAGGGCCAGCGCATCGAGGGCAGGGATATCCGGCGATGGCAGTACGGCGCGTATATGCGGATCGGGATCGTGCATCCGGTTACCCACCAGTTACCGCTCCTGGGAAAGTACTTCGATATAGCGCCGGCGCCGATGAGCGGCTGGAGCACCACGGTGAAGCAGGTCACCCGCACGCTGGCCCCTTCCATGCGGATGGACGCCGATCCGGGAAATTGGGACCGCTCGCTGCTGAACGTCATGACGGGCCAATCCGGGCAGATCCTCTCCAGCCATTACCGGGATGAGTGGGAGGATTACTATAACGTGCGAAGCTACCCTATGGACTTCGGAAAAGCGGAGGCGCGCTCGACCCTGACTTTCCAGCCGGCGCCGGGCAGGCCAGGGATCGGCCCATAAGCACAGCCGAACGGCGTCCCGCGGCGCCGGAAGCCCACTTGCCCGATGCACTATAATAGCTGCCGATAGAGTCACCCATGAAACCCAAACTTGCCCTCAGCCTGCTCGCGTTTCTTTTGGCGTCCATCCCGGGCGCCGCATACCAGCCGCCCACGGCCGCGGTCGCCGCGCGCTGGCAGCAGGAAGCCCGCAGCGTCACCATCATCCGCGACGACTGGGGCATCGCCCACGTGTATGGAAAGACCGACGCCGACGCCGTCTTCGGCGCCGAGTACGCCCAGGCCGAGGACGATTTCAACCGCGTCGAAACCAACTACATCAACGCCATGGGACGGCTGGCAGAGGCCGAGGGCGAATCGCGGATTTACCAGGATCTGCGCATGAAGCTTTTCATCGATCCGGCTGAGATGAAGAAGCTCTACGCCGCCAGCCCGGCATGGCTGCAAGCCCTCATGAATGCCTTCGCCGACGGTTTGAACTATTACCTTTTCAAGCACCCCGAGGTGAAGCCGCGAGTGATCCAGCAGTTCGAGCCGTGGATGGCCCTCACCTTCACCGAAGGCAGTATCGGGGGCGATATCGAGCGCGTGAATCTGGGGCAGCTCCAGTCCTTTTACGGCAAATCTCCGGAGGCTCTGGCGCTGAATGGCAGGTCTCCGGCCCTCCCCGCACGCGCCGTGGAAACCGGCCTGGCGCCATTCGATGACGAAGGCGAACCCACCGGATCGAACGGGGCCGCCGTGGCGCCCGCCAATACCACCGCGCATCACGCCCTGCTTTTGATCAATCCGCACACATCGTTCTTCTTCCGCAGCGAATTGCAGATGGTCAGCGAGGAAGGGTTGGACGCCTACGGCGCTTCCACCTGGGGCCAGTTCTTCATCTACCAGGGGTTCAACGACCGTGCCGGCTGGATGCATACCAGCAGCGGCGTGGATGCCATCGACGAATACCTTGAAACCGTCTCCAAAAAAGGCGATCGGTACTACTACAAGTACGGCAGCGAGGAGCGTCCGGTCACAGAGTCGGAGATCACCGTGCCGTACAAGAGCGACCACGGGATGGCGGAAAAGAAGTTCACCGTGTATCGCACGCACCACGGCCCTATCGTCCGCGAGGCGGGCGGCAAATGGGTGGCCATCCGGCTGATGCAGAAGCCCATCGAGGCCCTCACCCAGTCCTACACCCGCACCAAAGCGCGCGACTACAAGTCCTACTGGAAGACCATGGAACTCCAGGCCAACTCGTCGAACAACACCATTTTCGCCGACGCCGATGGCGATATCGCCTACTTTCACGGCAACTTCATTCCGCGGCGCGATACCAGGTTCGACTGGACCCGACCGGTGGATGGCAGCGATCCGGAGACCGAATGGAAGGGCCTGCTTTCCGTCGAGGAGACACCGCACCTGCTCAATCCCAAGAGCGGCTGGCTGTACAACAGCAATAACTGGCCCTGGTCGGCGGCCGGGCCGAGCAGTCCCAAGAAGGAAGATTATCCTGCGTACGTGGAGAACGGGGGCGAATCCGCGCGCGGCCTGCACGCCATCCGGGTGCTCCAAAACAAGAAAGATTTCACGCTCCGCTCGCTGATTGCCGCGGCCTTCGACAGCTATCTCACCTGGTTCGAAAAATCGATTCCGGAGCTGGTCAAGGCCTGGGACGATTCCCCAGCTACGAATCCCCTCAAGGCGAAACTGGCCGGGCAGGTTGAGCTGCTGCGGACGTGGGATCTGCGCTGGGGAGTGAATTCGGTGCCCACCTCACTGGCCATTTTCTGGGGCGATGCAGCCCGCCGGGGCGCGGGCGGTGGACGGCGTGGCGGAGGCGGTGGGGGAGGCGGCGCAGGCCGGGCCGCGTCGGTCGAGGACCCTCTCGGCAACGTGCCGCCGGAGCGCCTTCTCGAAGCCTTGTCGGCTGCCTCCGATAAGCTCACGGCCGATTTCGGAACCTGGAAGACGCCTTGGGGAGACATCAACCGCTTCCAGCGGCTGAACGGCGATATTGTCCAGCCGTTCAACGATTCCGCACCGAGCATTCCCGTGGGATTCCCCTCCGCCCAGTGGGGATCGCTGGCTTCCTTCGGAGCGCGCGCCTACCCCGGAACGAAGAAGTGGTACGGCACCAGCGGGAACAGTTTTGTGGCAGTGGTCGAGTTCGGCCCAAAGGTGCACGCCATGGCCGTCACCGCCGGCGGGGAAAGCGGCCATCCAGCTTCTCCGCATTTCGACGACGAAGCCAAGCGCTACGCCACCGGCGACTTACGCGAGGTCTACTTTTACCGCGACCAGCTGCAGGGGCACACCGAACGGGAATACCATCCGGGAAGCTGAAGGCGATTTGGTGGGCCCTGAAGGATTTGAACCTTCGACCAACGGATTATGAGTCCGCTGCTCTAACCGCTGAGCTAAGGGCCCGGAATGATTCGATTGTCTCAAATCTGTCGGCAGCATGCTGAGGCGAGTGGCCGAACAGGCTCTACACGGGAGCAAGACCCCCGTCCCACCAGCTTACAGGCCGTCCCACAAGCGGACAGGCGCGGTGGCTCGAAGGCTTTGAAAACACAACCTGTTCCCGGGGACTGAAACGTGCAACAATCGTCCCCGTGGTGTCGATGCCCGTGACCGGAACGCCGGATGCCCGAGTAACCCCGTCGAAACCCTTCCGGGTACTGATTTGCGACGACCAGCCGGATGTGCTGGAAGCCCTGCGTCTGCTGCTGAAGGGGCAGGGCTGGCAGGCTGTGGCGGTGGATTCTCCCCAAGCTCTTTATCAGGCGATCCATACGGAGATCTTCGACCTCATCCTGGTGGATCTGAACTACACCCGCGATACCACTTCGGGGGCCGAGGGCATCGACCTGCTATCGACTCTCGAATCGCAGGGCAACGCCACCCCGGTGATGGTGATGACGGCGTGGAGCAGTTTCGATCTCGCCGTGGAGGCCATGCGTCGCGGGGCCTGCGATTTCATCCAGAAGCCCTGGGACAACGACCGCCTCGTGGCGGCCATCCGCAAGCAGGCTGAATCGGACCGGCGGCGCAAGTCGGAACTGGAAATCGCCGCCAACGTGCAGCAGAAGCTCTTTCCGCGCAAGCAGCGCCAATTTCAGACCGTGGATTACGCCGGGCTCTGCCTGGCGGCCCGCGAGGTGGGCGGCGACTACTACGACTTCCTGGATATCGCCGACCACACCCTGGGCTTCGTGCTGGGCGATGTTTCGGGAAAAGGCGTGCCGGCAGCGCTACTGATGGCGAATCTGCAGGCCAGTTTCCGCAACCAGCCTCCGGGAGCGCTGCTACGGCCGGCGGATGCGCTTCAGGCGATCAACCGCCACTTCTACGAATCGACGGCGGCGGAACGTTTTGCCACCCTCTTCCTGGGGATTTACGACGATCACACCCGACGCTTGCGCTACGTCAACTGCGGCCACGTGGCCCCCCTGCTTCTGCGCGCGAGCGGCCCATTGGAGCGGCTCGATGCTACCGCCACCATGTTGGGCGCATTCCCGGTGTGGCGTTCGGGCGAGCGCCAACTGACCCTGACGCCGGGCGATACCCTGGTGGTTTACTCGGACGGCGTTACCGAAGCGGGCATCGATTCGGATGAGGAATTTGGCGAAGAACGCCTGGCCGAGGTGCTACGGAAGCACCGCAGTGCGCCGGCCGCGGACCTTGCGCAGGAGATCGTGGCTGAAGTCCTGCGCTTCGGGGGCGCGATTCGTGGGGACGATGTCACGGTAGTGGCACTGCGCGGAATTTAACCGGTCTTTCCCCCGTCGGCTGGCCCTTATGGGCCTGATTAATAACTTCTACTTGCCAGATTGCGAATTGTAGGTTACAGTACAGCATCTCGGGTTACGAAATGGTTTCCTACCCTTTGGCCCCAGGCATCCGTTTCAACGATTGTCTGTTCAGTGAACCGGCTCCCATCGAAGGTTGGACCCCTCCTCAATTCGCCGGTCTCTAC
>JASHSS010000866.1 GCA_030038565.1 Bryobacteraceae bacterium
CCAGATCCGCAGCCGCTTCACCACCGCCAGCGGCGCCCAGCGCGCGTAGAGCCTATCCGCGGGACCGCACCATCCGTCGCAGTGTACTGTGCCCAAAAACACCACGGGCGCGGCCAGTTGCCTGACCGCGCCCGCAGCCATGCCGGATTGAGTGATCGGCCGTGACGGCTATTTACCGCCGTCCGCCGCCGCCACCATGAAATCCGCCGCCAAATCCACCGTGGAATCCACCACCCGCGAATCCGCCGGCCCGGAAGCCACTCGTCACAGGCGCGTGATAGCCGCCGGCAACCCCGTGGCCGTAATACCCGTGCCCGTAGAATCCATGGCCGTAAAATCCAGGATAGAATCCACCGCCGTAGAACCCTACCCCCAATCCATAACCCCACGGACCCCACAGCCAGCTATCGAAATAGGGATCCCAATACCACGCGGGACCATAGGCCCAATAGGGATTGTAGGCAACCATCGCCTGACTCTCGGACCCGGTCACTTCCGCCATATACTGAGACCGCAGTTTGCTCCAGGCGTACAATTCCCCTTCCTGCTTGATATTGAAGCTTTCGGTTTTCAGTTTGGCTCCCGGCTGCAGGGCCAGTTGCTCGCCCTTATATACATCCGCCGACCGGTCGCCGAACCGAACCGCAGCCTTGCCGTCGTACACCGCCACGTTCGGCTGGTCGGCATTGAACATATAGAGTCCTTTCCGTTCCAGTAGAATATCCGCGCCGTGGACGGAGACCGCTAAACGGGCCTCTTTGCCGATCTGCCCCACTTCCAGGATAGCCGTCCCTCGCGTCAGGTCTACCTGGGCGTTGGTGAGCATTGGGGAAACCATGCGGAGCGCGCTGTTATCCCCAATTCGTAGCACCACTCCCGGCATCAACAGCATTTCGGCCTTGCTGCCCATTCCAGTGGACAGCGTCTCCCCGGCCAGAACCTTGGTATTCATACTCTGGGGGCCGCTGGGAAGCGCCTCCCCGTTGATGTTGGCCTGCCCTTCGACGTAATTTACCGTACCCGGCATCGCCATCATCCGTTGCGCCCCGTTGGGCGCCGCCATGCTGCCCTGGGGCATATTGGGCTGTGTGAAGTTCTGCTGGGGCGCGTTCCAGCTTCCCTGCGCCGCCGCCAGCAAGCCCGTCGAAACGAGGGCGCCGGCGATTAGCACCGGCCTTTTCAACAGCTTAACCATATGATTTAAAACCCCCTTTGTTTCCATCCACTACTTTGGATGCAAGCCATATCTAAGGGTTGCCGGACCGGTCGCCCATTTACAAATCCATAAGAACTTCCAAAAGAGCTAGCGGATGTCGAAAACACCCCGCCCGCTCCGACTACCCGGTGAAGGCGCGCCGAAACCGGCGCGAAAACGCGAAAATGAGAGGAGCCAAAGACATGAAATATATTTTGATGATGAACACTATGAAGGCCGGCGAAGGGGTTCCGCAATGGCCCAAGAAGGACCTCCAGGCGCTGGTCGCATTTATGAGGAGCTTCGACCGGGAACTCCGCGAATCCGGCGAATTGGTGTCGGCCGAAGGCTTGGCCTTTCCGGACCAGGCCACGCTCGTGCGCGCCGGCAAGGACGGCGCGCCGGTAACCGACGGCGTGTTTCCGGAAGGCAAGGAATTTCTCGCCGGCTACTGGATCGTGGACGTCGAAACGCCCCAGCGGGCCTTCGCCATCGCCGCCCGCGCATCGGCCGCGCCCGGACCCGGTGGCGCGCCCTTGAATATGCCCATCGAGGTACGGCCCGTGATGAGCGGCCCACCCCCCGAAATGTTGTAACCAGACCCGCTATGTCACCAGTGCCAGAGGACATCGCTTCCGGGCGCCTGCTTCGCTCGCTCGCCCCGCAGGTGCTCGGCGCGGTGATCCGCCGTTTCCGCCGGTTCGCCGAGGCCGAGGACGCCGTGCAGGAGGCTTTCCTCGCCGCCGCCGTGCAATGGCCTCGCGACGGCGTTCCCGCCAATCCACGGGCCTGGCTCATTCAAGTCGCCTCCCGCCGCATGACCGACCACGTCCGCAGCGAAGTAGCCCGCCGGCGCCGTGAAACCGCCGCGGCCATGGAGATGGACCACGTGGCGCTCGCCGGCCCCGAAACTGCCAGGGATCAGGATGACACGCTTGTCCTGCTCTTCATGTGCTGTCATCCCGCCCTGACTCCTTCCTCGGCTATCGCCCTGACCTTGCGCGCGGTGGGCGGCCTGACCACTGCCGAAATCGCCGCCGCCTTCCTGGTGCCCGAGGCTACCATGGCGCAGCGCATCAGCCGGGCCAAGAACACCATTAAGGCTTCCGGCGTGCCCTTCCGCCTGCCGGCCGTTCAGGAGCGCGCCCGGCGCCTCCCCGCCGTCCTGCACGTGCTCTACCTCATCTTCAACGAGGGCTACACCAGCAGCGCCGGCGCCAGCCTCCAGCGGCTCGATCTATCGCAAGAGGCCATCCGCCTGGCGCGCGCCGTTCACGCCTTGCTCCCCAGCCATGCCGAGGTCTCGGGCTTGCTGGCCTTGATGTTGCTGACCGATGCGCGGCGCGCGGCGCGCAGCGGACCCGACGGCGAGTTGATCCCGCTGACCGAACAGAATCGGTCTCTGTGGGATCGGAGCCAGATTGTCGAGGGCGCCGCCCTTCTCACCGAGGCCTTGTCGCTTGGATCGGTCGGCGCGTATCAGCTACAGGCCGCCATTGCCGCCGTTCATGACGAAGCGCCCAGTGTTCAGGATACCGACTGGCCCCAGATCCTGGCATTGTACGATCTCCTCAAGCGAATGTCCGCGAATCCCATGGTAATGCTCAGCCATGCCATCGCCGCGGCCATGGTGCACGGCCCCTCCAAAGGACTGGAGTTGCTCCAGGCGCTCGATTCGGACCCGCGCCTGGCCGGTCATCATCGTCTCCCCGCGGTTCGCGCTCATCTGCTCGAAATGGCCGGCGACAGCGAGGGCGCGGTCGCACATTACCGGATTGCCGCCGGCCGCACCACCAGCTTGCCGGAGCGGAACTACCTGATGACCCAGGCCGCCCGCCTCCAGGAGAAAACCGCCCGACCAAGACCCGAGAGCGCATAGGTGCGGAATCTCTGGCGCCACCCGGGCCGGGTTCGCCTATGCGATAGAATCCGGACTTGGTGGATTCCTGGATGCGTTCCTTTACCACCGTTGCTGTGTGTGCCCTTCGAGCGATGGCCCAGTCGCCGCTACCGCCGGCAAGCCGGATTGCGGTGAATGGTCCTATGGCCGATCATTCAGCCGCTACTTCCACAGGATCTCAGGAGCATGCGGTCTCGCGAGCGACCGGTCCGCCAGGCCCGCCCGCCATCGGGAACTTCTCTCCGTTATCCGGCGCGGCCATTGACACATTCCTCGCAGCACAGAAAGCATATCGTCATGGCGACTACGCTGGTGCGCTACGGGTGCTCAAGGAGTTTTGGATCCGGCATCCGCCCGGCGGCGCGGAGTTCGAGAAATCATCCGCTGAAGACCGTGGCGTTGCCCGCTCGATCGGTCTGAATTTGGGCGACCCTCCGTGCTATTCCGCGTTGCTCATGTTGACGGAATGCGCCGGATGGCGGCTTCAAGCCAGGAAGGTTGCGCCCGAAGCAACACGGCATGTGCGGCTAACGGTGATTCTTGTCGGGCATTCCAGGGGGATTGAGCCGGCGACGTCGGGGGAATTGCAAACGCACGCGGGAAAACAGGTGGTTCACAACCTCGATTCGCGGATCGCCGCTCATAGGCATAGAATCATCCGGGAATCGCTGTGGCTATTCAACCAATACGTGTCCGCCATCACCGCAGGCAAGCTGGCTGTCG
>JASHSS010000867.1 GCA_030038565.1 Bryobacteraceae bacterium
AAGGGTTGTTCACCAGCGCGCGCGCCACCGCCACGCGCTGCCGCTGGCCGCCCGAAAGCTCGTTGGGCTTGTGGAACATGCGCTGCTCCAGGTCCACCGCCTTCATGGCCAGCTTGGCCATTTCCAGCCGCTTCACAGACGAAATTCCGGCGTAGATCAGCGGCAGTTCCACGTTGTGCAGCGAAGTGGCGCGCGGCAGCAGGTTGAAGGTCTGGAACACGAAGCCGATCTCTTTATTGCGGATGCGCGCCAGTTCGTCGTCGCTCATCTCGCTCACCAGGTTCCCGTTGATGTAATACTGGCCCTTGGTGGGGGTGTCCAGGCAGCCGATCAGGTTCATGAGGGTCGATTTGCCCGACCCCGAAGGCCCCATCACGGCCACGTACTCCCCGCGCTTAATCTCGATATCCACTCCCGAAACGGCGTGGATCTGGGTATCGCCCATCACGTAGGTCTTCCACAGGTCGTAGGTGCGGATGACGATGCCGTCCCGCTTAAGCTGCTCCCCGCGTTGCGTCAACTCCGATGCCACGGCTGCCATGGATTGGATTCTCTTTCTCGAAGATTTAGGACGTGGTCTTCACCACCGGGGGCGTGTTGTCCACCTTGACCGCGGTTTGATTGCGGATGGTGCGGATTACCTGGTAGGTTCCGGTGATGATCTGGTCGCCCTCTTTCAGGCCGTTGAGGACTTCGATATCGGTCGCGCCGGTGATCCCGGTGTCGACCTTGCGAAACTCGGCCTTATCGCCATTGATGATGAAAACGCCTTGCAGTTCCTCTTTTTTGGCCTTCTCGGCGGCCGGATCGAGCTTAACGGCAGCCTGGGCGGCGGATGCGCTTCCCAGCGGCTTGACCTCCAGGTCGCCTCTCTGCCGCACGGTGAGCGCCTGGATCGGGATCGTCAGGGCGTTCTGCCGGGTAGCGGTGGTGATCTTGGCGGTGCAGGAGAGGCCCGGCCGGATTTCGTCGGGCGGATTGTCGAGCGCGATCACCACCTTGAAATCCTTGGCCTCCTGGCTGGAAATGGCGCTCTGCGAAGCCGCCAGGCCGGTGGAGCGCAGAATGGCGGTATCGCCGATCTCGGTGACCTTGCCGGTAAAGGTTTTGTTGGGGATGGCGTCGATGGTGACTTCGCCCGGCTGCCCCAGTTTGACGTTGACGATGTCGGTCTCATCCACCTTCACCTCGGCGGTGATCAGCGACATGTCGGCGATGGTCATGATGATCGTGCCGGTCTGGTTCTGCAAACCCGGCACGACCGATTCGCCCTGGCGCACGGGCAGATTGGTGACCATCCCATCCAGCGGGGCATAGGAGTTGTACTTGTGCAGAATATCGGTCATGCGCACCAGGTTGGCCTTGGCCTGGGCGATGCGCTTTTGCGCCGATGCCAGCGAGGCGGCCTGCTGGGCGCGTTGGGCGCGCGCCTGGGTGATGCGGGCCTCGGATTCCTGGATGGCGGCCACCTGGGCGTCGTAGGTATACTTCTTCAAATCGTAATCCTGCCTGGCCAGCAACTGCTCTTTGAAGAGCGCCGAGGCGCGGTCCATATCGGACTTCATGCGCTCCAGGTCGGCCTTATCGTGATCCAGCGTCGCCACCATGGTACGGATATTGTCATCGGCGGCCTGCACACCGGCCTCCGCCGCGCTGGAATCGGCTTCGGCCGACTGCACGGTAGCTTCCTGCGCCGTCACATCGGCTTCCGGCTGGGTTTCCTCGATCTTGGCCAACAGTTGGCCCTTGCGGACATGGTCGCCTTCCTTGACCAGAATATCCGTCAGGTCGCCCATGGCATTGGCGCCGATGTTGATGTAATTCTTAGGCTTGATCTCGCCGGATGCGGTGACCACGCTGTTGAGGTCCTGCCGCACCACCCGCCCCGTCTGCACGGTAACTACGCCCCGTTTGCTGTAGACCGTGCTGGCGTAGACGCCCGCTCCAGCTACCAGCAGGGCAACCAGGATTATGATGATTTTCCGCTTGCTCTTCACAACGGCCAGTCTCCAGTTTTGATTGTCAAAGCCTTAGACGCAGATTCCCCGCCGGGAGTTCAATCAACTGTTATTTTACACCCCGGAGTCTTAAGCCCAGATAGAGACGACGGGCGGGAGGGGCCGAAATTAGCGGGGGCCGTGAACAAGAGCCGGAATTGTTACGCGATTGTCACGCGAAGAAGTTCCCCATGGCGCGGAACTTGGCGTAGCGGTGATCCACCAGTTGCTCGGGGGTCATGGCAGCGAGCAAATCGAGGCCCTTGCGAACCGCCAACCGGAGGTGCTCGGCGGCCGCCGCCGGATCCTCCTGGGCACCGCCGCCGGGCTCGGGAACAATTTCGTCGATCAGTCCCAACTGCTCCAGGTCGGTGGCGGTCAATTTCAGGGCCGCGGCGGCCTGTTCGCCCTTGCCGGCGTCGCGATAGATGATGCTGGCGCAACTTTCCGGGGAAATCACGCTGTAGACGGCGTTTTCGAGCATCAGCACGCGGTTGCCCACCCCCAGCGCCAGGGCCCCGCCGCTGCCGCCTTCGCCGATGCAGACCACCACCACCGGCACGGGCAGGCGGGCCATCTCGCGCAGGTTGCGGGCGATGGCTTCGGCCTGGCCGCGCTCCTCGGCGTCGATGCCGGGATAGGCCCCGGGGGTATCCAGAAAGGTGAGTACCGGGCGCCCGAATTTCCCGGCGATCTGCATGGCCCGCAAGGCTTTGCGGTAGCCCTCGGGCTTGGGCATGCCGAAATTGCGGTAGATCTTCTCCTTGGTGGTGCGGCCCTTCTGCTCGGCCACCAGCATCAACGAGCGGCCCTCGAACTGCGCCATCCCGGCCACGATGGCCGGGTCGTCGCCATACAGGCGGTCGCCGTGGATCTCCTGGAAATCGGTCAGCAGCCGTTCGGCGTAATCGAGCGAGTGCGGGCGCTTGGGATGCCGCGCCAGCAGGACGCGCCGCCAGGCTGGATGGGCTTCGGCCGCGGCGGTCTCAGGCGGAGTCTCGCTGTTCTCCTCGGGTTCCACAGCCTCTCATCTTAACAAGTCTTTAACAGCCCGCCGCCGGGACGCCATCCCCAGGGCCTCGGGCAGTAGCATCAGGAGGAGGCCCGCAACCCACGCCAGGTGGCCGATCTCGACGCGCAAATCGTGTGCCATCACGTACCAGCAGAGCGGAACGAAGCTCAGCGCGGCAATCGCCAGGCCGCGGCGCACGCGGGGCAGGATGTGCAGCACTCGAAGCAGGCAGTAGACCAGCGTCAGAGGATTGATCAGCCCGATGGCGCAAATCACAAAGCTGAACGGATGCTCGCCGAAGCCGACGGCCAGCACAACCCAGGCGCATTCCCATCCGCTCACGGCGCCGCCGGGACGTCCCTCGACCGCAGGCAAGGCAAAGCTGATGGCATAGACGGCTGCGCCCAAGCCCAGGAGCCACGGGAGGGCGAACCGGCCGGTTGCCGGTCTCGCGCCGGCGACATCGCAAATGGTGTCTTGAGTCATACCCATCGGGTGGCACCGCTGGGGCCAACAGGGAAGCGCCGATTCGTCAATGGCTTACAGCGGGTATAGCTCTGCGTATGATCCGCGAGCGTCCATTCGCAGCACGGATGCCGTACAGCAAATGTACATCTCAGTCGCTGTAGCTGATCTCGGTGGTCCGGGCGGTGGCGGCTGCGTACACCAGCAAAATCAACGAAATCGCCAGCAGGCCGGGAGTGGCCACCCAGAAGGGAGTGGGGTCGGCGTCCACCACCATGACGTTAAACGGCGGCGGGATGGGAACTTCCACGGGGCACAGGCTCTTCAGGTAGAAAATCACGCTGATCTTTTTCAGAAGCGAGGGTAGGAACGGGTTCAGATTCTCCCACACCCAGACTACCGCGGCGGGGATCATGGGGTTCTTGAACAGCAGGCCGCTCAACAGGAACACCGCGCCGTAGCCGACGCAGGCCAGCACCGTCACCAGGAAGTAAGCCCCCAATTGGTGCAGGCCGGGGCCGTGCAGCAGGTAATCGGTCCAGGAGGCGCCGAAGTGGCGGCCGATGGTGAGAAACGCCAGCACCACGCTGGAGCCGAACAGGACCACCGCCACGATCAGGCCCGCCAGGTACTTCCCGGCTACCAGCAATTCCCGGCGCAGGGGCGTGAGGAAGTAATAGTGGAGGGTCTTCTCCAGCATCTCGGCGCGGAACAGGTTCGAGAAGATGCCCATGGCGCCAAAGAAGATCCCCGCCCGCAGGTAATAGAACAGGAACATGCCGGCGAAGATGATGCTGTCCTCGCCGATCGAGTGGCGGTTGCCGGCGCCCCGGCCCAGGCGCGCTTCCACCAGCCAGTGCAGCACCGTAATGGCCACCGGGCCGAGGGCCAGGAAATAAATCCACCAGCCGCGCTTCGAAAGGAAGGTCTTCTTCAGCTCCAGGCGCATGACGCCGCCTACCTGGCGCAGGACGGTCGAGTCCACCAGGCCGCCGGGCGGAGGCTCTTTGGCCGGCCCGGCCGGTGGAACGGGTGCCGACGATGGAGTGGGCGCGGCCAGCGGACTCGCGGCAGGTGGAGTGGACGGGGCCGACGGAATTGCAGCCAGTGGAGGGGACCCCGCCACCGGAGTAGGCGCGGCAGGTGGGCCCGGTGGAGTGGGCGCCGCTGGTGGAGCGGGCGCCGCCGGTGGAACGGGCGGGGCGGCTGGGCCGGTGGGGTTCATTGCGCGGCTCCTTCGGCGCCTATAAGGTATTGATACACCGAGTTGACGTCGTCATCGGCGGGGGCGACGGACTCCACTTCCAGGCCGGAGTCCAGAATCACGCGATTCAGCAGCAGATAGAAGCTGTCGGCGTCGCGCGTGCGCAGCAGCAGGCCCTTGGAATCGGCCACGATCTTGGCTTCCACCACGTGATCCTGGGCAAACAGGCGGGAGGCCAGCAGCGCGGGACGGTCGCAGCGCACCAGGATCTGCATGGGCTGCTCCTTCACCTCGCTGCGCACGCTGTGGATCTGGCCTTCCGCCACCACGTAACCCTGGCTGAGCAGGATCACCTGGTCGGAAATGCGATCCACTTCGTGCAAAATGTGGCTCGAAACCACCACGTGGCAGCCCTTGTCGCCCCACTGGCGGAACAGCGCGATGGCCTCCGCGCGGGCCAGTGGATCGAGGCCGTTGAGCGGCTCGTCCAGGATGATCACGCGGGGATCGTGGGCGATCGCCTGGGCCAGCTTGACGCGCTGGCGCATGCCCTTGCTGTAGGCCGCCACATGCCGGTTGGCGGCATCCATCAGGCCTACCAGCCCGAGCGCCTCGCGGGTGCGGCGGTCGCATTCGGCGGGCAGGAATCCGAACATCATGAGGAAGGAATAAATAAACTGGTAGCCCGTAAGGCCCTTGGGGAAGGCGTCGAACTGGGCGCAGTAGCCCACCAGGCGGCAGAGCTTTTCGGGATGCTGGGGCGAGACGCCCAGCACGGAGATGCGGCCCTGGGTGGGGCGGATCAGCCCGCAGACCATATTCATGAGAGTGGTCTTGCCCGAGCCGTTGGGTCCCACCAGGCTGGTGATGCCGGGTGGGATCGAGAGGGTCACATTGTTGATGCCCAGGACCTCGCCGTAGAAACGCGAGACGTTTTCGAAGCTGATGAGGGAGTTGTTGTGGCCGCTCATCGCACGACCTCCGCGCCGCGGATCTTGCGCGCCAGCATATAGAGGCAGACGCCGCACAGGGCCGCCAGCGCCAGCCAGCAGCACCACAGCGGCAATTCCTCGCCCTCGGGAACGCGGAAGAAGACCGCGCCGTTGGTCGAGTGCTCAGCGCCCTCAAACAACCGCAGCCAGACCGAGCCGACCAGGTAGCTGATATTGAACAGGTGGCCCCAACTGGTGCGCTCGACGCCGTTGACCACGGCGCCGAATCCGGCGGCCACGAAGAACACCCCGAACATCAGCCCGCCGGCAGCCGGTTTCCACTTGACCCAGGCCGAGAGGGCCAGGGCCAGCAGGGCCAGGATCAGGATCCAGACCCAGGCGCCGAAGAAGATCCCGGCGGCGAAGCGCGCGTGATCCGGCATCCAGCTCCAGCCTTCCAGGTAGCCTTGCAGAAGGAACAGCAGCATGCCCGGCACCCAGGTCATCAGCGACATCAGGATCAACAGGACCGACATTTTCCCCAGCACGTATTCCACGCGCGAAAAAGGCCGCGCCAGGTACAGCGAGAGGGCGTTATTGGCAAGATCGGGCGAAACCAGGCCCGGGCCGATGAAGGACGCCAGAAACAGCGCCAGCATGCTCTGCCAACCCAGCAGCGACATGAAGAACACCACGTTGATGGCGATCAGCCGGTCGGCGCCCCGCACCCCCAGCAGGCCCAGTGCGCTGGCGTTGTGCTGCACGTAGATGATCAGCGCGCAGATGAGGGGGTAAATGTAACTGGCAATGAAGAAGGTATTCAGGAAGCGCGAGCGATGCAGGTCCTCGAAAGCGTAGCGGGGGATGACCCACAGGCGCGCCAGGGGGCCGGTCAGGGCGCCTTCGTAGGGCCGGTAAGTTTTCTTATAGACGGCCATCGGAGGCCTCCAGGGTGATTCGGCTGACCAGGCGGCCGTGCGCAGCCGAGCGGTTCGGTTGTTTCACTTGCTTACGCGCGCGGCTCGGAACCAGGTTTCTGGCAGCGCCGTTGGCTCGCGGGAAGACGCAGACACAAGCTGCTGCCGCGCAGCTTTGGTGAAACAGGCTTTCAGCTTGTCCAGGGCAGGCTGAAGGCCTGTCCCACCTCTCACCGCTTTTATTGGCGGCCATCGGCGGTCTCCATGGCTTTCAGGAAAATATCTTCCAGCGAATCGCGCTTGTGGTTCAGGCGGCGGATCTGCACATTCTGGGCGGCAGCTACTTCGTACAGCCGGCGCACCTCCAGGCCGTCCGGCAGCACCAGTTTCACCCGGCCCTGCGCGCCGGGAGCGGTCTCGCAGCCCAGCGTGCGCACGGCGTCGAGGAAATTACCGTTCGACTCGCCGCGGGTTTCGATCTCCAGAAAGCGGCGGTTGGAGCGGCGCTCCTCTTCCAGGTTGCAGA
>JASHSS010000091.1 GCA_030038565.1 Bryobacteraceae bacterium
CGGCCCCAAATCATGCATCATTGGGAATCGGCTGGCCCAATGGACCGGCTATTTGCTATTCTGTTATCCGAAATGAGAGGTGCCTACCAATACAGGACGTCTGCGCGGCAGATCGTGAGGAATTGTTGCCTTGCAGCTCTTGTGCTGGTAGCCGCATGTCATGCCCAGGAAGATACGAACGGCCATAGCTATCAAGACTCCGATCCGCCGAACTGCGGTTCGTTTCACACAAGCAAGATTCAGGGCACAGTCACGAACCAAATTGGGGAGCCTTTGAAGGATGTCGACGTAAGGATCTTTGATGACGACTCCCGAAAGCCGCTTGGAAAGGCGACGACTGATGCATCGGGTCGTTTTGCCATTAGCCAAGGTTGGCAAGGGCGGCTTCGATTGGTATTTTTCTCGGACGGATATTTGATGGAGGACTGGGCGGTAACAATCACGAAGTGGCCGGATGGAGGCCTCCTTGGACCGAAGACCATGCGCGTTGTCTTGCCCGTCTTCCGGGGTGACTTCGTAGCTACCTGCCGCCCAGGGTATTCCCGAAGGTAGACGCCGCATAGATCTTCTTCCCCAAGTGGCGGAACCCCTGTGCTGCTAATCGTTGCTCCAAACGGTGGCTTACCATTATCACGCCCGTGCCCCGTGGCCGATTTCGTCGGCGCGTACCCCATCGTGCTCGTGGTGGCCCGCCGCGTTGGCGCCCCCGCCGGCCGTGGGCTTGGCTGCCGGTCAGCGAGGCTTGGGAGGGGCTGCCGCGCAGGTGGCAGCGGCCGGAAACGCGGCGGAATGCCCGCGGCCCGATCCCTACTTCGGCGGCTTCGGCCAAGCCGCCAGAAGAACCGCCGTCGCGGCCAAGGTAAGGAGCAATCCGGCAAGCTGCGGGTGCGCGGACCAGATCATCGCGGTCAGGCCCGTAATCCAAGCCAGCGTACCGATGCCGCTGGCCACCAACGAAACTTTCAGCGTCCTCATAAAAGTAGGCTGCGGCGTGGGAGCGCCCACCCCGCCTGGGTTCAGGTACGAAGGTTCTTCCGGCGCGGTTCCATCAAAAGCAACCAAAACGGGCCGGCTTCCGGATTCTCCATCCCTCTCCGCGCCACGCTCAAACGTGGATCCGGTGGCCCAGTTCCACGTCTTCCACCACATTGATTCCCTGGGCGCGCAGCCGCCCGATGGCGGCATCCGGCCGATCGAAGCGGAAGATCAGCACGGCCTTGTCTTCGCGCCCGAAGGTGAAGGCGTACATGTATTCGATATTGATGCCGCTGCCTTCGAACAGTTCGAGCAGCCCCGCCAGGCCGCCGGGACGGTCGGCCACTTCCACCGCCACGACTTCCGTCACGTTCACCAGGTACCCGGCCTGTTCGAGAATGTCGCGGCCCTGTTCCCAGTCCGACACGATCAGGCGCAATAGGCCGAATTGCTGGGTATCGGCCAGGGTCAGCGTGTGAATGCCGATTCCGGCTTCCGCCAGCACGCGGCACGGTTGGATCATCTGGCCCGGTTTGTTCTCAAGGAACAGAGACAGTTGATGGATCTTCATGGCGCACCTCGTTGGCCGGATCTCTCCGGTCGATCACCCGCGTGGCTTTGCCTTCGCTACGCTGAATACTGCGCGGCGCGGCAAGAGTGATTTGCACCTTCAGCCCGAGCACGCGCTCCATCGCGTACGCCAGCCGCTGGCGCAATCCTTCGAGCGAACCGATCTTGTCGCTGAACAACTCGGGAGTCACTTCCACCTGCACTTCCATCTTGTCGAGTCCCTTGTGGCGGGTCAGCAGGATGCGATAGTGCGGCAGCGTGCCTTCCACCGCCAGCAGGGCGGCTTCGATTTGCGAAGGAAAGACGTTGACGCCGCGGATAATGATCATATCGTCGCTGCGCCGGGCGATGCGGCTCATGCGCCGCACCGTGCGTCCGCACCCGCAAGGCTCTGCGGCGAGCGCGGTAATGTCGCGCGTGCGGTAGCGGATCATGGGCATGGCCTGCTTGCTGAGCGTCGTCAGCACCAGTTCTCCCTCTTCGCCATCCGGCAGCGCGCGGCCCGTATCGGGATCGATCACTTCGGGGAAAAAGTGATCTTCGAAAACGTGCAGGCCACGGTGGCAGGGACATTCCACGGCCACTCCCGGACCGATGATCTCCGAAAGGCCGTAAATATCGAAGGCCTGGATGCCCCCCTCGGCTTCGATGTGGCCGCGCATCGATTCGGTCCACGGCTCGGCGCCGAAAATGCCCACCCGCACCGGCAGGGCGCGCATCGAGACGCCCAGTTCGAGGGCGCGCTCGATGAGGTGAAGGAAGTAGCTCGGCGTGCAGCAGATGGCGGTCACGCGAAAATCCTTCAGCACCATGATCTGCCGATCGGTATTGCCGCCCGAAACCGGAATTACCGTGGCTCCCAGCGCCTCTGCGCCGTAGTGCGCCCCCAATCCGCCGGTAAACAGGCCGTAGCCGTAAGCGTTCTGCAGCACATCGCCGCGGCTCAGCCCGCATGCCGCGAAGGCCCGCACCATCACCGAGGTCCATACGTCGAGATCCTGCCGCGTGTAGGCCACCACCACCGGCTTGCCGGTGGTTCCGCTCGAAGCGTGCACCCGGACGACGTCCTCGATGGGACTGGCGAAGAGTCCGAACGGATAGGTGTCGCGGAGATCCGCCTTGGTGGTGAAAGGCAGGTGTTGGATATCGGAAAGAGATCCCAGCCGGTCCGGTGGAAAGCCGCGCTCATCCAGCCGGCGGCGGAACAGATCGACGTGGTCGTAGGCGCGCCGTACCACCGCTTTAAGGCGCTCCAGTTGCAACTGGCGCATCTGCGGGCGCGGCACGTAGTCGGGCGCGCTGGCCGGGTGGAAGGCCCGGTCCACCGTCCTTTCCGATTGCATTCGAGTCTCCAGGAGCCTCTCCCAGAGCGCAAGGATGAGGCATCCCCTGCGTGCGCGGCGGCTCGCCTCAGGTCGGGGAAGCTCAATTGTAACGCAATCGGATTCTCCCCGTTTTTCCGTGTCTCCGTGTGAAGACGCCGCCCGCCCACCCCCGCTCCGGTGTACGCTGAAAGCTGATCGCTCGACGCCGATCCCCTACCTATGACTTACTACGAGCAGCACCAACCCGACTTCCTCGAAGGCCTCAAAACCTTCCTCCGCATCCCCAGCATCAGCACGCTCTCCGAACACAAGCTCGACATCATCCGCGCCGCCGAGTTCGCCCGCGACGAGTTGGCCGCCGCCGGCATGACCGCCGCCGAGCTTATCGAAGGCCCCGGCAACCCTCTGGTTTATGCCGAATGGCTCGGAGCCCCCGGCAAGCCCACCGTCCTGTTCTACGGCCACTACGACGTGCAGCCGCCCGATCCTCTGGATGAGTGGCATTCCCCTCCCTTCGAACCCACCGTCCGCGGCAGCGACCTGTTCGCCCGCGGCGCGGCCGACGACAAAGGCCAGGTCTACATTCAGATCAAGGCCGTGGAAGGCCTGCTGAAGACCACCGGCAAGCTGCCCGTCAATGTCAAATTCCTGCTCGAAGGCGAAGAGGAGACCGGCGGTGAGCATATCGAAGAGTACGTCAAATCCCGCCCGCCCCGCCTGAAGGCCGATGCCGCCGTGGTCTGCGACACCGAAATGTTCGCCCCCGAGCTGCCCACCATCTGCGTCGGCCTGCGCGGCATCGTCTACGGCGAGTTGTCCGTCGAGGGCGCCAATCACGACCTCCACTCCGGCATCTACGGAGGCGCCGCCCCCAACCCCATTCAGGCCATCGCCGAGATCCTCTGCGCCCTCAAGGATCGGAACGGCCACATCCTCATTCCGGGCTTCTACGATCGCGTGGTGCCGCCCAGCGCCAAGGAGCGCGAAGCCTGGGGCCGCCTGCCCTTCAATGAGAAGGAGTACACCGAAAACGAAATGGGCGCGCGCGAACTCGTCGGCGAGCCGGAAATCCCGCTCTTCGAGCGCACCTGGGCGCGGCCCACTCTCGAAGTGCACGGCATCCGCGGCGGGTTCACCGGCCAGGGCGCCAAAACCGTGATCCCCGCCCGCGCCACCGCCAAAATCAGCACCCGCCTGGTGGCCGATCAGCGCCCCGAGGAGGCCGCCGAACAGCTTCGCGCCGCCATCCAGGCAGCCTGTCCCAAAGGGGTCACCGCCGAATTCAAGGTGCTCCACTCCGGCGCGCCCTCTCTCACCAACCCCGATGATCCCTTCATCCACGCCTCCGCCGAAGCCATGCGCCAGGTGTTCGGCAAGGAGACCGTCTACATCCGCTCGGGCGGATCCATCCCCATCGTGGGCGTCTTCGACCGCTACCTCGGTATTCCCAGCGTCATGATGGGCTTCGGCCTGCCCGACGACAACCTCCACGCGCCCAACGAAAAATTCCACCTCCCGAATTTCTATCGCGGCATTCAGGCCATGGCGCGCTACCTGGAGCTGCTCGGCGCATAGGGCGTGGAGCGCCACCGAAAACGCGAGTTCCGTTGGCCCGATGAGGGGCGTCAACACCATTCGCAGCAAGAAAGCGGCGGCGGAAGCTAAAATCGCGGCGCCGTACCGTGGGCCACATTGACCGGTTCGGACGCCCATCCATGTTTCGAAACCTGCTGATGTCTGGCAAAATGCTATCCGGGAAAAAATCGTCTAGTATCCATTCGGTGTAAAGAGGGTGCAGCCGGCATCGAACCGGGAAATCGAATACGCCTGCAGCCGGTGTCTGTTTGTGAACAGTTGTTACCCGCCGGTCTGCCGGCTGAAGTTCGCCGATGTCCGCACGCCATAACTCCCTCCGATCCAGTTGTTTGCGCGAACCGCGCCGGAGCCTGCGTCAGTCCCCGTGCTATAAGTCGAGTTGGGAGGTCCGGGCGAGATTCAAAACCGGCAAAATGAGTTCGTTCCGTCAAATTCGCAGCAGCCGGTTCGCCGCGGCGCAAGCCAGCCGTCGGCCCTTCCGCCGCCATACCCGCACCTGCCGCGCATTGCCAGCGCGGCATCCCGCGCTCAAAATGGGTTCGTTCCGTCAAATTCGCAGCAACCGGCGCTCCGCCCCCCGGTCAGGCCAAGCGGCCCGCTCCAGCACCGGTACACCCGCCGCGCAGCGCCAGGCCGCCATCCGGGGCTCAAATGAGTTCGTTCCGTCAAATTCGCAGCAGCCGGTTCGCCGCGGCGCAAGCCAGCCGTCGGCCCCTCCGCCGCCGCCATACCCTCACCCGCCGCGCAGTGCCAGACCGCCATCCGGGGCTCAAATGGGTTCGTTCCGTCAACTTCCCACCACCCCCCCGCTGCCGGAATCAGGCCCCCGCGAGGCTTCGCCACCGGCCCGGAATGGGTTCGTCCGCCGATCGCCAACCCCATTGATTTCTGCCGCTTGCCGCCCAAAATGGGTTCGTTTCGTAAAATTCCTCGCGTCCTGCCCGGCGGTTCACGCCCAGCCCCCGCCGCGGCTTCCAGGCCGCCCACGCACCACCCAACCGGCAATTTCAGACCGAAAACTCAAAAGCATGTAGATTTTTACGACAAACGGGTCTTATAATATGTCTTAAGGCAGTCCATTCCATCCTACGGTTCAAGGAGGGTAGAGAGTTGACCAACTCATCCGCCACGGCTCGTCCGAAAGTCACCATCGACGGTAACGAGGCCGCCGCTTACGTAGCTCATCAGGTAAACGAAGTCATTGCCATTTATCCCATTACTCCGTCGTCCAATATGGGCGAGTGGGCGGACCAGTGGTCCGCCGAACAGAAAACCAACATCTGGGGCGCCGTGCCGACGGTGATCGAGATGCAAAGCGAGGGAGGAGCGGCCGGCGCGCTGCACGGCGCCCTTCAGGCCGGCTCCCTTTCCACCACCTTCACCGCATCGCAGGGCCTCCT
>JASHSS010000092.1 GCA_030038565.1 Bryobacteraceae bacterium
GCGCGCTGCCCACCGCGGTACCCGGACTGGTGACCCACAGCCTGGTGTTGCGCACCCCATCGGGAGCCTCCGCCGCAACCCAGGCGTTGATCTCGCCCATGCTCAGGGTCACCCGCGTCCCCGCCCGCAGGCGCTCGCTCGAGATTTCATCGACCTTGCGCTGCGCCGTAAGATAATCGTTCGAGGCGCCGCATAACGCGGTCAACCCCAGCAGGGCTATCCAGAGAAGTCGCATCCTCGTATCATTCGACGCGCCGCGGTCCGCGCGGTTGCACCCGGTGGGCGGCGTGGCGCGCCCGAACCCTCCACCGCCCGGTCGCGATCGATGCGCCGCGGCCCCTGCGGTTGCACCCGGTGCGCCGTGGCGCGCTCGAACCCTCCACCGCCCGGCCGCGATCGACGCACCGCGGCCCCTGCGGTTGCACCGGTGCGCGCCGTGGCGCGCTCGAACCCTCCACCGCCCGGCCGCCCCCTACACAATCTCCCAATACACCGAATAGCGTTTCCCGAAGATGCTGTTCAGCGGGGCCATGGCGACATCCCTGGTCTGGCCCGACGTGTGGAAAGTCAGGGGCTTGCCGGCGGGCTTGATCCACGAGGCCGGATCGGCATCCACGGCGGCGTGAAACGTGGGGACCTCGATGGGCGTCACCGGCGGCAGATTCCCGGCCTGTTGAGGGTTGCGTGGCGGACGGACCCGCGGCCCGCTGGGGCCGATGAGCATGCGCTCGGTCAGACCCTCCGTTCCCAGGTCGCCGGCCAGCACCAGCGGGCCGTATAGAAACGCCTGCAAGCGCGGGTTGCCGGATGCGGCCTCCATCGTAAGGCGCATGGGAAGCTGTAACTCCACCTTGTCGCCCTTTTTCCAAACGCGCGAAAGTGTCAGATAGCTGCCCGGCGCGGCGGAAGCCTCCAGGGGTTTGCCGTTCAGTTTCACGGTGGGTTCGGACCCGAGCCAACCGGGAATGCGCAGGCGCAGCGCCATCTTCACCGGCTTGCTTTCCGTAACTACCAGTGCGGTCTCCGGCACTTCCGGAAACTGATTCTCCTGGCGCAGCTTGAAGCCTTTCTCGGCCCAATCCAGCTCGGAGGGAATGAACAAGTTGACATACACGCCCTCGGCATCGCGCCAGTAAATGCTGTCGGCGAGCTTGGAGTATTCCTCGACCCCGGTCCCGGTGCAGCACCAGAAGGAATGGTCCTCGGTGCAGAACGTCTTATAAGCTCCGGGGTAGAGCGAGAGGTAATACTGAGTGTAACCTTTATCCGGCAGGATGGTGCCCAGCCGGTGGTTGAATAGGGAGCGCTCGTAGTAATCGAAGTAGTGCGGCTGCGGATCCCAGGAATATAAGTGCCGCGTGAGCTTCAACATGTTATACGCGCAGCAGCATTCGGCGGTGGATTCGTACATCTTCAATTCCTGGGCGATGTGGCCGGCGGGCTGCTGCCACGCCTCGCCGTTGCTGGTCCCCATGGTGACATAGCTGTGGCCGCTCACCACGGCGTCCCAGAAGAACTGGGCCACTTCGTGGTAGCGCTGATCGCTCGAAAGCTCGTAACGGCGGGCCGCGCCGATCATCTGGGGGACGTGGGTGTTGACGTGGATGGGCCGGCCGTTGGGATCGCGGTTGAGCGAATCGCGGTGCAGGGCCAGGGGATTGAAAAACCATTTCTTGGTGTAGCGGTCGCCGGCTTTGGCCCATTGGTCGTTGTTGGTCGCCGCGGATAAGTTATACAGCACTTCGGCCATGCCACCGAATTCCACGTTCAGAATCTGCTGCATGTGCTCGGGCGACTTACTGGCGGTCCAGCCATCCGCCCAGCCGGCCATTCCCTCCACCACCTTCAAGGCCTGCTGGTTATCGGTGAGGCGGTACATATCGAACAGCCCGGCCATGATCTTATGGATGGTGTAGAACGGCGCCCACGGAAGCTGCGGGCCATTGGGGCCCCGGTTGGGCTGCCCGGAAAGAGCATCCAGGCGGTCGAACAGTTCCATGGGAAAGGCGCTCAGATAACCGCCGCCCAGTTTGGCCTGGCATTTGGCGAGGCCATCCACCAGCTCATCGCCCTTGGCCTTAGCCTCCTTGTCGCCGGTGGAGGCATACAGTTGCGCGCTGGCGGAAAGGAAGTGGCCGGTGAAATGGCCGCGCAACTCGGTGCCGCGCTTGCCATCGGCGGGAGCCTCCCAGCCGCCGAACGGGATCGCGACCGCGCCGGTATCGAGACCCGCGTTCTGGCGGAAGTTGTAGAGCAGCCGCGGCGCGTCGAGGCGGGCCATGAAGCCGCGATTCCATTCCTGGGCGTCGTGAAAAGATCCGGCCAGCAGGCGCACCTGGGTCAGCGGGAACGGCTCGACTTTGATCCGCGCCGGCTGTTTGGCGAACTCGATGGGATCGTCGAATGGAACGGGTTCGGGCGGCGGCGCGTAGCGCCGCGGCTGTTCCTGTGATGCGGCGCTGCTGGAAGCGGCGGGCTGGGGGGCCTGCTGCGCCACGAGCGCCGGCGCGGCGGCGGATGCTGCCAGCGCCGCGGCAAAATGCCGGCGGTTCAGTGCGCCTGTTTGGGTTGGTTCGGTCATGGCTGCCTCCCCGGTTGCGGCCTGAGCTACAACCGCTTTCACGGAGTTATTGTACTAAAGCACGGTCGCAGCGGATGGCGGCGCGTCCCACGGCGCGCTACGCCATACGCAGAACCACAGCGGGTGGAATGCCTCGCGCGTTGTGCCGGCCGCCGGCGGCTGGCTGCTGCGGCCCCGCATCGTCCGCCGCCCCGTCAACCGGCGCAATGGCGGCCTGCTTCGATATAATCTCACCTGATGCGCAACCTACGGCTTACCCTTTCGATCGCCGCCGGGGCGACCCTCGCCGCGGCCGCCACCTACCAGGCTTCGGTCTTCGCCGCGCTCCAGTGGCGGAGCATCGGCCCCCTGCGCGGTGGACGTTCCATCACCTGCGCCGGCAGTCCCTCGCGGCCCAATGAGTATTACTTCGGGGCGACCGGCGGCGGGCTTTGGAAAACCACAGACGGCGGCACCACCTGGCGTCCCGTGACCGATGGGCAACTGCACAGCTCGTCGGTCGGCGCGGTGGCGGTTTCGGCGTCCAATCCCGACATTGTCTATATCGGGATGGGCGAGACGGAACTGCGCGGCAACATCATGCAGGGCGACGGCGTCTACAAGTCCACCGATGCCGGCCGCACCTGGAAAAACGTCGGTCTGGGCGACACGCAGGCCATCTCGCGCATCCGCATCCATCCCACGGACCCCAACATCGTGTACGTTTCGGCGCTCGGCCATCCCTACGGGCGCAACGTGGACCGCGGTGTATTCCGCTCGAAGGACGGCGGCGCAACGTGGGAGAAAGTGCTCTACCGCGACGACCATTCGGGCGCGGTGGACCTGGTTTTCGACCCCAATAACCCCAGCGTGCTCTTTGCCGCCATCTGGGACGTCAACCGCACTCCCTGGGGCCTGACCAGCGGCGGTCCGGGCAGCGGACTCTTCAAAACCACCGACGGCGGGGACCACTGGACGGAGATTACGCGCAATCCGGGGCTGCCTTCGGGAATCATCGGCAAAATCGGAGTAGCCGTTTCGGGCGCCGATTCCAACCGCGTTTACGCCCTGGTGGAGAACGAAAAGGGCGGCCTGTACGTCTCCGACGATGGCGGCGCCACCTGGAAGCTCATCAACGAGGAGCGCACCGTGCGGCAGCGCGCGTTCTATTACACGCGCGTGTACGCGGACCCCAAGGCCAAAGACACGGTCTACGCGCTCAACACCAGCCTGTTCAAATCCACGGATGGCGGCAAGACCTTCCGCACCCTGCAGGCGCCGCACGGCGACCATCACGATTTGTGGATCGACCCCACCAACCCGCTGCGCATGATCAACAGCAACGACGGCGGCGGCAACGTATCGGTGAACGGCGGCCAGACCTGGACCGGCCAGCAGTACGCCACCGCGCAGCTTTACCACGTGGCGGTGACCAAGGACATCCCCTACCACGTGTGCGGCGCGCAGCAGGACAGCTCCACCATCTGCACCCCCAGCACCTCCGGCGGGCGCGGCGGACGGGGCGCGGCCAACACCTACGGCGTGGGCGGCGGGGAGAGCGGCTACATCGCGCCCGACCCGCGCAATGCCAACATCTTCTACGCGGGCAGCCAGGGCGCGCTGTTGACGCGCTTCGACCGGCGCGACAATTACAGCCGCGATGTGCAGGTCTACCCGCTGTTCTTCTCCGGCGAAAACGCCGGCTCGCTGCCGGAGCGCTGGCAGTGGACTTACCCGATCGTTTTCTCGGCGGTCAACCCGGACATTCTGTACACCTCCTCGCAGCATCTCTGGAAGACCATCGACGACGGCCACTCGTGGACCCGCATTTCCCCGGACCTGACGCGCGCCGACCCCAAAACCCTGGGCGATTCGGGCGGCCCGATCACCCACGACCAGAACGGCCCCGAGATCTACGCCACCATCTTCACCATCGCGCCGGGCCGCAAAGACGTGAACACCATCTGGACCGGCTCCGACGACGGCCTGGTTTATGTGACCCGCGACGGCAACTCCGCCTCGCCGCACTGGACCAAGGTCACGCCGCCGGGGATGCCCGATTTCGGGCGCGTCAGCCTGATCGAGGCTTCGCCGCACAATCCCGGCGGGGCGTATGTGGCCGTGAAGAATTACCAGAATGACGACCGCCGGCCGTACCTCTTCAAGACGGCCGATTACGGCAAGACCTGGACCAAGATCGTGAACGGCATTCCGGATGACGATTTCCTTCAGGCGGTGCGCGAAGATCCGGTGCGCCAGGGCCTGCTGTTCGCCGGCACCGAGCACGGCATCTACGTTTCGTTCGACGACGGCGCCGAGTGGCAATCGCTGCGGCTCAACCTGCCGGACGTGCAGGTTTCCGATCTGCTCATCGAGGGTAATGACGTGGTGATCGCCACGCACGGCCGCTCCTTTTATATACTCGACGACATCACTCCGCTGCGCCAGTTAAAGCCCACGCTGACCAGTGAAGACGTGCACCTGTTCCAGCCGCCCAAGGTGGAGCGCAACGTCAGCCCGGCGCGCATCGACTATTACCTGGCCAAGCAGGCCGACAAGGTCACCATTGACATTCTGGATTCCAGGGGTCAGGTGGTGCGCAGTTTCACCGGCACTCCCAACGACCAGGCGGGGCGCGGCGGACGGGGAGGACGCGGCGGCCGCGGGGGAAGAGGCGATGCGGCCGAGGCAGGCGCGGGTGAACCGGGCGCGGGCGAACCCGGCGCCGAGGGCGAGGGCGGAGGCTTCGGCGGAGGCGGCGGTGGCGGCGGCTTCGGAGGACGGGGCCGCGGAGGACCGGTGAATGCTCCCGACCGCGCCGGCCTCAATCGCTTCACCTGGGACATGCGGTACCCGCCGGCCAAGACTTTCGAAGGCATGGTCCTGTGGAGCGGCAACACGCAAGGTCCCACCGCCGTCCCCGGCAGCTACCAGGTGCGCCTTACCGCGGATGGAAAGACGTTCACCGAGAAGTTCGCCATCGAGAAGGACCCGCGCCTCGATAGCGTCACGGTTGCCGACCTGACCGAGCAATTCTCCCTGGCGTTGAAAGTCCGCGACGATCTCACCTCGGCCGATGAAATCGTGATCACGGTTCGCGAACTCAAGCGGCAGATGGACGACCGCCTCAAATCCTCCCAGGACGCCGCGCTCAAGACCGCGCTCGATTCGTTCCGCGACAAGCTCAGCGCGATTGAGGAAGAGGTTTACCAGGTGCGCAACCG
>JASHSS010000868.1 GCA_030038565.1 Bryobacteraceae bacterium
GGGCGGCCATTTCGGCGCGGCGGCAGGCCATGGGATGGCGGCAGATGGTGAGGCCGGCGCCGCCGTAAATCGGCCGACAGGCGCACTTCGGTGGTGTGCGGGTGAGCGGGGATGGCTGGCCTTTTTCTTCCAGCGGCCGAGCAGCGGGCCGACCGGCAGGATGGCGCGCCGGGCCTGCGCCGATTTCGGCCAGGCGGGTTCATCCTTGCGGGGAGGATGGCACGGCCGGCTTCCTCGCGGAGGCCTTTGGCGTAGGTCTGGTATCGCCTGTTAGGATGAAATGAAGGGGTATCGCGATGACGTTGACCATTGATCTCCCGGATGAGCAAACCGCAGCGCTGGCCGCCAAGGCACGGGAACTGGGCTTATCCACGGAGGAATATGCCCGCAGGTTGCTGGAGCAGGATCTGGGAACGGTCCGGCCGCAGACGCGCCATATCTCCGAGGTGATCCGCGAGAATATGCGCAAGGTGCCGCCCGATATCCTGGCAGCCATGCCCCAAGACGGAGCCAGCGAGCACGATCACTACATCTATGGGTTGCCCAAGAAAAACACTTGAGGCCGGTTTTCGCGGATACGTTTTACTGGATTGCGCTAACGCTGCCCGGAGATTTAGCTCATGATTGGGCCGATCAGATCGCGGATGATCTTGTAACGACAGAGGAAGTTCTCGCCGAGTATCTCACGTTTTTTTTGCGAATCACACAAATCTCTTCGGCAGCAAGTGACGAGCAATGTGGAGGCCATATTGCAGGATCCCACAGTGCGTGTTATACCCCAGAGCCACGATTCCTTTACCGCGGGTTTTGAGCTATACCGTGCGCGTCCCGACAAGGGCTACAGCCTGGCGGATTGTATCTCGATGCAGACCATGCGCCGGGAAGGACTAACAGAAGCGCTGACCAACGACCGGCATTTTGAGCAGGAGGGTTTCCGGGCGTTATTTCGGGACGGGGGTGGGTTATGATCGTTATATTACGGAAGACCCGGCGCTTGGGCTCCCGGAAGCCGAAAAGGCACTGAAAGCTCTAATCGGTGTATTGAAAACCTGTTTGATTCTGTCCAGAGAAAGAGCCGAGAAGCTTTGCATGGATCTGGACAGTTACCGGGGCTCCCGAAGTGATTCGGCTGAGGATGAGAGCTTCGCGCAGACTGCCTTCGAAGATGATGTCGATCATGCCGAGGAGATCCTGGCGTGGCGTGCTGTAGTCGTGGCTGAATTGGTCGGGGAGGCCCTGTCGGGCTACGCCAAATCCCACAGCCCACTTGACGACCGTGGTTGGCGTGGAGAACCGCATCAATTGAGGAACCAAATGCCGGCTTGGTACATGGCCTAAGTGAAGAGGAGTTCTTTTGTGCGCGGGTCGCGCACCATATCCATTCGAAGTTAGGCCTGCACTCTCGTGCTTCCATACCAACTGACGGAGATATCGAAGATATTCCAGGATACCTGGAAACAGAGTACTGCTGCACATGGCGGGAGTGGCTTGAGGTTTTGGGCCATCCAATGCCAGAGTCTCGCCTGCGCGCGGCATGGGCGGCAGCAAAACAGGATCTAGCTGAGAAGCCCGTCCGCTCCGACCCTGGGATTGGCACTCAAATCGCAGAACTGACGGATCAGGTTTCTGCGTTCCAGATGCCCGTGATCGAGCGATTGGAGAGTATTGGAACACAACTTGATGCATTGAGTGCCCCGGACAGGTTTAAAGCTGAGGAGATTCTGAAGAAAGCATTAGGAAACCGAGTGTATTCGTTACTGGTGGATGAAGCGCGGACTGCACTGCTGGACGCGGAGCGCCGTTTTCGTGACCGGGGCACTCTTGATTGGAATTCGGTGGCTGCTGAATTCGCTAAAGCTTTTGAAATTCAGTTGAAGCATCAATTCGTCCCTAGCTTGGCCCGATATTTACGGCGGAAAGGCGTAGAGGAATTTCCAAAGGGCGAATACCATCCATATAAGCCTTCTGTTCTGAAAAAGGGGATTATCAGGTATGGGAAGGCAGTGCCCATGTTAGTGCTTGGAGAGATTAGTATCGCGCTCACTTCTGAAATACCCGAACTTCTGCAGTTTGGTCAGGATTTTGGTATTGATATTTCCGCGTTGAAGAAACCGATTGACGAATTGTATCTGGACCGTAACAGAGCCGCACATGAAACCCGGATGGTATATGCCGAGATTGAGAGGTTGCGAGACGATTGGCTTGGCATCACTGATCGTAACGGAGGCGCATTCGGCGCCTTGTTGCCGTCAGGTTGCCTGACCGGCTGAGGCATTCGGCAGAATCCTTCACCGGAAGTTATGCACTTCCGCCACAGCCCCCGCCGGCAGGCCCTCCAACCGCCCGGCCTTCACCGCCACCACGCCTTCGACATTTTGCAGCACGCCGTCGATCAGCAGGAACGGCTCGGTGAGCACCTGGAATTTGTAGCGGTCGAAGGTGGCGGGGGTGACGATGGCGTTGAGGACGCCGGTTTCGTCCTCCAGGCTCAGGAAGACGAAGCCGTTGGCGGTGCCGGGGCGCTGGCGGACGATCACCGAGCCGGCGATTCGCACGACGCGGCCGTTGGGGATGCGGGGCAGGTCGATGGCCCGGGTCACTCCCAGGGCGGCCATTTCGGCGCGGCGGTAGGCCATGGGATGGCGGCCGATGGTGAGGCCGGTGCCGCCGTAATCGGCCGACAGGCGCTCTTCGGTGGTCATGCGGGCGAGCGGGGATGGCTGGCCTTTTTCTTCCAGCGGCTCGAGCAGCGGGCCGACCGGCAGGATGGCGCGCCGGGCCTGCCAGAGGGCGTCCCGGCGGTGGATTTTATCGAGCGAGTTGAGGGCGCCGATTTCGGCCAGGCGGGTGATTTCATCCCTGCGCAATTGGGGGACGCGCAGCGCCAGGTCGTCGATGCTGCTGAAGGGACGAAGGGCGCGAGCGCTCAGAAGGGCGCGGGCGGCTTCCTCGCGCAGGCCTTTGGCGTAGCGCAGACCGAGGCGCAAGACCGCTTCCTTTTGGTGGGACAGGCCTTCAGCCTGTCCAGGGCAGGCTGAAGGCCCGCCCCACCTTCCCACGCCGGGGGCGATCTGCTCTACGGTGCAGGGCCAATCGGAGTAGCGGACATCCACGGGCAGGACTCGCAGGCCGTGGCGCTGGGCATCCTTAATCAAAATAGCGGGCGCATAAAAGCCCATCGGCTGGTTGTTCAGCATGGCGGCGGTGAAGGCGGCCGGGTAATGGCATTTCAAATACGCGCTGGCGTAGGCGATCAGGGCGAAGCTGGCGGCGTGCGATTCGGGGAATCCGTAGAGCGCGAAGGCGGTGATGGAGTGCACGATGGCCTCCTGCGCCGCGCCGCGGATCCCGTTGCGCTGCATGCCTTCGCGCAGCTTCACTTCGATATCGGCCATGCGCTTTTCGGAGCGTTTGAAGCCCATGGCGCGGCGCAATTCCTCGGCCTGGCCGCCGGTAAATCCGGCCGCGATCATGGCCATGCGCAGCAACTGCTCCTGGAACAGCGGCACGCCCAGGGTGCGGCGCAGCACCGGCTCGAGCGAGGGATGCAGGCAATCGGGCGGCTCCTTGCCCATGCGGCGGTTGAGATACGGGTGCACCATTTTTCCCACAATGGGGCCGGGGCGGATGATGGCCACCTGCACCACGACGTCGTAAAACCGGGCGGGCTTCATGCGCGGGAGGGTGGCCATCTGGGCGCGGCTCTCCACCTGGAACATGCCGATGGTGTCGGCCTTCTGGAGTGCGGCGTAGACCGCCGGATCGCCGGGCGGCAGGTGGGCCAGGTCCACGGGTTCGCCGTAGATTTCAGGGATCGTGCGGACGCAATCTTCGAGCACCGCCATCATGCCGAGGCCCAGCAGGTCCACCTTGACGATGCCCAGGTCGGCGCAATCTTCCTTATCCCACTGGACCACCACGCGGCCGGGCATGCTGGCGGGTTCGAGCGGCACCACGGAATCGAGCTGGCTCTGGCAGACGACCATGCCGCCGGAGTGCTGGCCGAGATGCCGCGGCAGGTCCTGCGCCATGCGGTATAGCTCGAAAAACTTGCGCACGCGCGGGTGATGGATATCGAAGCCGGCATCGCGGAACTGGCGCTCGGTGGTCTCCTGGGGGTCCTTCCACTCCCAGGAGCGGACCAGGCTGGAGAGCTTTTCGAGGCTGGTGATTTCGAAGCCCAGGGCTTTGCCCACCTCGCGCGCAGCGGAGCGGCCGCGATAGGTGATGACGTTAGCGGTCATAGCGGCGCCGGGCCCAGAGGGCGCCCCGCCATAGCGCTCGTAGACGTACTGGATAGCGCGCTCGCGCTGATCGCCGCTGGGAAGATCGATATCGATGTCCGGCCACTCGCCGCGCTCTTCGGAGAGGAATCGCTCGAAGAGCAGCTCCATGCCGACGGGATCGACGGCGGTGATCTGGAGCACGTAGCAGACGGCGCTGTTGGCGGCCGACCCGCGGCCCTGCGCCAGGATGCCTTTTTCGCGGCAGAAGCGCACGATATCCCAGACGATCAGGAAGTAGCCCGGCAATTTCAGCTTTTCGATGAGCGCCAGCTCGCGCTCGATCTGGCGGTGGGCGCGCTCGTCCGCGGGCGGATAGCGCAGGCGCGCGCCCTCTTCGGCCAGGTGGCGCAGGAACGACATTTCGGTGTGGCCTTGGGGGACCGGGTAGCGGGGAAATTCGTAACCCAGATCGGCCAGGGTGAACTCCAGCCGGGAGGAAATTTCCAGCGTGTGGGCGATGGCTTCGGGCAGGTCGGCAAAGAGGCGCGCCATTTCGGCGGGGGATTTGACGTGGCGCTCGGAGTTGCGCTCCAGCAGGCGTCCGGCGGTGGCCAGGGTGACGTGGTTGCGGATGCAGGTGAAGACGTCCAGCAACTCGCGCTGGGGCGGGGTGGCGTAAGCCGGGCCGTTGGTGGCCACCAGGGGAATCGCGAGCGAGCGGGCGCGTTCGGCGATGGCCTGGTTGTGGGCCTCTTCGTCGCGGTGGTAGTGGCGCTGGAGTTCGGCGTACAGGTGGTGGCGGCCGAAGATTTCGAGCAGGCGTTCCTCGGGGTGGCGGGTGAGGCAGATGAGGCCGCGGGAGAATTCGGCCAGCTCATCGAGCGTGGCGGCGCCCTGCCCCTTGGGAGCGCGCAGCTTCATGCGGGTGACCAGGCGGCAGAGGTTGCGATAGCCCTCGCGGTTCTCCACCAGGAGCGGGTAGGTGAGGCCGTTGGTGCAGGTGATCTCGGAGCCGATGTGCGCCCGGACGCCGGCCTTTTGGGCCGCCATGTGGAATCGCGGCGAACCATAGACCCCGTTGCGGTCGAGGAGGGCCATGGCGGGCATGCCCAGCGAAGCGCAAGCGCCGGCGAGTTCCTCGGGGAGGGTGGAGCCTTCGAGGAAGCTGAATGCCGAGCGGGCGTGAAGTTCGGCGTACATGGGGGTGTATTCACCACAGAGGCACAGAGAAAACGGAGGCTACACAGAGAAAACCAAAGAGGAGTTTTTCTCTGTGAAGTCTCTGTTTTCTCTGTGCCTCTGTGGTGAAACGCAGCCGCTAGTCATAGCTCCCCTCCACGAACCAACCGGCGGGGCTGCAGTACAGGCGGTAGAGGATGCCGTCGGAGAGGGCGATATCCCATTCGTCGCGGGACCAGGAGTCGGCGGTCCACCAGTCGCCGGAGGTGCGCCAGGGGCCGGCCAGGTCGATTACTTTGCCGCGGATGCTTTGGGCGGCGACGAAGCCGGGGTGCCCGCCGGCGAGCGACACGCGCGCCGGGCGCGGGGGACGGAACAGGCGCAGAGCGAGCCGCGGCGCATGCGCGGCGGCGATCGCCGGAACGGGAAGCGCGGGCGGCTCCATGCGGAACGCTCCGGGGCGGTGGGTGTCCAGAAGGCGCGGCGAACCGGCGCGGTCTTCACCGACAATCGCCTTGATGCGCGCCAGGGTCAGTTCCAGGCCGACCGGCTCGGGCGCCGTGGGAACGTACAGGCCGGCTTGCGCGGCTTGCGGCTTCCGGGGGTTCACCCCGAACCAGACGTGCACGATGGGAGCGGCCGGCGGATGCGTGGCCAGGTCGAGTTCCAGCAGCTTCAGAAAGGCCTTGGCGTCGCGCGAGGGGACGGGCAGGCGGAGAGTGCGCTGGTGCGTGCCGCGGTTTTCCAGCTTGAGGCGCAGGCGCAGTTCGTCGGTGGCCAGGCCGCGGGTGGCCAGGCGCGTGGTGAGGCCGTTGACCAGGCGGGCCAGCAGGAAAGCCAAAGGCTCCAGCAGGTCGATGGGGTATTCCAGCTCGATTTCCTCTTCGAAGCGCGGAGGATCGGGGATGGGCAGCAGTTTGCGGGTGGCCTCGCCGCGGGCCAGTTCGCGCAGGCGCAAGCCTTCCGGGCCGAGGCGCTCGGCGATGCCCAGGGGGGGCAGCGCCGCCAGGTCCTGAAAACGGCGGATGCCCCAACAGGCGAGGGTCTCCAGAAGCTCGGGCGTGGGCGCCAGCAAGGTGAGCGGCAGGGGGGCCAGGAACTTGGCTTCATCGCCCTGGGGGATGACGCTGGAGCCGAGGCGCGCGCGGGCGAATCCGCGGGCGGCGCAGATGGCGGCATCGGGATTGGCGGCCAGGGCGATGTGGCACGAGAGGCCGGTTTCGGCGGCGCGGCGGGCGATGGCGGCGGCGATGTCCTGGGGCAGCCCGAACAGACGGTCGAGGCCGGAAACGTCCAGCGCCACCGTATCGGCCGCGGTCTGCTCCACGGTGGGGGAGAATTCCAGGGCCAGCGCGGTCAGATTGCCTGCGCCATGAAGGCAGGCAAACATACCTTGCTCCTTTCGGTGGAAGTGGCGCGCACGGCGATATGGCGCAGCAGGCGGCCGCGCAGGTTCCCCGACCAGGCGGTGGTTTCGCGGCGGCATTCGACCAGCAGCGAAGCGCAGGTTTTGGCGTTGGGCTGAAGGGCCAGGGCGATCAAGACGGTGGGAGTGTGCTCGACGGCGCGGCGCAAACGGAACCAGGAGGTTAGCGAGATGCGGCGCGCGGTGGGGGGCGGCGTATCGCCCAGGTCGAGAGCGACGACGCCGAACCCGCCGCCCTGGATGAGCAGGTCGGTGGCCTTGAGGGCATGCTCGGCGTTATGCGCGGAACGAACCCAAACCAGGCGCTCGAGGGCCACTCCGGCCTGGGCGGCGAAGGCCGGGTCGAAGGCGTCTTCGGCATCCACCAGGGCGCAGATTTCCTGGCGGGCGGTGGCTTCCGCGAGGATCGAGACCAGCAGGCTGGTGCGGCCGGAAGAAGCCGGCCCGTAGATTTCGGTGAGGCCGCCGCGGGGAAGCTGGATGCCGGGAATACCGCTGGGAAGCAGGATTGGCTCAGGGCGGGATTGCCAATCGGGGGAAGCGAACTGGGCAAGGGCGGCGGCGGACATTTTCGCTATTTATTCGCCTGTACTTTATTTCTACAGGAAAGGGGCGGGGATGTCAATGGGGCGGGAAGTATTAGGCGGAAAGTATCTGATCCGGCTCGCACCGAAATACGAACACACTCGTAGTATACTCTTCGTATATGCAGCCCCGGATTCTGTGGTTGTGGGTTTGGGCCGCCTGGGCGCAGACCCAGCCACTCCCCATGTTCGAAGCGGCCTCGGTAAAGCCGCTCGAAGCAGGCCATCCGGCAGTTTCGTTGCGTGGCGGCCCGGGCACGAACTCGCCGGGGCAACTCAGCGGAACCGCTACCTTGAAAAACTTATTGATGCGGGCCTACGAACTGAAAAATTATCAGATCTCGGGGCCTCTGTGGATGGACGCGGAGCGCTACGAGATCGCCGCCAAAATCCCGGCCGGGGCCGGCAAGCCGGAGGTGGCGGCGATGTTGCGAGCCCTGCTTTCCGACCGGTTCCATCTGGCGGCCCACCGCGAAACCAGGGAACTTCCCATTTACGCCATGGTGGTGGCGAAGAACGGTCCGAAGTTTAAGCCATCCCCAGCCGAACCGGATGCCGCCGCTACTCCGGACGATGGGGTTCTGCCGAGGGCTTCCATTCCCAAACTCACCCGCGGCCCGGATGGCTTCCCCGACTTTCCCCAGGGGGCGAAACTGCCTCGCAGTTACGAAGTGGTGGTCGGCGGATCGGATGGAATCATGTATAAGCTATGGGTTCGGCGGGAGACCATGCAACAGCTTGCGGACCGGCTGAGCGGGCAATTGAACCGGGCGGTGATCGACAGAACGGGGTTGCCTGGGCCATACGATTTCGCACTCGCCTGGACCATGGATAGCGCCGGGGGAGTCATCCCGAGGACCGATCCGCCGCCCGACGAAATCGATTCCCACAGCACGCCCGTAATGTCCGATCCCGGCCTATCGATCTTCACTGCCGTCGAGGCGCAACTGGGGCTGAAACTCGAACCGAGGAGAGCGCCGCTGGAGATGCTGATCGTCGATCGGGTGGAGAAAACTCCCACGGCCAATTAGTCCGCCGCTTCGAAGATTCCCAGCTCGCGGTTCTTCCGCACGTTGTCCCAAGGAAAATAGCGGCCGTTCATGGCCACATAAACCCCCGGCGGGAGGGTCTGGACGAACGCCAGGGCGGTGCCCAGGTTGAACAGGCCGTCGGAGCTGCCGAACTGATAGGGGACCATGGCGCCGGTGAGCACCACGGTCTTGCCGGCGATTCCCTGGCCCAGCGCGTCGGCGGTGTTTTCCATGGTGTCGGTGCCGTGGGTGATGACGATGCGGCTTTCCGGGCAGGCCAGGCAGCGCTCCAGAATCAGCCGGCGGCCGTCATCGGTCATGAGCAGGCTGTCGATCATCATGAGGGTTTCGATCTCGACGCCCACGCGGCTGCGGCCCAAACGCAGCATGTCGGGCACGTGGGTCTGTTTGAAAAACAGCTCGCCCGTAAGCTCGTTGTATTCCTTGTCGAAGGTGCCGCCGGTGACGAGGACGCGGATGGACTGGATCGGCTGGACAGGCTGGGCCATGCGAGGGCTTCTGCCACTATACCGCGCTATCATGGAATTAATCACCATGCGAGGTGCCCGCTGGTTCTTGCTGGTAGCGATCGCCGCAATCGTCTACGGCATCGGTTTCACCTATCGGATCCAAAAGAAAACCTTGCAGGATACCGCCGTGGCGGCGCCGGCGGCCCTTCCGGCGGATTTGAATTCCACCTCCTCCAATTACCACCACCAGGTGACCGACCACGGGCGCGAGATCGCCGATATCGAAGCCGAGGAAATGCGCCAGGTGAAGGACTCCTCCTACGTGGATTTGAAAAACGTAAGCATGCGCCTGAGCTGCAAGGACGGGGTCTCTTACAACCTGGTGAAGAGCGCGGCGGCCACCTTCTACACCAACGACGAGCGGCTCTACTCGGAAGGCGCCGTGGAGATGACCCTCAAGGTTCCCACGGAAGGCAAGCCCCGGCATAAGCTGGTCTCCATCCAGTCGTCGGGCGTCACCTTCGACACGACCACCGGGAAAGCCCAGACGGACCGGCCGTCGAGCTTCGTGTTCGAAAACGGCGACGGCAAGGCCACCGGCGCGTTCTACGACCCCAACACGCACCAGCTTCTGATGAAGAGCGATGTGGAGGTGGATTGGAAACCTGTGGGACCGCACGCCAAGCTGATGAAGATCGACGCCGGCAGCCTGGAGTACAGCGAGTCGGAGAACCTGATCCGGCTCACGCCGTGGGGCCGCATGACGCGCGAAAACACCGTGGTGGAAGGGGACAACCCGGTGATCCACCTGCAGGACGACGGGCACGGCAACAAGATCCTGCGCAACATCGATACGACCAAGGCGCGCGGCACCGACAATTATCCCAACCGCAAGCTGCAATACTCCGCCGACCAGCTTTGGATGAGCTTCGACGACGACGGGCAGATCGAGCGGATGACGGCGCAGGGCCACGCGCACCTGGTCGATACGTCGGCAACCACCGAAACCTCCATCGACGCATACCACGTGGATATGGTCTTCGATCCCGGCGACAGCCAGAGCACTCTGGTGAGTGCGGATGCTTCCGGGAACGCGGTGGTCACTTCGCGGCCGCTGGCGGCGCCGGACCATCAGCCGGGAGAGACGCACGTACTGCGCAGCGAGCACCTGGAATTGAAGATGCGGCCGGGCGGGCGGGAGATCGCCAGCGTGACCACGGATGCGCCGGGCAGCCTGGAGTTTCTGCCCAATCTGCCGATTCAGCACCACCGCGTCCTGGACGGCCAGAGTATCGCCATCACGTACGGACCGCAGAACCGCATTGAATCGTTCCACGCCCTCAACGTGCGCACCCAAACCGACCCCAACGCCGAGGAGAAGAAGCACGATCGCGCGCGCTCGTTCACCGCCAGCAAGGAGATGCTGGCGCGCTTCAACCCCAAGACCAGCCAACTGGCCAGCATGGAGCAATCGGGCGATTTCACCTACCAGGAAGGCGACCGCCAGGCGCGCGCGGCGCAGGCCTCGCTCGATCAGGATCAGAACGTAATTGTGCTGGAGAACGGCGCGCGGATGGCGGACGCCACCGGCTCGACCACCGCGGACCACATCCGCCTGGACCAGAAGACCGGCGATTTTACCGCCGAAGGACACGTCACTTCGAGCCGGATGCCGGAAAAGGACCAGAAGAAAAACTCCCAGATGCTCTCGGGCGATCAGCCATTGCAGGCCCAGGCGAGCAAGATGGAATCCTCAGACCACAACCACAAGATCCACTACGAAGGCTCCGTCAGCATGTGGCAGGGCGCCAACCGCATCCGGGCGGACGTTGTGGATCTCGACCGGAATCCCGGAAAACGCAACCTGGTGGCCGACGGGCACGTCATCACCAGTTTGTGGGAGCAACCCAAGGACGACGATGCCAAGGGGCCCGGGCAGCCGGGCGCCAAGGCGGACGCTAAGGCGAGCGCCAAGGCGGATGCCCAAACCGCGCCACCGAAGGGCGCTGCCAGGAAGCCGGGGAAAAAGGCGGCCGTGCTGACAGTAGTGCAGGCGCAGCATTTGAACTACACCGACGACAACCGGCTGGCGGTGTACACGGGCGGCGTGGAGTTGAGCCGGCCGGGCATGCAGGTGAAATCGCGCGAGTTGAAGGCGTTCCTGGCGGAAGCGGACGCGGATTCGCGGCTGGAGAAGGCCTTCGCGGATGGGGCGGTCGAGATTCACCAGGCCTCGTCCGGAGTCCAGCGCACGGGAACCGCGGAACACGGAGAATACTACGTGGACGAACAGAAGGTGATTCTGCGCGGCGGCTCGCCCAAGATGGTCGAAACCGGCAAGCTCGACACCACCGGCGACGAGTTGACCTACTTTGCCGATAATGATAGGCTGCTGGTGAACGGTAAGTCCGCGATCAGCCACATAAAGCAGAAAGGCCGCTAAGGCGTAAGCGCGCGCCAGCTTCCCCATGAGCAGCAAACTGGAAACGCGGGAGATCTCCAAAACATATCGCGGCCGGCGCGTAGTGGACGATGTCACGGTTTATGTGCAGCAGGGCGAAGTGGTCGGGCTGCTGGGACCCAACGGGGCCGGCAAGACCACCTCGTTCTACATGATCGTGGGGCTGATCAGCCCGGATTCGGGGCGCGTGCTGGTGGACGGCCAGGACATCACCAACCTGCCCATGTACCAAAGGGCGCGCAAGGGCATCAGCTACCTGCCGCAGGAGGCTTCGGTTTTCCGCAAGCTCACCGTGGAAGAGAACCTGATGGCGATTCTCGAAACCCTGCCCATGCGCGCGCGCGAGCGCCGCGAGGCCATGGAGCGGCTGATCGATCAACTGGGCCTCGAAAAGGTGCGGCGCAGCCGGGGCTACATGCTTTCGGGCGGCGAGCGGCGGCGCGTGGAAATCGCCCGGTCGCTGGTGATCAATCCCAGTTTCCTGCTCCTGGACGAGCCGTTTTCGGGCATCGATCCAATCCAGGTGCTGGAATTGCAGCGCATCATTTTCGACCTGAAACGTTCCGGCATCGGCATCCTGATCACCGACCACGCGGTACGCGAAACCCTGGTGGTGACCGACCGCGCATACATTATCAACAACGGCCGCATTTTCCGCGCCGGCAGCCCGGAGGCGCTGGAGCGCGATCCCGAGGTCAAGCGCATTTACCTGGGCGAGACTTTTTCGCTGCGGGTATAAGGGCGCAGTGTCGGATCGCACCCGGCGGAACGGGTGCGCTGGAAACCCCGTTACCCGATCGTTCGTAAGGACGGTTATGAGATCTCTCCTGCTCCTGTTGGCCGTGGCGGGCAGCGCGTCGGCACAGCCCTTTTCGGCGGGTGTGAAAGTAGGCGCGCCCCTGACCGACGTGGTGAACGCCGTCGAAACCGGGTCCAGCAGTATCGTCGCCTCCAGCAGCACGGTTCCCTTCCTCATCGGTGTAACCGCGGAATTGCATCTGCCGCTGGGCTTGTCGATCGAAGGCGACATACTGTACCGCCACTTCAGTTACGAGTCGTTGCCCAGCATCCCATCTTCCTCCAGTAATGCCTGGGAATTTCCCATCCTGGCGAAGTATAAGTTCCCCTCCAAGATCATCCGGCCGTATGTCGATGGCGGCATCGCCTGGAATACGCTGCAGTCACTTGCCACCAGCGTTTCCTCCGGGTTGCAGCACGGGACTACGGCTGGGATCGTGCTGGGCGCCGGCGTGGAGATCAGGGCGCTGGTCATCAGGATTTCGCCCGAGATCCGCTATACCCACTGGTCGTCGGAAGCCTTCACCGCCGGCAGCCTGCTGCAAAGCAATCAGAACCAGGCCGAGTTTCTGGTGGGCGTGACGTTCTAGCATCTAGGGTGGGGCAGGCGATTCGCCTGCCGGGCCGCCGCTTCCAGGCCTTTTGTCGCAACCTGCCAGGGCGGCGTCGTGAGGTATCTCGCCGCGGGTACAGCGCGGGAAGGGGGATCGTGGTATGAAAGAAACCATGACTTGCCCACTCTGCGGCCTGGAAAACCCGCCATCCGCTGAACACTGCGATTGCGGCCGCCGCCTGGTGGCGGGCGAGGCGTCGCGAGCGAACCCAAATAAGCTGTTTACCGCCGGGCACCTTCTTCAGGCTTGGGGAATCGGAGCGGCATTGGTTCTCACCGAGGGCGCGTTCTCGTGGTACCTGCCGGTTCCGGCCCTGTGGTAGCTGGCCCCGCCGGCCTTTCAACGGATCTTCCCTACGTTGGCCGGAGGCCCTCTTCCCGGGCTGATGTTTTACAGCCTGGTGGCCGGGGCCGGCGCGTTTTGGTTACTCGACCGACTCTCCTGGCATAACCCTCCGCCCCCGCGGAGGATAGCCAGTTCCGGTCCGCGGGCATGGGCGGGTGGGAAGCCGCCCGCTGAGGTCATCCCTACGGCGTCAGGCGGAGAATGACTTTTCCAGCCGGGCCGGAGTAGGTCAGCTCCACGTTATGGATGCCCTTTTCCTTGCCGTGGTAGGAGAAGAAAATCAATCCCGCCTCGGGAAGGGCGCGGTCTCCCTCGGGCATGGCCGCTTTTTGCACTTTCTGCTCCATGGCGCGCTGCAGCGGGAATGGCATATGGACCACCACGGGCGTGGAATCCTGTTGGCCGTTTCCACCGGTGTTGATGCCGGTCTTGGATTTCGAGTCGCCGGTGTCCGGCGGCTCCCAACTGGGATCCTTGAGGGAGCTGAATACCATCCCGTAAGGCCGGCTCTCCAAAGGCGTCTTCTTCTCGTTGATGCGGAGGGTGAAGTCGGCGATGGAAATTTTGAGGCGTGCGTCGGGCGGTCCGAATAACCCCACCTCGCATACCACGTAATCGTCATCGTTAAAGGTCGCGGAGGGGGTGGGGACGGCATGCGCCTGGAAGTCGGCTGCAATGGTCACAGCGCCCGCTTTGGCGTGGGACTGGTAATCGGTGGGAGCCGCGCGGGGCGGCAGGCGCTGGTATTCGTTGGGTTCCTTGGGCGCGCCCGCTTCCTTGCCCGCGGGCGGTGTCTCCTTGGCCGGCGGGGTTTGCCCTGAGGCGCAACAACACAGGGCCGCGATCCAGAGCGCGTTGATCCATCGACCGCGAATTCGCATTTACTCACAACTTAGCATAGTCGGGCGCAGGCGGGATGAGGCGCGAAGCGTCGCGAAGGACCGCGCCGCGTCCGCCGTTCGCGGTGGATCAGAGGTTGGCGTTGGGTTCCATGCTCCGCCACAGGTACCAGCTTGCCACCGTGCAGTAGGGGCGCCATTTGAGCGCCAGGGTCTCGACCTCCGCCGGGGCCGGCAGTTCCGGCAGAGCGTAGGCTTTGCGGATGGCGTTGCGAATCCCCAGGTCGCCGGTCGGCAGCACGTCGGGACGGCGAAGCGCGAATATCAGGAACATGTGAACGGTCCAGGCGCCGATTCCCTTCACCTGTGTGAGCCGATCGAGGACGGCCTGGTCGGGAAGATCCGCCAGTTCCTCGAAAACCACCCGCCCGTCGCGGGTGTGGCGCGCCAGGTCGCGGATGTAAGCCGTCTTTTGTGTGGAGAGGCCCACCGCCCGCATCCGCGAGGGCCGCAGTTGGAGGACGCTCTCAGGGGTCAGCTTACCGTGGGCGGCGCGTTCCAGGCGGCCGTAGATCACGCTCGCCACCCTCCCGCTAAGTTGCTGATAAACAATTGACTTAACCAGCGTCTCGAATTCCGGGGCGCGGAACTCGATGCGGTACTCGCCAACCCGGTCGATGATCGCCGATAATATGGGGTCGGACTGGCGGAGGTGTTGAATGGCTTCCTTCATGCTGAAACAATCGAACCTTGGGGTACGTCACTATTGTACCGGCATGCGTACTCTCTCCGTTCCTGGCTTAGCCACCACCCTGGCGGTATCGACCCTCCTGGTGGCCCAAACCCAACCCCCGCAGAAGAAATCCGACGCGGAACAGGATCTGCCGCCGTCCATCAGCGTCAACGTGGACGTGGTGAATATTCTCGCCGCGGTGCGGGACAAACGCGGCGGGCTGGTCCCCAACCTCGAGCAGAAGGATTTCTCCGTGTTCGAGGATGGCAAGCTGCAGACCATCAAGTACTTTTCGCGTGAGACCGATCTCCCGCTGACGATCGGGATGCTGGTGGATACCAGCGGCAGCCAGCGAAACCTGATCGACATCGAGCGCAACGCCGCTTCGGCCTTCTTTAGCGAAGTGCTGCACAAGAAAGACGAGGCCTTTCTGATTCAGTTCGGCGAGGAGGCGGAGTTGCTGCAGGATTACACCAGCGCGCCGCGCCTGCTGAACCAGGCGCTCAACCAGTTGCGTCCCAGTTCGGGCGTGGGCGGCCTGGGGCCGGGCCCCGTGCCGACGGTCGGCGGACCTCGCGGAACGGTGCTTTACGATGCCATCTACCTGGCCGCCGACGACAAACTGAAAGGCGAAGTGGGGCGCAAGGTGATCGTGGTGATCACCGACGGAGTGGATGAAGGCAGCCGCCTGACGATCAACCAGGCCATTGAAGCGGCGCAGAAGTCCGACGCGGTGATTTACAGCATCGAGTACTCCGACCCGCGGGCTTACGGCGGCATGTTTAACTTCGGGGGAAATGCCGGGGACGGCTATCTGCACAAGATGTCGGACGAAACCGGCGGCCACGTCTATCGGGTGGACAACCGGCATCCGCTGGACAGCGTCTTCAAGGAATTGCAGGATGAGATGCGCAGCCAGTATTCCATCGGCTACACTCCCATCAACGACGTGAAGGACGGCTCCTACCGCAAGCTGGAAATCAAGGTGGCCAGCCGGGAAATGAAGGTGCAGGCCCGCAAGGGCTACTACGCCATCAAACCGGAGTCGCGCTGAGGCGCCGCTGGCGCTGCTCGAAATAGCTTTCCAGGGCCGCGCGGAGCGGCGGCATAGGCTGGATTCCCAGCCGCTCCATCTTGCCGTTGGAAAGCGCCGAGAACCGGGGACGGCGGGCGGGTGTCCGGTACTCGCGTTCGCTGGTCGCCAGCAGCATGGGCTGGATTCCCGCGACTTCGAAAATCAGGCGGGCGAACTGAAACCAGGAAACCGGCGCGCCGCCGGCGACGTGAAAGACCCCGGTTTGCTCGCGCTCCACCAGATCGAGGGTGCGGGAAGCCAGCAAGGGAGCAAAGGTGGGCGAGGCGACGTGATCTTCCACCACCCGGATGGCGCTCCTGGAGCCGGCCAGGCGCAGCATCACCTCCACAAAATTCCCGCGCGCCGTATCCAGGCCGCCGGGACCGAAAACCCCCGAGGTGCGCACCACCAGCACCCGATCCAGATAGGCTTGCGCGTACAGTTCACCGGCCAGCTTGGAAACCGCATAAGCGCCTAAGGGATGCGGCGGATCATCTTCGGCATACGGGTAGCCGGCCCGTCCGTCGAAGACGTAATCGGTGGAAAAGTGCACCAGGCGGGCATCCACCTGGCGGCAGGCAAGGGCCACATTGCGGACTGCCAGGGCGTTCACCAGGAAGGCCGCCTGGGGTTCCTTTTCGGCCACATCCACCTGGTTGTAGGCAGCCGCGTTGAACACCAGTTCGGCATCGAATTCGGTGATGGCCTTTTCCACCGCGGAGGTGTCCGTGATATCCACCTGGCTGCGATCCCACCCCGTCACGGCGAAGCCGCGCTCCCGGAGCTCGCGCACCAGTTCCACCCCGAGTTGGCCGGCAGCTCCAAACACCGCCGCTCTGTGCATCATAAGAATCTACAGCATAGCGCATCAGCCCAAAGGCGCGGCAGTGCCGCCCCGGCGGGCCGAGGGATCTCCGCGAGGGCTGCTCTCCGGCCCCCTGCGAACGCTCCAGGCAGGCTCCTGGCCATCGGCGAAGCTCTCCAACATCTGGGCCAGGCGCGACAGTTGGGAGAGTTTGCTGTCCAGGAGAACGCCCACCAGGAACCGATCCTCCTGGGGACCGCAGTGAATAGCCTCGCCGAGGAGCAGGCTATCCTCCCAGTCGATCCGCACCGCCGCTCCGGGCGCCACCGGAACCGGCATGAGCAGCGCCATCCCGTTTCCGGAGCTATCCTTTACCGTGGCTGCGTGGGTGGATGGTTCCCCCGATAAGATTGTCACTGTCACGGGCTGGCCGAGGCTAAAACGCAACTCGCGTCGTTTTTCCATGACTATTACATCGGCCCCATGGCCGAAAAACTGTAGGCTGGCATTTCGCGGTTGGCAAATCGGCCAGCCGAATCGCCTGCCGGCAACGAAGGATCCTCCGCTGGAGGGCGCCGGTGGGCGTGGGGCGAACGGGCGACGACTCGGTTGTCAGCGATGATGCCCCGTGATACCTTCTATTCGGATGAAGACATCCTGAAAGCGAGGGCACGGCGGATGAACCGTAACG
>JASHSS010000869.1 GCA_030038565.1 Bryobacteraceae bacterium
AAGGCCAACTTCATCAAGGCCATCAACAAGGGGCTGCTGAAGACCTTCTCGAAGATGGGGATTTCGACGCTGCAAAGCTATCGCGGCGCGCAGGTGTTCGAAGCCATCGGGCTGAACCGGCAGGTGGTGGAGAAATATTTCACGGGAACGGCTTCGCCGATCGAGGGAGTGGGGTTGGAGGTGCTGGCCGAGGAGGCCATTGCGCGGCACCGCCACGCCTTCCGCCCGTTGACGCAATTCGAGCCGGAACTGGCGATAGGCGGCAACTATCAGTATCGCGAGCGCGGCGAATATCATTTGTTCAATCCGCAGACCATCGCCAAGCTGCAACACGCGGTACGGGACGAGAGCGCCAGGACGTTTCAGGAATACACGGACCTGATCGATAACGAGAGCCGGCAGTTCTGCACACTGCGCGGGATGCTGGGGATCAAGGCTTCCGACGAGCCGATTCCGCTCGAGGAAGTCGAACCGGCGAGCACGATCGTGAAGCGGTTCGCGACCGGGGCGATGTCGTTCGGATCGATTTCGAAGGAGGCGCACGAGACGCTGGCGGTGGCGATGAACCAGATCGGGGGAAAATCGAACACCGGCGAAGGCGGGGAGGACGAAGCGCGCTATTACGACAACCGGCGCAGCGCCATCAAACAGGTGGCCAGCGGGCGGTTCGGGGTGACGGCGGAATACCTGGTGAACGCTGACGAGTTGCAAATCAAGATGGCGCAGGGGGCCAAGCCCGGCGAGGGCGGGCAACTTCCGGGCCACAAGGTGGATGAGACCATCGCGCGGGTGCGCCACTCGATACCGGGAGTGGGGCTGATTTCACCGCCGCCGCACCACGATATTTACTCCATCGAAGACCTGGCGCAACTGATCTACGACTTGAAGAACGTCAACCCGCGGGCCCGCATCTCGGTGAAGCTGGTGGCCGAGGTGGGGGTAGGGACGGTGGCGGCGGGAGTGGCCAAGGCGCACGCCGACGTGGTGCTGATTTCGGGCGATACGGGCGGGACGGGAGCATCGCCGCTGAGTTCCATCAAGCACGCGGGAGTGCCGTGGGAACTGGGCCTCGCGGAGACGCACCAGGTGCTGGTGCTGAACGATCTGCGCGGGCGGATTCGCGTGCAGACGGACGGCAAGCTACAAACCGGGCGCGACGTGACCATCGCGGCGCTGCTGGGCGCGGAGGAGTTTGGGTTCGCCACCGCGCCGCTGATTGCGATGGGCTGCATTATGATGCGGAAGTGCCACCTGAACACCTGTCCGGTGGGGATTGCCACGCAGGACCCGGTGCTGCGGGCCAAGTTTCGTGGCGCGCCCGAGCACGTGATCAACTTTTTCTTTTTCATCGCCGAGCAGGTGCGTGGTTACATGGCGCGCATGGGATTCCGCACCTTCGACGAAATGGTGGGGCGGGTGGACATGCTGGAGACGCGCGGGGCGGTGGACCACTGGAAGGCCAAGGGCATCGATTTATCGGCCATCCTCTATAATCCGCAGATGCCCAGCCGCATCGCCCGGCGGTGCGTGCAGAAGCAGGATCACGGGCTCCACCAGGCGCTGGATTACAAGCTCATCGACCACGCGCGGGAGGCCATCGAAAACCGCACGCCGATTGAAATCAAACTGCCCATCCGCAACGTGCACCGGACGGTGGGGGCGATGCTTTCGGGAGAAATCGCGCGGCGGTACGGGTCGGAGGGGCTTCCGGAGGACACCATTCATTTCCAGTTCACGGGATCGGCGGGACAGAGCTTCGGGGCGTTCCTGGCCAAGGGCGTGACGCTGGAACTGGAGGGCGACGCCAACGATTACGTGGGCAAGGGCCTGTCGGGCGGACGGCTGATTGTATATCCGCCGGGCGGATCGACGTTTTTGCCGGAGGAGAATATTCTGATCGGCAACGTGGCGCTGTACGGCGCGACCTCGGGCGAGGCTTTTCTGAACGGGATGGCGGGGGAGCGTTTCGCGGTGCGCAATTCGGGCGCCACGGCAGTGGTGGAAGGGCTGGGCGACCATGGCTGCGAATACATGACGCGCGGGCTGGTGGTGGTGCTGGGGAAGGTGGGGCGGAATTTCGCGGCCGGAATGAGCGGCGGAATCGCCTTCGTTCTGGACGAGCCGGGCGATTTCGCCGAGCGGCGCTGCAACCGGGCGGCGGTGGACCTGGAATCCGTGCCGCCGGAAGACGAGAGCGTGCTGCTGGCGCTGATTACCCGGCACGCCGAACTGACCCACAGTCCGCGGGCCCGCTGGGTGATGGAGAACTGGGAGCAGATGCTGCCGAAGTTCGTCAAGGTGTTTCCGCAGGAGTACCGGCGCATCCTGGGCAGGGCGGCGGCGCGCAGCGAGGGAGTGGAGACGGCGCGCGCGGCGGAGGTGGTCGGTGGGTAAGGTCACGGGGTTCCTGGAATACCCGCGGCAACTGCCCGAGCGGCGCCCGCCGGCCGAACGGGTGAAAGACTGGCTGGAGATCTACCGGCCGTTTGGGGAGCCAAGCCTCAAAGCGCAGGCGGCGCGGTGCATGGATTGCGGGGTGCCGTTCTGCCACTCGGGATGCCCTCTCACCAACCTGATCCCGGACTGGAACGACATGGTGTACCAGGGGCGCTGGCGGGATGCGGTGCGGCAATTGCACGCGACCAACAATTTCCCCGAATTCACCGGGCGGATTTGTCCGGCGCCGTGTGAGGCCTCGTGCGTGCTGGGGATCAACGAGCCGCCGGTTACCATCAAGCAGCTTGAAAAGAGCATTATCGATCGCGCGTTTGAAGCCGGCTTCATCCAACCGGAGCCGGCGGGTCAGCGGACGGGGAAGCGCGTGGCGGTGGTGGGATCGGGGCCTTCCGGCCTGGCGGCGGCGCAGCAGTTGGCGCGCGCGGGGCACGACGTGACGGTGTTCGAGAAGAACGACCGCATCGGCGGACTGCTGCGCTACGGCATTCCGAATTTCAAAATGGAAAAGCACCTGATCGACCGGCGCCTGGAGCAGATGCGCGCCGAGGGGGTGAAGTTCCAGACCAATGCGCACGTGGGGCGGAACGTTCCGGTGGAAGACCTGCGCAAGCAGTTCGTGGCCATTCTGCTGGCCGGTGGCGCCGAGCAGCCGCGCAATCTGAAAGCGCCCGGGCGCGAGCTGAAGGGCATCCATTTCGCGATGGAATTTCTGCCCCAGCAGAACCGCCGCTGCGAAGGCGACCGGGTGCCCGAGGAAGACGCGATTCTGGCCACCGGGAAACGCGTGGTGATCATCGGAGGCGGAGACACGGGCGCGGATTGCGTGGGCACCAGCCATCGGCAGGGGGCGGCCTCGGTGACGCAGTTCGAACTGCTGCCCAAGCCGCCGGACACGCGCTCGCCGGCCACTCCATGGCCGCTTTGGCCGATGCAGTTGCGCGTGGAAAGCTCGCACGAAGAGGGCGGCGTGCGCGATTGGAGCGTTTCGACGGTGGAATTTTCAGGCGATGCGGAGGGGCGCGTTCGGCAACTGCAGGCGGTGCGGGTGGGACCGCCGCCGCGCTTCGAGCCGATTCCGGGCAGCCGCTTTACCCTGGATGCCGACCTGGTTCTGCTGGCCATGGGCTTCCTGGGGCCGGTGCGCCACGGGATGATCGAGCAATTGGGCGTGGAACTGGACCAGCGCGGAAATGTTACCACCACGAATTACCAGACGTCGGTGGCGGGAGTGTTCGCGGCGGGGGACATGCGGCGCGGGCAATCGCTGGTGGTGTGGGCCATCGCCGAAGGGCGCAAGGCCGCGCGCGCGATGGATGTTTATCTGATGGGCGAGAGCAAGCTGCCGTAGCCGTGAGCCTGGCCGGCGGCCCGGATATGCCGCTAGCGCCGCTTCCAGTCGAGGTGGAGGTGGTCGTGGCCGTCGGTGGCGTCGAGGGTGATGGCGGTGACGCGGTCGCGCGCCTCATCGACCGATAGAAACATGGGTCCCTGCACGTGCCAGTCCGGACCATCGCAGACCACATCGGCGCGCAGGCGGCCTTCTTCGCTGTTATTGACTACGCCACTGAAGGAGAGCGGCTCTTTCCGCGCGGTGTGGAAGACCACCCAGACTCTGCCGCCGAGATCGATCGACACATCCACGTCCAGAAGCCCCAGGTGGACATCGCCGGCCGCGGCCTCGCCCTGGCCGCGCGATTTGTAGCGGGTGGCGTTGTTCCAGACGAAGCCGGCTGGTCCGGCTTGCGGTTCGTCGCCGAGGCCCGCGGCGGTGACCTTCCAGGTGAGGCTGAAATGGTAGCGGTCGTCGCCGGGGGTGACGTTGCGGATGCGGATGACGGCCTGGAAATCGTTAGCCGATGAAGGCGCGGCAACCAGCCGGATGGCGTCGCGGTTCTGTTTGGCCTCCAGGGCGAAGCCGCGGATATCGCGATCGGGCAGGGGCTGATTGCAGGCCGAGCCGTTGTCGCGCGCATCGCGGCCGGAGAGCGTGTGGAGGGAAACTGTACCGCCCCGCAGGGTGAGTTCCACTTCGCCCTCCACGCGGAGGCGGATGTCGCACAGGCCTTTGTCCAGGGGCGCTTGGGTAGGCTTCATCGGGCGCACGCGGAATTGGGTATCGGCGTAGGCGCCGAGCGGCGTGCCGATGAGCAGAACGAGCGCGAGACGGAGAGAATTGGTAACGGCCACTGGCTTCAGGATAACAGCGGCGGAATTGCCCGGCCGTGGGGCTGGCGCGGGACGCGGTTGCGGCGTGGCGCCAAACGGCCGTGTGGTACAGGGTACAGATCACGGCCCGCCGGCATTCGAGGTAGCGAATTGCGGGCCCATGGGCGGGAACTCTCTATCTTTGGGGGCTGCCGGCGGCGGCTCCATTCTCAACTGATGGCTTTCTTAACCAGTGCGACAATCTTGGCCTCTTCGGCCTCGGTCAGCTCCTTTAGGGCGAAGGCGGTCGGCCACATGCGGTCCTGGTCGAGGTTGGCTTTATCGCTGAAGCCGAGGGTGGCATATCTCGTTTTGAACCTCTGTGCACTTTGGAAGAAGCAGATCACATTGCTGTCCTTTGCATAGGCGGGCATTCCGTACCAGGTTTTCGCTGAGAGGGACGGCGCGGCGGCTTTGATGATTGCATGGAGCCGCTCGGCCAGTGAGCGATCCGACGGCGGTAGCGCGGCAATCTTCGCGAGCACGTCGGCTTCCCCGTCCGGATTGCCCTTGCGCGACCCGCCGCGCGCCTCCCCTTTCATTTCCTGGATCCGATCTTTCATCGCGGCTCGTTCTTCGTCCGTGAAGCCCGGTTTCTTTCCGGCGGCCGGAGTGCTCTTGGGAGACTTCTGCTCGGGTTTCCCGACAGGTTTCATAGTGCCTTCCTTTCCCATCGAGGGTATCACTGCGGTCGCCCGGTGGCGGCCCTCCGGCTTGGCTAAGATGGTATTAGCCGCCCGATGACGACCACACCCACCCAGCGCTTGAAGGCGCTCGCTGAGATTCTGGATGAACGCGTCCTGGTGTTGGACGGGGCCATGGGGACCATGCTGCACCAGGTGCCCCTGTCCCTCGAAGCCGATTACCAGGGGTGCGAGAACTGCCCGGAGATCCTGAACGCCACGCGGCCGGATGTGATCGAAGGCGTGCACCGGGCGTACCTGGAAGCCGGCGCCGACGTCATCGAAACCAATTCGTTCGGCGGCGCGCGCATGACGCTCGCGGAAAACCAGTTGCAGGAGCGGGTCTACGAGCTGAACTACGCCGCGGCCGAAATCGCCCGCAAGGCGGCGGCGGCGTTTTCCACGGCGGACAAACCGCGCTTCGTGGCCGGCTCCATAGGGCCGACCACGCGGAACATCAACACCACCGGCACGGCGACGTTCACGGACTTCTACCGCGACTACTACCAGCAGGCCAAGGCGCTGGTGGAGGGCGGAGCCGATTTTCTGGCTATCGAAACCTGCTTCGATACCGGCGCGCTGAAGGCCGGGCTGCTGGCGGTCGAGCAACTCCGGCGCGATCTTGGGATGGCCATCCCGGTGCTGGCTTCGGTAACGATCTTCGATACCGGCACGATGCTGGCCGGGCAGGAAATCGACGCGCTGTATTGCTCGATCGCCAATCACGACCTGCTGGCGGTGGGTATGAACTGCGCCACCGGGCCGGACCTGATGACCGACCATCTGCGCACGCTGCACCAGATGTCGCGGTATCGCATCTCGTGCTACCCGAACGCGGGGCTGCCGGATGCGGAGGGGAAGTTCCCGGAAACGCCGCAATCGCTCGCCGAGCAGCTCGAGCGGTTTATCAAACAGGGTTGGCTGAACATGGTGGGCGGGTGCTGCGGGACCACTCCGGCGCACATCCGGATGATCGCGCAGATGGCCGAGCGAAAGCGGCCGCGGGCCGTGCCGCCGCGGTCGCACCGCGCTTACTATTCGGGCATCGAGATGGTGGAGGCGGAGGAGAGCAACCGGCCGCTGATTGTGGGCGAGCGCACCAACGTGATCGGCTCGCGCCTGTTCAAGAACATGGTGGCCGCGGAGAAGTGGGAGGAAGCCACCGAAATCGCGCGCTGGCAGGTGAAGAACGGGGCGCACGTCATCGACGTGTGCCTGCAAAGCACCGACCGCGACGAGATCGGCGACATCCCGCCGTTCTACCAGAAGCTGATCCGCAAGATCAAAGCGCCGCTGATGATCGACACCACCGATCCCAAAGCGGTGGAACTGGCTCTGCAATATTGCCAGGGGAAGAGCATCATCAACTCGATCAACCTGGAGGATGGCAAGGAAAAGTTCGAGCGCGTCTGCCCGATTGCCCGGCGCTACGGCGCGGCGCTGGTGGTGGGGGCGATCGACGAGGATAAAGTCCAGGCACAGGCCTTCACGCGCGAGCGCAAGCTGGCGGTGGCCGAGCGGTCGTACAAGCTGCTGACGGAGAAGTACGGCATCGCGCCCGAGGACATCGTCATCGACCCGCTGGTGTTTCCCTGCGCCACCGGCGATGCGAATTATATCGGCGCGGCGGTCGAGACCATTGAAGGCATCCGCCTGGTGAAGGAAAAGCTGCCGCTGGTGAAGACCGTGCTGGGCATCTCGAACATCTCGTTCGGGCTGCCGGCGGCGGCGCGCGAAGTGGTGAATTCGGTCTTTCTTTACTACTGCACCAAGGCGGGGCTGGACCTGGCGATTGTGAACGCCGAAAAACTGGAGCGCTTCGCTTCCATTACGGAAGAGGAGCGGCGCCTGGCGGAGAGCCTGCTGTTCAATGCGCCGCCCGTCGATGCCGAAGAGGAGTCGCTGAGGGCGGCGCCCGAAGACTGGCGGCTCCAGACGGCCGGGCAGAAAGCCGCCATCAACCAGTGGCACATTGCGGCGGTCACGGATCACTTCCGCAAAGCCGGGAAGCGCGTGAAGGAGCGCGCGGCCGACCTGCCTCTCGACCAGCGGCTGGCGCACTACATCATCGAAGGCACCAAGGACGGACTGATCGCCGATCTGGACCGGAAACTCGCGGAAGGCGCGGCGCCGCTCGAGATCATCAACGGGCCGCTGATGGCGGGGATGTCGGAAGTGGGCCGGCTGTTCAACAACAACGAGCTGATTGTGGCCGAGGTGCTGCAATCGGCCGAATCCATGAAGGCCGCGGTGAGCTACCTGGAACAGTTCATGGAAAAGGCCGACACCATGGCGCGGGGCAAGGTCATGCTGGCCACCGTGAAGGGCGATGTCCACGATATCGGCAAGAACCTGGTGGAGATCATTCTGGCGAACAACGGCTACCAGGTGATCAACCTGGGCATCAAGGTTCCGCCGGAAACGCTCATTCGCGCGTACCAGGAGCACAAGCCGGACGCCATTGGGCTTTCGGGGCTGTTGGTGAAAAGCACCCAGCAGATGGTGATCACGGCGGGCGATCTGAAGATGGCAGGCATCGCCGTGCCGCTGTTGGTGGGCGGGGCGGCGCTTTCGGAAAAGTTTACCCGCACCCGGATCGCGCCGGCGTACGGGGAGGCGGTGTGCTACGCCAAGGACGCCATGACGGGGTTGAGCCTGATGAACCGGATCATGGATCCGGGCGAGCGGGCGGCGCTGGTGGAGAGCCATAAAGCGGCCGAAGCGCCGGCGGCGGTGGATGCGCCCCTTGAGCCTCCGGCTCCCGGAGGGCCGTCCACCCGGCGCAGCCGCAAGGTGCGGGCCGACATCCCGATTCCTCCCGCGCCCTACCTGGAGCGCAAGGTCCGCGACGTGGCGCACCTGGCAGAGGTGTGGAGCTACATCAATCCCAACATGCTCTACGGGCGGCACCTGGGTTACAAGGGCAATTTCGAAAAGGGTCTGCGGGAGCGCGATGAGCGCGCGCTGGAACTCTACCACGGCGTCGAGGAGGTGAAGCAGGAGGCCGCTCAGTTCATGCGGGTGCGGGCGGTCTGGCAGTTTTTTGAGGCCGTTCGCGACGGCAACGCGATTCAGCTTTACGCGCCGGCGGGCGACGCGCCGATACATACTTTCCGCTTCGGAAGGCAGCGGCGCGAGGACGGCCTGTGCCTGAGCGATTACGTGCTGGAGGGGGACGCGCATCGCGATCACATGGCGCTGTTCGTGGTGACCGCCGGAGCGTGCGTGCGCGAGCGCTCCGGGGAGTTCAAACAGGCCGGCGAGTTCTTCAAGGCCCACGCCATCCAGGCGCTGGCGATTGAGACCGCCGAGGGCGCCGCGGAATGGCTGCACCGGCGCATCCGCGAGGATTGGGGCTTCCCCGACCCTCCGGCCATGACCATGCAGGAACGTTTCACTTCGCGGTATCGCGGAAAGCGCTACAGCTTCGGTTACCCGGCCTGTCCCAACCTGGACGACCAGCAGGGGCTGTGGAAACTGCTGCGGCCCGAGGATATCGGAGTGCGGCTGACCGAAGGTATGATGATGGAGCCGGAAGCCAGCGTGAGCGCGTTGGTATTTCACCATCCGGATTGCTCCTATTTCACGGCCGAGGAATAGGCCGCGACGAACCTTTTCGCGAGCCGGCGGCATCCAAGCTAGGGCACCAGGAGAAGGGAGCACTCATGAAACGAACGGCAAATGCGGAATGGCGCGGCGATCTGAAAACAGGTAAGGGGACCGTTTCTACGGCCAGCGGAGTACTTTCGAATTCGCAGTATTCCTTCCAGACCCGTTTCGAGGATGGCAAGGGAACCAATCCGGAGGAGTTGCTGGCGGCGGCCCACGCGGGCTGCTTTTCGATGGCGCTATCGGCGCAGTTGGGCGGAGCGGGTTTGACTCCCGAGAAGATCGAGACCACCTGCACCATCAGCCTGGAAAGAGGAGCCGACGGCTTCGCCATTACCCAGAGCCATCTCGACCTGAAGGCCAAGGTGCCCGGCGCCAGCCAGGAAGCGTTCGACAAGGCGGTCGAGGCGGCCAAAGCCGGCTGCCCGGTATCGAAGCTTTATAAGACCAATATTACGCTGCACTCGAGTTTGGAGAGCTGAGGGGCGCCGGTTCCGCCACTGGCGAAGCCGTCGAGCAAGCACGGAGAAAAGCGGTGGGGTCGCGAGGAGGGAGTTTTGGCGGGCGCCCGTTTTCCACTACTGAGCTTCCGCGCCGCGGTGGAGAACACCGAGGGAGGCCGCGGGGGGAAACTGTCAAGTGGGGGC